>JASLLZ010000020.1:3819-35077 GCA_030746775.1 Rhodospirillales bacterium | reverse complement strand
GAACGCCAGGCGTAAAAGTAACGCTGGATCGTGCTGCGCGGCGGGAACTCCCGAGGCAACATCCGCCACTGGCAACCTGTTTGGTCACGTCTTCGCGGTCGAGCATCACGAACACCGGCTGGGCCCGCAACCGAAGTAATTTTCAAGGCGAATCAGGCCTCAAGCGCGGCCAGTACCCGGTCCCGGGTGAACGGCATGTGATAAAGCCGCCTTCCCGTGAGCGCGTGGAACGCGTTGGCGACCGCCGCGCCGATGAACGGATTGCCGATCTCGCCCAAGCCGGTCGGCTTGGTGTCGCGGTCGATGAACTGGACGTGGAGTTCTTCCGGCGCTTCCGACATCCTCAAGACCTCGTAATCGTGGAAGTTGGATTGCTCCACCGCGCCGTCCTTGATGGTTGCACGTTCCTTCAAGACGCTCGAAAGACCATAGACGATACCGCTTTCGACGTTGCGCCGCGCCATCTCCGGCTGGACGATGGTGCCGCCGTCAACCGCGACCCATACCTTGTGGACGCGAATCTCGCCGGTCTCGCTGTCGAGTGAAATCTCGACCACGCCGGCACCGAGCGAGCCCGACCGTTCCGTGACCGACAGCCCCAGCGCCCGACCTTGCGGCCTCTGGGCCTTCCACTCGGACATCGTCTCGACGGCGTCGAACACGCGCTTGGCCTTGGCCGTCAGGGCCAGGCGCTGGCGGCGGAACTCAAGCGGGTCCTGGCCAACCGCTGCCGCCATCTCGTCGACGAGCCCTTCGATGGCGAAGATGTTGAAGGGATGGGCCACGGCCCGCCAGTGCTTAAGGCGGATGCCGTGGGAGACACCCCGATGTTCAATGCGTAAATTGGGAATCCCATAGTATCTGTCGAGCTTGATCCCCGAGTGGGTCAGCCCGCCGCCGTCGCCGACGACGCAGTGACGCCAGCCCGCGACCTTACCGTCTTCATCCAAGGCCGCTTCGACACACTGCAAGGTCTGGGGACGGAACATGGCGAAGGCGAGGTCTTCCTCGCGGGTCCAGATCATCTTCACCGGCCGCTTGACGGCACGTGCGATCAGGGCTGCCTCGACGGTATAGTCGGTATTCGACCGCCGCCCGAAACCACCGCCCATGTATTGCTGGTGATGGATCACCTGGCTCGTCTCGAAGCCGAGTGCGCGGGCGATCCGTTGGCGCGATGCACCCGGCGCCTGGGTTCCTTCCCAGATCTCCACCTCATCGCCGGCGGCGTTGAAGCGGGCGACGCCGTTCAAGGGCTCCATTTGGGCGTGGTAACCGTAATCACTCCGGAAGTCCGCCTTGTAAACCTTGGCGGCGCGGTCGAAGACGGCTTCAACGTCACCGTTCGTCTTGACCACGGAGGACGGTGCGCCCTCGTCCTTGGCAATCGCCGCGTAGGTCGCATCGAGTGCCTTTTCCGAATTGTAGCCTTCGGCGCGGGCGCCCGTCTTCCAGGTGACGTCAAGAGCGTTGCGCGCCCGGATCACGTGCTCGAACGTGTCGGCGACGACCACGACGCCGTGGTCCAGCTTGACGACGTCGATCACGCCCTTGAGCGCGCGCATCTCGCGATCGTTCCAGCTCTCCGGTCCGGCCAAGTGAACCGGGCCGTGTACCGTCGAGGCATAGACCATGCCGGGAAGCTGCACGTCGATGGAATATTGCGCGGTCCCGTTGACCTTGGCCGGGATATCGTGGCGCGCAACCGGCTTACCGATAAGGCGGAACTGGTTTTTTGTCTTGAGCTCGCTCTTTGACACTCGCGGCATTTCCGCCGCGGCTTCGGCGAAGGCCGCGACCTCGCCATAGCTCATTCGCCGGCCGGAAATCCGATGGACGACGACACTGGGCTCGGTGATGAGTTCGTCGGCGTCCACACCCCACCTTTGCGCCGCCGCCTGCATCAAGACCTTGCGGACCTGGGCACCGGCTTTGCGCATCTGGTCGAAATACATCATGACCGCGCGGCTGCCGTAGATCCCCATGCTCTTGCGCCCACCCCAGCTGGAATAGCCGTAGACCGCGGGGTCGGCCCGGGCCATCTCCAACGTGACCTTGGACCAATCGGCATCCAATTCCTCGGCCAGGGCCACCGGCACGCCGGTCATCGAACCCTGACCCATCTCGGCCGCAGGGGTTATGATGGTGATCGAGTTGTCGGGGGAAACGCGCACCCAGGCGCCGATCCCGCGCTCCGCGGTCCTGGCCTCGGCCTCCGACATCACCGATAGGCCCTTAGCGCCGAAAGCGACAGCGAAGGTAAGACCGGCCGTGCTTGCAAGAAAGTCTCGACGCGAGAGTTGCGGTCCTTGGCGTTCGATGGAGGCCATGACCTAGCCCTCCCTCGACGCACGCTGGATCGCGGCGATGATCCGCACATAGGTGCCGCAGCGACAGATATTCCCATCCATGTGGTCGACGATCTGATCGCGCGACGGCGACGGGTTATGCCGCAAAAGCTCCGCCGCTTTCATGATCTGTCCCGACTGACAATAACCGCATTGCGGAACCTGCTCGGCCACCCAGGCCTTTTGCAGGGGATGGCTCGAATCCCGAGATAAACCCTCGATTGTCGTCACCAATGCGCCCTCAACATCGGACAGCGCCGTCTGGCAGGACCTTACAGCCTCGCCGTTGAGGTGCACGGTGCAGGCCCCGCAAAGTCCGGCGCCGCAACCGAATTTGGTTCCCGTGAGCTTGAGATGTTCGCGGATGGCCCAGAGCAGGGGCGTGTCCGGCTCCGCCGCCACCGACACCGGTTTTCCGTTCACGTTGAATGCGGCCATGGGATAAATCCCTCTTGCCCGCCTCGGATTTCAGGCGCGCCTTCTCACCTTACCACGATTTGCCCGCCGCGCCGGCCGCCTAGGCGAGCTTCGCCTTAAAGATCGCGATCGTCCGCGACCAGGCCAGTTCCGCCGCCGCCTTGTCGTAGCGCGGCGTCGTGTCGTTATGGAAACCGTGGTTGACGTCGGGATACATATGAGCGGTGTATTCCTTGCCCTGGGCCTTCAGCGCCGCTTCGTAGGCCGGCCACCCCTTGTTGATGCGCTTATCGAGGGCGGCGTAGTGCAACAGCAAGGGCGCCTTGATCTTGGCAACGTCGGCTTCTTTCGGCTGGCTTCCGTAAAAGGGTGCCGCGGCGGCCAGATCGGGATATTGGACGGCCATGGCGTTGCTCACCCCGCCGCCATAGCAAAAGCCGACCACGCCCACTTTGCCGTTTGAGTTGGCGTCCGATTTAAGGTGCCTGAAGGCGGCAAAGAAGTCTTCCAACAGCTTGCCTTTGTCGAGCTTCTTTTGCATTACCTTGCCTTCGTCGTCGGTGCCGGGATAGCCGCCGAGCGAGGTCAGCCCATCGGGCGCCAGGGCCGTGAAGCCGGCCACCGCGACGCGCCGGGCAACGTCTTCGATATAGGGGTTGAGGCCGCGGTTCTCGTGGACGACGACAACGCCGCCCCGCTTGCCGCCCGTGGCCGGCCGGACCAGGTATCCGCGCACGGTCCCATGGCCCTTGGGCGAGGCGTAGTCGATAAACTCGCCCTTGATGCGCGGGTCGGCCTTGTCGACCTGACTGGCGAGCGAGTAATCGGGCGAGAGCGTCTCAAGAAGAGTGGCGGCGGTAACCCCGCCGACGGCGAATTTCCCGGCGCGATCGAAAAACTCGCGCCTCTCGATAAGCCCGTGGGCGTAGCCGTCATAGAGATCCAGCAGTTCCTGATCGAAATCCTTGGCCGTCATGCGATCCATGATACCTCCTCCGGGTTCTCGGGGACCGATATCCCTGTTTCCTTGTGATCGGGAGGGCAAGTAATAACGACAATCAATTTCAATTTCGATTGATTCGAAGACGATCGCCGTTCACATTTTCGTGTGCTCTCCGAGGAGCGGTCGGTCTCTTTTCGGCACTTTAAGAAAAGCACCGGGCACCCGCTCTACTTGACGTACTACGCGATACGTAGTAGCCTCTTCAAGTGATACGGTCTTGGGGCAACTCGGCGACGCGGCGCTTGTTCGAGACCGGCAAATCGCGGTTTCGAGGGATCGAGGTCGACGCGGCGCTGGACCTGCTGGCGATCCTGAACGCGTCCAGCCGGCTCGATCACATCAGCCCGCTCAAGAGTGTCGGCCTGCATGCACTCAAGGGCGGCCGCAAGGGCCAATGGGCGATAACGGTCAATGGGCCGTGGCGGATTTGCTTTCGCTTCAAGGACGGCGACGCGCATGACGTCGAGATCGTCGATTATCATTGAGGAGCACCATCATGGTACCCATCCATCCCGGACGTATCCTGCGCCGCGAGCTTGCGGCGCACGGCCTTTCGGCGAACGCCCTGGCGCGGGCGCTACGCGTATCGTCGGGCCGCATCGTCGACATTCTCAACGCCAAGCGCTCGATCAGCGCCGAGACGGCGCTCCGCCTCGGCCGCTATTTCGGCAACGACGCGCTGTTCTGGATCAATCTACAGGCGCAATATAACTTGGCCGTCGCCGAGCGCGACGTCGGCAAACAGATTGCGCGCGAGGTGGAAAAGGCGGCGTGAGGGTGAATATCGCGGGTGGGATGGAGGGGACGTTCCTAAAAACCACCCCATCCCCGCCCCCGGGCGGCCCTTGTACGGACCCCGGCGGCGAGGCATCATGCGCCTCCAGGCGGCTGAAAGGGGGGCGGAGCCATGGACGACGTTAGCGACGGCGCCACCCGTCCGGCCGCCTCGTCTCCGGCCCCGTCACCGCGCCTGGCCCATGGCGGCAAGACCGTCTATGGGGCGCGCCTTGGCATCCTCATCCTGGACACAGACTATCCGCGCATTCCGGGCGATCCGGTCAATGCCACGACGTGGCCCTTTCCGGTCCTCTACAAGGTGGTGCGCGGCGCCTCGCCGGAGCGGGTCATCCGGGGCCGCGCCGAGGGCTTGCTCGATGTCTTTCTCGACGCCGCCGCCGAACTGGTGGCGACCGGCGCCGACGGGCTGACCACGACGTGTGGCTTCCTGGCCCTGTTTCAAGACCAGCTCGCCGCCCACTGCAAAGTGCCGGTCGCCGCCTCGTCGCTGATGCAGATCGCCCCGGTCCAGGCCCTGTTGCCGCCCGCCAAGCGGGTCGGGGTGCTGACCGCCAACGGCCCGTCGCTCGGCGCCGACCACCTGGCCGCCGCCGGGGCGCCCCCCGATACGCCGGTCGGCAGTACCGACGATTCTTGCGAGTTCAACCGCACCATGAACCGGGCCGAGCCGATGGCCGACATGGCGGCCTGCGAGGCCGACGTGCTGGCCGCCGGGCGCGCCCTGGTGGCCGAACATCGGGACCTCGGCGCTGTGGTCGTCGAGTGTACGCGCATGGCGCCGTTCTCCAAGGCGCTGGCGCAGAAGATCGGCTTGCCGGTTTATGATATCTATAGTTTCGTTACCTGGTTCCATGGCGGCCTGGCACCGCGCGACTTCGGCCATCCGGGTAGCGCGCCCAGGCCCTTCAGAGAGCGTTGAGAGGATCGGCCATGACCGACAGAACAGCCTTCGGCGGCAAGACCACCTACGGCGCGCGCCTCGGTATCCTCGTCCTCAATACCCAGCACCCGCGCATCCCGGGCGATCCCAACAACGCCCGCACCTGGCCTTTCCCGGTGCTCTACAAAGTGGTGCACGAAGCAACGCCGGAGCGCGTCGTCCTAAAGCACGGCAAGGGACTCCTCGACGATTTCAAGAAGGCCGCCGACGAACTGATCGCCGAAGGGGCGGACGGTATCGCCGCCACCTGCGGCTTCCTGGGGCTGTTCCAGAAAGACCTCGCGGCCCATTGCAAGGTGCCGGTGGCGACCTCGTCGCTGATGCAGGTGCCCTTCGTCCAGCGCCTGCTGCCGCCGGGCAAGCGGGTCGGGGTGCTGACGGTGTGGAAGAGGGAACTGGGGCCCGACCATCTGGCGGCGGCCGGCGTTCCGGCCGATACCCCGATCGCCGGCACCGACAACGGGCGCGAGTTCAACCGCACCATGTACGGGGGCCTGCCCGAGGTCGACATGGCGGCCTGCGAAGAGGATGTCATCGAGGCGGGGCGCGGCCTGGTCGCCGACAATCCCGACATCGGCGCCGTGGTCGTCGAGTGCACCCGCATGGTGCCCTTCACGCGGGCGCTCAGCGAGGCCATCGGCCTGCCGGTCTACGACGTCTACAATTTCTTCTGCTGGTTCCACGCCGGCCTGGAGCCCCGCGACTTCGGCCATCCGGGCAGCGCGCCGAGGCCCTTCCGAGAGCGCTAAAGCAAATCCCGAGCGGATGGAACCATCCGCGACGACGTATTTGCGGTCAAATCAAAGTGTTAAAGATTTTTCGGTGAACGCATGTGAACTGAAAATACTCTAAGCGGCGACCCGCTCAGCCCTCGTGCAAGCCCAGCGCGTGGCAGGCCAGGACCATGCATTCGCGCATCACGGTCGCGGCCAGGAACGCCGTCATGCCGCCGACGTCGTGGGGCGGGCTGACGGTGTTGACGTCGAAGCCGACGAAGTCGAGGCCGGCCAATCCTTGCAAAAGGGCCAATCCCTCGCGCGCCGTCAGGCCGCCCCAGGTCGGCGTGCAGACGCCGGGCGCGCAAGAGGGGTCGAAAACGTCCATGTCCCACACCAGTTGCACCGGCCTTCCCCCCAGGCGCGCGTGGACGTGCTTGAGCATCGCCGGGATGCCTTGCTCCATAAGCTCGCCGCCGGTGATCAGTTCGTAGCCCTGCTCGCGGGTGTGTTCGAAAATGCCCTGCATGGGGATCGACCCGCGCGGCCCGATGTGGATCGAGTTTTGGGCATCGACGACGCCCTCCTCGGCGGCCCGGGTGAAGGTCGTCCCCGTCGTGTACTTGTGCTGGCCGACGGTCGGCGCGGTGTCGGTATGGGCATCGAAATGGAGAGCGACCAAGTCCGGATGATGTTTATGAAGGGCGCGAAGCTGGGGCAGGCTCACCATCCCGTCGCCGCCCATGGTCAGGGGCCGGGCGCCGCACTCCAGGATGCGCAACATCGCCGCCTCGATCGCTTCGAAGGATTCGTCGATGCGGCTCGGCGTCACCCGGGCGTCGCCGCAATCGACGACGCCGAGGCGCTGACGCGGATCATAGTCCGCCAGCGGCGGCTGATAGGGACGCACCAGCGCCGATTGCTCGCGGATCGCCGCCGGCCCGAGGCGCGAGCCGATGCGCACCGGATGCACCCCCCAATCATAGGGGATGCCGAGGATCGCCAGGCGGCAATCGGTGAGGTCGTAGTCGTTGGCGACCCCCATGAAGGGCGCGGTGTGGACAAAGAGACCGGCATCGAAGATCGAGGCTGTGGGGCGATTGGAAGGGGTTTCGTCGTTCATGGCCGGACTCCTTGCAAGCAACGCCTCAGTCGGGCTGGCAGTCGCCCACCGGGTCGTGTACTCTTAAACGACGCCGCAATGAGATGATAGCCCGCCACGGCGATGTCCGCTAAGCGCCTAGCAACGGACCCGCGGCGAAGTTTCCGCCATGTCCGGCCGCCGCCATCCAAGGAATCGGCATGGGACGTCGGGCTTGTCGAAAATAGCCGTTCAATCTTGCCCCGATAATCCCTATCTAATAGGGACATGGTTAGGCCAGGTTGGGCACATGCGGGGCGAACCAGTGAAGGAACGAAGTTCCCGAAAGACCAAGGCGCAGCTTAGCGAAGAGATCGCGGCGCTGCGCCGCCGCGTTCGGGAACTGGAGTTCGGACATCAAGAACCGGCGGAGGGAAAACCCCCCTATCAGCTCTCCGAAGGGGTGCAACGCCTCTACAACGAGGTGGGGATCGGCCTTTGTTCGTTCGATACGGACCTGAAATATCGGCAAATCGACGCATGGCTGGCGGCGCTGAACGGCATGTCGGCGAAAGATCATCTGGGCCGGTCGATCGGCGAGGTTCATCCCTATGCGGCCGAAGCCGTCGCCCAGCATCTTCGCCACGTCCTCGAAACCGGCGAGCCCATCCACGGGCGAACGGTCGAAGCGGAAACGGTGGCTGAGCCGGGGAAATTACGGAGCTTCCAACACAATTATCTTCCCGTCAGGTCGGAGGACGGCGCGGTTGTCGGCGTCACTTGCGTCGTGGAGGAAATTACCGAGCGCAAGGAAGCCGAGGAAGCTTTGCGCGAGAGCGAGGCGCGGTTGATGGCCGTAACGGAAAACTCGCCTTCCGCCATATCCCTCAAGGACCTCCAGGGACGTTATCTACTGGTTAATAAACAGTGGCGAAACCTGCACAACATTCCCGATGGCAAGGCTTTGGGGAAGACCGCTCACGAACTTGTGTCCAAGGAAGCCGCGGATAGGTTCGCCGCCATTGACCAACAAGTGTTGGACACTGTCGCCCCGGTCAGACTGGAACGCGAATTTCCAGGCGTAAACCACCGTGGGATAACCTTGTTGACCACCAAGTTTCCCGTCGTGAACGAGGCTGGGGCAGTTGTCGGCATTGGTGGCTTTACCACCGAAATTACCGATTTCAAGCAGGCGGAAGAGCGTACCAAGGAATCGCTCGAGGAAAAGGAAACCCTGCTCCAGGAAATCCATCACCGGGTCAAAAACAACCTGCAGGTGATTTCCAGTATGCTGTCGCTGCAGGCCGGCGCCGAAACCGACAGCCGTTCCATCGAAGCGCTGAATGACAGCAGACGCCGCGTCTTGGTCATGGCGCGCATACACGAAAGCCTTCATCAATCCGATGATCTGGCCTCCATCAATGCCAGGGGTTACTTGGACAGAATTGTGGGCGATACGAAGGCAAGCAGTGGGGAGGACGCCAAGGACATCTCATTCCGTCTCGACATCGACGATATCGTCTTCGGTATGGATCAGGCGATTCCTTGCGGTCAAATCGTCAGCGAGTTGTTGTTCAACAGCCTCAAGCACGCCTTCCCCGACGGCCGCTCCGGCACCATCGAGGTTTCCCTCCGCCAGAAAGGAAAGAAGATCGAATTGGCCGTTGCCGACGACGGAATAGGGTTGGCGGCGGAATTTGATCCTCGACAGAGCAAATCCCTGGGCATGAAATTGGTTCATGCGCTGACCTTGAAGCTGAGTGGCGTGGTTGAGTTTAACGGCGGTGATGGCACCCGTGTTCGGATCACTTTCCCCGACAAACCGTCATGACGAAGAAACGTATCCTGATCGTCGAGGACGAATCGATCATCGCCATGGACGAGGCGCAGATCGTGGGTGATCTGGGCTATGAGGTGATCGGCCTCGTCATGACCGGCGAGGAAGCGGTCGAGCAGGCGGGCCGGGACAAGCCGGACCTGGTCCTCATGGACATTAAATTGCCCGGCGAAATGGATGGCCGGGACGCAACCAGGAAAATCCGGGAACTGTATCGAATTCCAGTGATATATGTGACGGCCCATAGGGTTTGGAAACGGTGGGAACCCCAAGATGCCCCTCTGCCCGAAGGCATCGGTCACGTCTCCAAGCCGTTCACCAGGAGCGAGCTGAAAACCGAAATCGAGAGACTGATCGGTTAGAGCATATTCCGATCGCTCACGCTCACGGAGAATGCTCTATCGAATTGTTTTCGCAAATGCGTCGTCGCAAACGATTTCGTTTGCTCGGGATTTGCTCTTTGATCTTACGCAAATGCGTCGTCGAAAGCAGCCATCCGTGACGGGGCGCGGACCCTAAACCACGGGACAGCGGCCGCCGTCGACGTTGATGGCCGTCCCGGTGACGTAAGAGGCGGCGTCGGAAGCCAGGAAGCAGGCCATGTTGGCGTATTCCTCGGCGTCGCCCATGCGGCCGAGGGGAATTGCCTCGCCCTGTTGGGCGATATAGTCGTCGAGCGACATATCGGATGTAAGATTTCGATGGCGGCGCACCACCTGATCGGTGACCAATGATCCGGTGCACAGCGCATTGACCAAAACGTTATGGGGCGCCCCCTCGCCGGCCAGAACCTTGGTCAGGGCCATGCCGGCGGCGCGCGATACCGCCGTCGGAGCACCCCCCGGCCGCGGCACCTTGGCGCCCGTGTTGAGCACGTTGACGATGCGCCCCCAGCGCCGCTCCTTCATGCCGGGAAAGGCCAGACGGGCCAGGCGGATGGCGGCGAACAGCTTGAGCTCCAAATCGGCCTGCCAGACCGCGTCGGTGATGTCCTCGAAGGCGCCCGTCTCGGAGCGCCCGGCGTTGTTGACCAAAATGTCGAGGTGGCCGAATTCGCCGACCACGGACGCAAACACCGCCTCGGTCTCTTCGGCCTTGCTTACGTCGCACGGGAAGGCCGCGACCCGGGCCTTGGTCCGCCCGGCGATTTCGGCCCGCGTCTCTTCGAGGACATCGCCGCGCCGGGCAACAATGGCGACCTTGGCGCCGGCCTCGGCGAATTTGAGCGCCATGGCGCGACCCAGCCCCCGGCTGCCGCCGGTGATCAGGGCGATGCGCCCATCCATGCGAACATCCATTTCGTTGCCTCCTGTCTCAGTGATCGATCAAGCGACAAGCCATAGCACGGACCGCACTTTTTCTGGAAAAAGTCTCAATACCCGCGTATATCCCTTGGTTCATTCAATCCATTCTGGGAATGAGGACATCGATGGCCGGCAAATGGACGCCAAGGAGTTGGCGCACCAAACCCATTCTTCAGGCGCCCGAATACCCCGACGCCAAGGCCCTGGCCAAGGTGGAGGGACGCCTCGGCACCTATCCGCCCCTGGTTTTCGCCGGCGAGGCCAGGCGCCTGAAATCGGCCCTGGCCCAGGTCGCCGAAGGCAAGGGATTCGTGCTGCAGGGCGGCGACTGCGCCGAAAGCTTCGCCGAGTTTCATCCCGACAACATCCGCGACACCTTCCGCGTCCTGTTGCAGATGGCCGTCGTGCTGACCTATGGCGCCGCCTGTCCGGTGGTCAAGGTCGGGCGCCTGGCCGGCCAGTTCGCCAAGCCGCGTTCGTCGGACACCGAGACCGTCGACGGGGTAAGCCTGCCCAGCTATCGCGGCGACATGATCAACGGCATGGACTTCACCGAAGCCGCCCGCGTCCCCGATCCCGAGCGCCTGGTACAGGCCTACAACCAGTCGGCGGCCACGCTTAACCTGCTGCGCGCCTTTGCCCAGGGCGGCTACGCCGATCTTCACAAGGTCCACCAATGGACGCTGGGCTTCGTCGCCGACAGCCCCCAGGGCGAACGCTATCGCGATCTCGCCAATCGGCTCGACGAGACCCTTGCCTTCATGGCCGCCTGCGGCCTGACCTCGGAGACGACGCCGCAGATCCGCGAGACCGATTTCTTCACCTCCCACGAGGCGCTCTTGCTGAGCTACGAGGAAGCCATGACCCGCGTCGACAGCACGACCGGCGACTGGTACGACACCTCGGCCCATCTGTTGTGGATCGGCGACCGCACGCGCCAGCCCGACGGCGCCCATGTCGAGTTTCTCAGCGGCGTCGCTAATCCCCTGGCCATCAAGGCGGGCCCGACGACCGAGGTCGACGAATTGCTGCGCAACATCGATACCCTGAACCCCGATAACGAGGCGGGAAGATTGTGCGTCATCGTCCGCATGGGCGGGGAGGAGGTCGAACAGTTGTTGCCGCCGCTGATCCGCGCCGTAGAGCGCGAGGGCCGCAAGGTGGTGTGGATATGCGACCCCATGCACGGCAACACGGTGGCCAGCGCCAACGGTTACAAGACCCGCCACTTCGACCGCATCCTGGCCGAGGTGAGCGGCTTCTTCGCTGCCCACAAGTCCGAAGGGACCCATGCCGGCGGCATCCATCTGGAACTGACGGGACAAGACGTGACCGAGTGCGTGGGCGGCGCCAAGGCCATCACCGAGGCCGGTCTCGCCGACCGCTATCACACCCATTGCGATCCGCGCCTCAACGCCGAACAGGCCCTGGAGGTCGCCTTCCGCGTCGCCGAGGCGTTGAAAGAGAACCGAGTTAACGGCGCCAACGCCAAGCATGGCCGCGCCGCGGTCGGTTCCTGATCGGCCGGGATCGCCGTCTGCCATGACCGGCAAGAAAAAGAAACCCGCCGTGTGGCCCAACGACGCCGAGGTTGCGCGCTGGACCGACCGCTATTTCGTCAAAACCAAGGAGACGGTGCGCCGCTTCGGCGACACCGACGTCACCTACGCCGTCTTCATGCGCCGTCCGGTTATCTTCACGCCGCGCCTGATGGTGGAATGGCTCGAAGGCATGGCGGCGGCGCGCGGCGTTACGTTCGACATCGAACTGTTGTACGAAGAAGGCGATTGGGCCGGCGCCGGCGAACCGCTGGTCTATCTGCAGGGCTCGTTATACCACTTGGTCGATCTCGAGACCCTCTATCTGCAAAAGCTGGGATCCGCCTGCGTCGCCGCCTACAACGCCTATTCCATGTGCGTCTCCCTGCCGGATGTCGAATTCCTGGCCATGGACGCGCGCCATTGCGCCGGGACCGAGATGGCGGAGCTTATGGCCTACGCGGCGGCGGTCGGCTCCCGGGCGGCCAAGAAGCAGGCCGGCGCCAAGGGCTTCATCGGCAACGCCACCGACGCCACGGCCCATTATTTCGGCCAGGAGCGGGGACTCGGCACCATGCCCCACGCCTTGATCGGCTATGCCGGATCGACGGTGCGCGCCGCCGAAATGTATGCCGAGTCCTTCCCCAACCAGAATCTGGTCGTGTTGATCGACTTCTATGGCCAGGAAATCACCGATGCCCTGGCCGTCTGCCGCCGCTTCCCCGAGTTGGCGGCTCAGGGCCGTATCGGCCTGCGCCTAGATACCCACGGCGGGCGCTTTGTCGAAGGGCTGGGTCCCCAGGAATCCTATGCCGTCCTTGAACGCAACGCGCCGGTCGCCGTGCGCCGCTACCGCAGCGAGCTCGAACTGCGCTACCTGACCGGCACCGGGGTATCGGCGGCGGCCATCTATCATCTACGCGAAAAGTTGGACGAGGCCGGCTTCGGCAATGTCAAGATCGTCGCCTCGTCGGGGTTCAGCGTGCAGAAGTGCAAGGTCATGGCCGATGCCGGCGCCCCCATCGATATCGTCGGCACCGGGTCGTTCCTGCCCGAAACCTGGGCCGAGACCTACGCCACCGCCGACATCATCGCCTACGAAGGCAAGACCAGCGTCAAGGCGGGACGCGAGTTCCTGGTCCACAAGCGCTGAGGGCCTTGGCCGGGGCCGCGATGCCCGAGGACGATCACACCAAGGCCAACCCAACGCCCCTGGATCAGCCGCCGGCACCGACCGCTTTTAGTTCCTCCAGAATGTCCCACAGCGCCGCGCAGGCCTCGCCGCCGTGGCTCTTGGTGATGGTCAGCCGGCCGCCCTCGGTCTTCATGGTCTCGCGTACGTCGGCGAACAGGGCGGCGAGAAACTGGTGGAAGCCCTCTTTGGTGAACTGCCAGGTGGCGGAGCCCTCACCCTCGCGCGCCGTATTGGGCGGCGCCAGGTTGTCGTTGATGATGCCGAGGAACCAGGCTGAGCGTTTTTCCAGGTTGCCGAAATAGGACGCCATGGCGGCCACCGCGTCCAAGGTCACCCGGGCGGCCTCGGGGTCGTCATAGGCTTCGTCCCACTCGAAGGCGTCGCCGCTCTTTTCCTGCAGGCGTTTGATGATGGCCCGGCAGCGCGCCTGGTAGTCCTCGATAACGTCATCGCCCAGCATCAGGTTCATGGCCAGGAAAAAGCCCGGCAGAATACGCCGCGACAGGCCACCGTCGCGCAAATCCCGGCCCCCCATTCCGGGGAACAGGGGTTCGAACTTCTTGACGATCAGGCGGTCGAACGGGTACTGGCGCGCCTGATTCCACACGGCGCGCTCGCGGATCTGCACATATTTCTCGAACGACGTCTCGAAAACCGCCTGCAGGGCCTCGGTCTTCTTTTCGAACTCATGGCCGATGGCGCGGATGTCGGCAATGTTGAGCGATCCGCCGCGCCGTTCGGCCTCCGCTTCCAATCGATCGAGGAACGAGCCGATGACCGCCTCCGCCATGGCCCGGCTCTGCTCCTTGGGCGAGGTGGGGCTGGTCTGTGGCGGGCGCTCGCCGGCGGGGGGATTGCTGTCGCTCATGGCCTATCCGGAAATATGGAGCCTTTACCAAGGATAGGGGGTTGGCGATCAATTATCCATCCGCTTTGGCGTCTCCGGCAACGACGGCGGCCGCCGACAACCGGGCGTTGACAGGCCCCGGGGCGCCGCCTAGGGTTCGGGCCACTTTAACGGCCCATCCGATCCGGAACATTAGGTCTCAAGTGACCGACACCCTGGCCATAGCCCTGGCGCAGATCAACCCCACCGTCGGCGACGTGGAGGGCAATGTCGAGCGTATTCGCCAAGCGCGCGACGAGGCCGCCGCCCAGGGCGCCGAGTTGGTGGTATGCGGCGAATTGGCGGCGGCCGGCTACCCGCCCGAGGATCTGGTGCTCAAGGAGGCGTTCCAGGACCGTTTGGAAGAGTGTGTGCTCGGTTTCGCCGCCGAAACCGGGGACGGCGGGCCGGGCGTTTTGATCGGCGCGCCGTGGCGGCAAGACGGTCAACTGTTCAACGCGGCGCTGCTGCTCGACGCCGGCGCCGTTTCGGCCGCCGCCTTCAAGGTCGAGCTTCCCAACTATGGCGTCTTCGACGAGCGCCGCGTTTTTTCCGCCGGTTCCCGGCCCGCGCCGCTGATCTTTCGCGGCGTGCCGCTTGGCGTCATGGTGTGCGAGGACATGTGGCTGCCCGACGTGACGCGGCACTTGACCGACGCCGGCGCCCGCATCCTGATCGTCATCAACGGTTCGCCCTTCGAGCGCGACAAGACCGGCCGGCGGAGCGACCTGGCGCGGGAGCGGATTGGAGAATCCGGCCTGCCCCTGATCTACGTCAACCTGGTCGGCGGGCAAGACGAGCTGGTCTTCGACGGCGCCTCCTTCGTCCTCGGCGCCGATGGCGGCCGCCGTGTCCAGGCGCGGCCGTGGGAGACCCAGGTGGTGCTTTCGCGGTGGCGCCGCGACGGCGACGACTGGACCTGCGACGCGGCGTCCCCGGCGCCCGACGCCGACGAGACCGAGACCGTCTACCGCGCCCTGGTCACGGGGCTGCGCGATTACGTCGCCAAGAACGGCTTTCCCGGTGTCCTGATCGGGCTGTCCGGCGGCATCGACAGCGCCCTGACGGCGGCCGTCGCCGTCGATGCCCTTGGGCCTGAGCGGGTGCGCTGCGTGATGATGCCGTCGCCCTATACCTCGACCGACAGCCTGGACGACGCGGCGGCGGTTGCCGGGCTGCTCGGGGCCGATCTCGACAGCATCGACATCGGCCCCGCCATGACGGCCTTCGATGAGATGCTGGAGCCGGCCTTCGCCGGGCAGGCCGCCGACGCGACGGAAGAAAACATCCAGGCGCGGGCGCGCGGCGTCACCCTGATGGCGCTGAGCAACAAGTTCGGCTCCCTGGTCGTGTCGACGGGCAACAAGTCCGAGATGTCGGTCGGCTACGCCACCCTTTACGGCGACATGTGCGGCGGCTTCTCGGTCCTCAAGGACGTCTACAAGATGATGGTCTTTGCCCTGGCGCGCTGGCGCAACGCGATGCGGCCGACGGGCGCGCTTGGCCCCGACGGTCCGGTAATGCCCGAGCGCGTCATCACCAAGCCGCCGTCGGCCGAACTTAAACCCGATCAGACCGACCAGGACACCCTGCCCCCATACGACGTTCTGGACGCCATCTTGGAAGGCCTGATCGAGGACGAGATGTCGGCCGGCCAGATCGCCGCCAAGGGCCACGACCCGGCCCTGGTGGAACGGGTCTGGCGCATGGTCGATCGGGCCGAGTACAAACGCCGCCAGGCGCCGCCGGGGGTCAAGATCACGGCGCGCGCCTTCGGCCGCGACCGGCGCTATCCGATCACCAACCGCTTTCGGGCGGGGGGGTAGAAAGAAAACCGAACCACAGAGGCACAGAGGCACAGAGAAGGGCTGCCGCGCGCTTCGCGCGCAATCTTTCTGCTTTTCTTCCTCTGTGCCTCTGTGCCTCTGTGGTTAGAATGGGGCATAAGGAATTGCCATTTCCTACGGATGGGGGGATGTCCTGACACTCACGCTTTACAATACGCTGACGCGCAAGAAGGAGACCCTGGAACCGGTGGTGCCGGGGCGCGTCGGCATGTATGTCTGCGGACCCACCGTTTACGACTATGCCCACATCGGCAATGCCCGCCCGGTGGTCGTCTTCGACGTCCTCTACCGCCTTCTCAAGCGCCTCTTTCCCAAGGTCACCTACGTCCGCAACATCACCGACGTCGACGACAAGATCAACGCCCGGGCATCGGAATCGGGCGAGGACATCCAAACCATCACCCGGCGCACGACCGAAGCCTTTCATGAGGACATGGCGGCCTTGGGGGCGCTCGAGCCCGACGTCGAGCCGCGCGCCACCGCCCACATTGAACAGATGATCGCCATGATCGAGCGCCTGATCGAGGCCGGCCACGCCTATGAGGAGCAGGACCACGTCCTGTTCGACGTGCCGTCGATGGCGGACTACGGCCGGCTGTCGGGGCACAACCGCGCCCAACTGATCGACGGCGCGCGGGTCGAGGTGGCGCCCTATAAGCGCGACCCGGCCGACTTTGTCCTGTGGAAGCCCTCGACGGCCGAACTTCCGGGCTGGGACTCGCCTTGGGGGCGCGGCCGTCCGGGCTGGCACATCGAGTGCTCGGCGATGAGCGGCGAATACCTGGGCCGGACATTCGACATCCACGGCGGCGGCCAGGACCTGATCTTTCCCCACCACGAGAACGAGATCGCGCAAAGCCGGTGCGCCCATCCCGACGACGGCTTCGCGCGCCTGTGGATGCACAACGGCTATGTGATGGTCGAGGGCGAGAAGATGTCGAAGAGCCTGGGCAACTACTTCACCGTCCACGAGCTATTAGACGAATACCCCGGCGAGGCCATCCGCTTGGTCCTGCTGCAAACCCACTACCGCCAGCCCTTGGACTTCACCCGCGCCGCCATCGCCGAGGCGCGGGCGACCCTGGACCGGCTCTACGGTGCGCTGAGGAAGGCCGCCGAAGCCGCGCCCGCCGATGGAGGCAACGTCCCCGACGCGGTGCTTGATGCGCTCGGCGACGATCTCAACACGCCCCTCGCCCTGGCCGGTCTGCACGAACTGTCAGGCGCGCTCAACAAGGCGGCCGACGACGACCGATCAAGATGCGCCGCCGAGCTGTTGGCGGCGGGCGCCGTCCTCGGCCTTCTGCAAGACGATCCGGAGGCCTGGTTCAAATGGCGCCCGCCCGGCGCCGAGGCCATCGACGAGGGGGCCATCGAAGCCCTGATCGCCGAACGCCTGGAAGCCCGCCGGGCCAAGGACTTCGCCCTGGCCGACCGCATCCGCGATGACCTGGCCGATCGCGGCATTATTTTGGAGGACGGCGCCGAAGGAACGACCTGGCGGCGCGGCTAACTCTTGCCCCCGAAGATACGGTTCCAATTGGCCCGGTATTCATCGGTCACCGGCTTCTGCCCCTCGTGGGTTGCGACCTGGGGTTCTTTCTTTTCCGCCTTCTTGTCCGCCGTGCCACCGCTTTTCTTATCCTTGGCCGTGGTCGTGGTGTCGGATTTGGTCGTGGTCTCGGTTTTGGTCGCGGTGTCGGTTTTCGGGGCGGTGCTTTGTTCGGTCATCGGTCTTCTCCACGGGGCGCGAGATTTCACGGCGGCGCAGTAATTACCCCAAACCAAAAGAAGAGGGAAGCCCCAAGGACCTGGCCGGCGCCGCGCTTGATGGGGGATCAATCGAAGGGATCGGCCTTGCCGCGCCCTTTCTTGAGGCCGCCGCGTTGGCGCTTGGCGTCGAGGCGCCTTTGGCGGGAAGCGGCCGTCGGTTTGGTCGGTCGGCGGGGCTTGGGCTCGACGGCGGCCTGGCGGATCAATTCGATCAGCCGCGCCAAGGCGTCGCGGCGGTTGCGTTCCTGGGTGCGGTAGCGATTGGCGGTCAGCACGATGACGCCGCGCCGGGTCATGCGGCCGCCGGCCAGGGACTTGAGGCGGGAAAAGACCGCCGTAGACAGGGCCGGGCTGTTGGCCGCGTCGAAACGCAACTGGACGGCGGATTCGACCTTGTTGACGTTCTGGCCGCCGGGACCCGGGGCGCGGATGAAGCGCTCCTTGATCTCGTCGTCGGCAAGAACGATGGCTTCGGTGACGGCGATCATGGCAACACCCGAATACCAAGGGCCTGCGCCTGGCGGCCCGCCAGAAAAAAAGGGTCCCGAACCGCCCTGGAACCCCTTGCAAAGATGGTGGGCGCGGCTGGGATTGAACCAGCGACCCCTACGATGTCAACGTAGTGCTCTCCCGCTGAGCTACGCGCCCCGGCGGCGGTCCTTGAAAGGGCGCCGCGAAGGAGGCCTTTTAATCCCAAGCGAGGGGTCTTGGCAAGCTCTGCTTGGGCCGACCGGACAAAGCGGTAAGAACAGATTCCCATTGCGCCGACGCAAGCGGGAGGCTAACAGAACCTACCCGCCCGTCGCGGGCGGTCGCACAGGAACGGGCGCGGCGGAGGTCTCCTTGTCGGCACCGGACGACGAAAGCATTCAAGCCCGCCCGGCGGTCCAGCCGGCGGTCTTCGACGTCCGGGCCCCGGCCGCCCAGACGGCGCCCGTGGTCTTTGCCTCGCCGCACAGCGGGCGCGCCTATTCGCCGGCCTTCGTCGCCGCCTCGCGGCTCGATCCGCTGACGCTCAGGCGTTCGGAGGATGCCTTCGTCGACGAGATTTTCGCCGCCGCGCCCGAGCACGGGGCGCCGCTTATCCGGGCCCACTTCCCGCGCGCCTATGTGGATCCCAACCGGGAGTCCCACGAGCTTGACCCCGCCATGTTCGCCGATGCCCTTCCCGGTCACGTCAACAGCGCATCGCCCCGGGTCGCCGCCGGTTTGGGCACGGTGGCCAGGATCGTCGCCAGCGGCGAGGAAATATACGAGAGCAAGCTACGCTGGAGCGACGCCCGGCGCCGCATCGAAACCTGCTACGTGCCCTATCACGCGGCGCTTGGCGACCTGGTCGACGAAACCCAGCGCCGCTTTGGCGTCTGCCTGCTCGTCGACTGTCACTCCATGCCTTCGGTGGGCGGGCCCATGGACGCCGATCCGGGGCACCCGCGCTCCGACTTCATCCTCGGCGACTGCCACGCGACGTCGTGCGGCGCCACCGTCAGCGATCTGGCCGAACGCCGCCTGGCCGAACTGGGCTATCAGGTGACGCGCAACGACCCCTATGCCGGCGGCTTCACGACGCGCCACTACGGACGGCCGGCAAGCGGCGTCCACGCCCTGCAGATCGAGATCAACCGGGGTCTTTACATGGACGAGTGGCGCATCGAGAGGGGCCCCGGCATGGCGGCCCTGATCGACAGTGCGAAGCGCCTGATCGAAAGCCTGGTCGCCATCGATCCGGCCCTTCTCGCCGCCCCATGACCGGCACCGGGCATGAACCGGGCGTGGTGATCCGGGACGCCGGCGACGGGGACCTGGAAGCCGTCCTCGCCATTTACGCCCATCATTTGCTGACCGGCCTCGCCAGTTTCGAGGAAGAGCCGCCCGACCTGGCCGAGATCGCCCGGCGGCGCGACGCCGTGGTGGCGCTGGGTCTGCCCTATCTGGTGGCGGCACGGGCGGGCGTGGTGTCCGGGTTCGCCTATGCCGGGCCCTTCCGTCCGCGCCCGGCCTACCGCAATACGGTCGAAAACTCGGTCTACGTTGCGCCCGACGCCGCCGGTTCAGGACTGGGACGCCTTTTGCTGGGCGCCCTCGTCGAACGATGCTCGGCGGCCGGCTACCGCCAGATGGTGGCGGTCATCGGCGATTCCCAGAACGAAGCTTCGATCGCCCTTCACGCCGCCATGGGATTCCGCCACATCGGCGTCCTCAGCTCGACCGGCTTCAAGTTCGGCCGCTGGGTCGACACCGTCCTCATGCAACGTTCCCTGGGCCAGGGCGACACGACGCTGCCGGGCTCCCATTCCAAGGACCGAGCCGGCCAAAAAAAAGAGGGCCGTGACTAGCACGGCCCAAATTTTGGGAGGAAACGTCGAAAGATGCAACACCCGAAATCGCCCAGGCGGGCGGCCCCGAATGTTGCAACGCATTAGATAGGGACACTTGGCAAAAAAATCAATTGAATTTTTTGTGAGTCGGCTTGAACACTTGTTTCATCAGTGAATCGAATTGGGGCTCGGGGACGCCCAGATTCGTGGCGAACGACGCGGTGGAGACAACAACCTTTGACAGATTTCCGGGCTTTGACTACAACCCGGTGAAAAAACCCCGATCCCTTGGCACGTTCGTTGCGTCATATGAAGCGGGACGAGGGATCGATTCATGCCAACACGGCTTAGCATCTTTTGCATCTGCATTGCGCTGTCATTGTTCGCGGGGGCACGTACCGCCCCGGCCCACCCAGCACAAGACTTTGATAACGCGATAGATTTATGCGCCGACGCGACGGCCCACCAGGAACGGGTGGACGGCATACCGTCCCATCTTCTGCGTGCCATATCCCTGGCCGAGACGGGACGCTGGGATGGCGTCGAGGGGGTAAATCTTGCCTGGCCGTGGACCGTCACCGCCGAGGGCGAAGGGCGTTATTTCGACACCAAGGCCGCCGCGCTTGCCGAGGTGATGGCCCTCAAAGCGCGGGGAATCCGCAACATAAATGTCGGTTGCATGCAAGTTAACTTATACTATCATACGGATGCATTCGCCAGTCTGGAACATGCCCTTGACCCCGCTACCAACGTCGCCTACGCCGCCGGCTTCCTCAAGAATTTGCGCGCCTCGCAAGGCTCCTGGACGCGGGCCGCCGGCGCCTACCACTCCAAGAATCCGACCCTCGGCTCGGCCTACCGCTCCCGGGTCATGAGGCTGTGGAGCCAGCTACGCGATGTCCCGGTCGATACGCCCGCAAACATTCCCCTCGCGTCACGGCCAAGGGGTGTGGCCACCGCCCCCGCCGCCATCCGCGGCTCGCCACCGGCGCCGGCACGGGCACCGGCACCGGCATCGGCATCGGCTTCGGCCATCGACCGGGTACGCACAGCACAGCTCAACAGCCGCTTGGAATCGGCCCGCGCCGCGGCGCGCGGCATCGATGACGCCGCCGCGATCCGGCAACGCCAACTGGCTGCCTGGCGCCACGACCGCCTGCGCTCCCATCACGGCAACCACTTGGCGCTCATGCGGCGCGCCGAGGCCCGGATGCTACGCCGCCAAGCACTGCGCGGCACGGGCGAGAAGCAGGTATCCTTCGCCGACAAGCGCCGGGCTCAACTTCTTTCCTGGCGCAACGGCCTGAAGTAACCGACTTTCTAGCGACCCACACTGAAATCGAGTGCCGTTGCCAACGGTGATTCGCTTCCTCCCCCTGTTGTCTGCTATTTCTAGTCACGATCCGCCCGCGGGCTGGCGAGCGCGCGCCGTGTCCAACCAACTTTGAACGAGGATTCCATGAGCGATCTTGACCTCGGCGTTATCGGCAACTCGTCATTCGGCGCCCTGATCGACCGCATGGGGCGGGTCGTATGGTGTTGTCTGCCGCGCTTCGACGGCGACCCGGTGTTTTGCAGTCTGCTTCAGGGCAACACCGGCGAACCCGAGCACGGTTTTTTCGATGTCGTGGTCGAGAACTTCGCGCGCAGCGAACAGCACTACCTGCACAATTCGGCCATCCTCATCACCACCCTTTACGACGCCGACGGCGCGGCCCTCGAAATCGCCGACTTCGCGCCGCGCTTCAAGCGTCTGGACCGCATCTTCCGTCCCATGATGATGGTCCGCCACGTGCGCCCGGTCATCGGCCACCCCCGGATTACGTTGCGGCTGCGTCCGACCCATGATTACGGCGCCGAGCGGTCCCCGGTGACGCGCGGCAGCAACCACGTCCGTTATGTCGCTCCGCAACTGACTCTGCGCTGCACCACCGACGCGCCGATCACCTACCTGATCGACGAAGTTCCCTTCGTGCTCGAGGAGCCCCTGACCATGATGGTCGGCGCGGACGAGAGTCTGACCAGCCCGATCGACGACACATCGCGCGAGTTCTTCAAGCGGACCTTGGACTACTGGCGCGAATGGACGCGCTATCTGGCCGTCCCCTTCGAGTGGCAAGAAGCGGTGATCCGGGCCGCCATTACGCTCAAGTTGTGCAGTTTCGAGGAAAGCGGCGGCATCATCGCCGCCATGACCACCTCCATCCCCGAAGCCTCCGACAGCGGCCGCAACTGGGACTACCGTTACTGCTGGCTGCGCGACGCCTACTTCGTCGTCAAGACGCTCAACCGGCTGGGCGCGACGCGGACCATGGAAGAGTACCTGCACTACATCGTCAACATCGTCGCCGGCTCCGAAAACGGTCACTTGCAGCCGGTCTACGGCATCACCCTCGACAAACGGCTGACCGAGGAGACGGTGCCGACGCTGGCCGGCTATCGTTCCATGGGACCGGTGCGGTGCGGCAACCAGGCTTACGAGCACATCCAGAACGACGGTTACGGCAATGTCATCTTGGCCGCCACCCAGGCGTTCTTCGACGAACGTCTGACCCGGCCCGGAGACCAAAGACTGTTTCAGCGCCTCGAAGACGTCGGCCGGCGGGCGCTGGCGCTTTTCGACCAGCCGGACGCCGGCCTGTGGGAACTGAGAACCAAGTCCAAGGTGCACACCCATTCCAGCGTCATGTGCTGGGCCGGCGTCGACCGCCTGGCACGCATCGCCGCCCGTCTGGGCATGACCAGCCAGGCCCGGCAATGGCGCCAGGACGCCGACAGAATCCGCACCGTTATCATTGAAAATGCCTTTGATGCCAAGCGCAACACCTTCGTCGAGAGCTTCGGCGGCGACGGCATCGATGGCAGCCTGCTGCTTCTCTATGAAGTGGGCTTCATCGAGGGTTCCGACCCGCGCTTCGTCGGCACCGTGGAGGCCATCGAAAAGACACTGCGGCGCGGCGATCACCTGTACCGCTACGCCGTCGAGGACGATTTCGGAACGCCCCAGACCGCGTTTAACATCTGTACGTTTTGGTTCATCGATGCCCTGGCCGCGATTGGCCGGCAGGATGAGGCGCGCGAGCTGTTCGAAAACATGCTAGAATCGCGCAATCATCTCGGACTGCTCTCGGAAGACATCGATCCGAAGACGGGCGAGTTGTGGGGCAACTTTCCGCAGACCTATTCCATGGTCGGGTTGATCAATTCCGCCATGGTTTTGAGCACCAGTTGGGAGGAAGCCTATTGAGCCGCCTTATCGTCGTCTCCAATCGCGTCGCCGCGCCCGCCGATGTCAAGGGCCGCGCGGGTGGTCTCGCGGTGGCGCTCAAGGACGCATTGGCGGAGCACGGCGGCGTCTGGTTCGGGTGGAGCGGCAAGGTTGCAGGCAAGACGCCGGTCAAACCGGCCCTGACCCAGGTTGGCCCGATCACCTACGCGACCATCGATCTGTCGCGCAAGCACTACAACGAATATTACAACGGATTCGCCAACCGCACCCTTTGGCCGCTCTTTCACTACCGGCTCGACTTGACGGCATTCAGCCAGCAAAACTATTCGGGCTATCTGCAGGTCAACACCATCTTCGCCGAAAAACTGAAGCGCCTGATCAAGTCCGAGGACCTGATCTGGATCCACGATTACCACCTCATCCCGATGGGCGAAGAGCTGCGCCGCGCCGGGGTGACGCAGCGCATGGGGTTCTTCCTGCACACCCCGTTCCCGGCGATGGAAATTCTTACCGCCCTGCCGGGTCATGAATCCCTGATCCGCTCGCTTTGCGCCTACGACGTGGTCGGGTTTCAGACCGAGAACGACCTGCGCGCCTTTCTCGACTACATCGTCAACGAAGCCGGCGGCGGCATCATGGGAAACCACCTGATTCACGCCTTCGGCCACACGCTGCGCGTGGAGATATTCCCAATCGGCATCGATACCGAGGATTTCGTCAGGGCCGGCCAGAAGGAAATCCATTCAGCCGGCGAAAAAATAATGCGCGGGCGCCCCGATGGATTCTCATGGATCATCGGTGTCGACCGACTGGACTACAGCAAGGGACTGGTCGAACGTTTTCAGTCCTTTTCGCGCCTGCTTGAAGCCCACCCCGCCTATCGGCGCCGAGTCGCCCTGTTGCAGATTGCGCCGCCGTCACGTTCGGAAGTGCCGGAGTATCGGGAAATCCGCCGCACTTTGGAAGCCGAGTCGGGACATATCAACGGCCGCTTCGCCGAGTTCGACTGGGTACCCATCAATTACCTCAACAAAAGCTACACGCGCCAGGACCTGGCGGGCTTTTACCGGGCCAGCCGCATCGGCCTGGTGACGCCGTTGCGCGACGGCATGAACCTTGTCGCCAAGGAGTACGTGGCGGCGCAGAATCCGGAAGACCCCGGGGTCCTGGTTCTGTCGCGTTTCGCCGGCGCGGCGCGCGAACTGGAAACCGCCCTCATCGTCAATCCGTTCGACTTCGAAGGCGTCGCCGACGCCATCGCCAGGGGCCTGGAAATGCCCCTTGAGGAGCGCCGTAGCCGATGGGCCGCGATGATGGAGGGACTGCGCGCAAACACCCTGACCACATGGCGCGACAAGTTCCTCGATACCCTGGCCAACGCCCCCTACGAAGCCTGAAACGGATGGTCGGCAAAAGTCATACCCGCGCCCCCCAGGGCGACACCGGGGAGGACCGCGTCATCGCCGATATCGGCGGCACCAACGCGCGCTTTGCCCTTGTCGACGGCGCCGGACGGACGGGTCGGGCCCGCATCCTCAAATGTGACGACTATCCCGACCCGGCGGCCGCCGCCGAGGATTTCCTGGCTTGGGCGGCGCCGAGCGCGAGGCCGAGGCGCGGCGCCTTCGCCGTTGCCTCGCCGATGGCCGGAGATCAGGTGACGATGACCAATCACCCGTGGTCGTTTTCCGTCGACGACGTGCGCCGCCGCCTCGGCCTCGACGTATTGCGGGTGATCAACGACTTCGCGGCCATCGCCCTGGCCGTTCCCCATCTCGACCGGGACGACTGGTATCAGCTCGGCGGCGACGCGCCCGTTCCCGGCGCGCCGATTGCGGTTGTCGGCCCGGGCACGGGTCTCGGCGTCTCGGCGCTGGTGCCGGCGGCCGGGGGCTGGGCGTCGCTCGCCACCGAAGGCGGCCACGTCACCATGGCGGCCCGCGACGAGCGCGAAGCGTCGGTACTGGCCGAACTGCGTCGAACCCATGGCCACGTTTCGGCCGAGCGCGTTATTTCCGGTCCCGGCCTGGTCAACCTGTACAGCGCTCTGTGTGCGCTGGACGGAAGACGGGCCGACCCCGCCGCCAGCCCGGACGAGGTGTCGCGCCTCGCCGCCGACGCGACGCGGCCCGCCGCCGCCGAGGCGCTTGAGATGTTTTGCGCCATGCTCGGCACCGTCGCCTCGGATATGGCGCTAAGCCTGGGCGCCTTGGGCGGCGTCTACATCGCCGGCGGCATCGTGCCCAAGCTGGGCGCCGCCTTCGCCGCATCGGGGTTCCGCCGCCGCTTCGAAGACAAGGGCCGCTTCGCCGCCTATCTGGCCGCCATCCCGGTCTTCGTCATCACCCACCCGCTGCCCGCCTTCGTCGGCCTCGGCGCCGTCGCGGGCGAGGCGGCAAATACCTGTTAGGGTCAGCGCAGGTCGTCGAGGGAAAAGACCTCGATCGTTTCTCCCACGCCGGCCAGTTCGTGATGCCCAAGAGAGCGCCAATCGGCGCCAAGCGCATGCTTGAATTCGGCGCTTGCCACCACCCGATGGCCCAGGCTTTTGGTCAGGCCCTCGATACGCGCCACCTCGTTGGCGGCCGGCCCGGTAACCGAGAACTCGAGCCGTTCGGGTACGCCGATGTTGCCGTACAACACATCGCCGACGTGCAGCCCGAGACCGAAATTAAGGGCGTCCAGGCCCGTCTCGGCGCGCTGGCGGTTGACCTCGGCCAGGCGCTCTTGCGCTTGGCGCGCCGCCGCCAGGGCGTTCTCGCAGGCCACCCCGGCTTTGGTCCCGTCGTCGCGAATGGGAAAGATGGCAAGCACGGCGTCGCCGATGAAACGCAGGACTTCGCCATGGTTGGCCAGCACGGCGCCGGCGGTACATTCGAAATAGGTATTCAAAACGCCGAGGTAGGCATCCGCCGCCATGGTGTCGGCCATCGACGTCGAATTCCTGAGGTCCGAGTACCAGATGACGGCGTGGATGGTCTCGCCGTCGCCGCGCTTGATCTGGCCGTCGAGGACCTGGCGGCCGGCATCCGGCCCCAGGTAGGTGGTCAGCACGTTGTGCGCGATTTGGTCCTTGATGATGACCTTACTGGCCACCGCCAACCGCCTCTGAATCCGGATCAGGGACTGGATTTCGCGGTCGTTGAAGCCGGACATCCGGTCGGTTGCCCAAGATCCGATCATGCCGTCCTGCCCCTGGCTGCCGACCTCGCCGCCCTCGAAGGCCACCAGGTAGGCCAGGTAGTCGGTTGCCCCCTGATCTCGGAGTTCGACGAGCAGGGGAAAATCCAACAAGGCCTCGCTGCCGGTAAGGCGCCGGCGCAGGAACGGCACCCCGGTCTCCACCATATGGAAGGCGGGGCTCCGGCGCCACGCCTCCGATGCATGGGCCTGGCCGTGGGGTATGTCGGCGCTGACGAGGCCCGCGTCTCGCTCCCATACCAGCGAGATCGCCTCGACCAGCGGATGAAGGGTGCGGTAGCCGACGTGGGCGCGCCACAGCGGAATGCCGGCCGCCCGCAGGCGGTTGCAGCACCCTTCCACCAAGTTTTCCATCCGGGCCTCGCCCAGGGCCTGGGTCATCAGCCAGTCGGCGACCGTTCCGACGAGATCGGTTGCGGTCTCCGTTTCAAAGTCTTGCGTGGTCATGGTGTTCTCCGTCAGGCGCCGCGGAACAGGGCCTCGATGACCGGACAGGCGGGCACGGTTCCGCCTTCGCACTCGGCCGCCATGTCGTCGAGGACCCTTTCCAAAACCTTTAGATCGGCAATTTTGAGGCGTACCTCGCCGAGGTGGGCCAGGGTCAGGGCCTGGACTTCGTCGCAGGTATAGTCGCCGCCGTCGACCAGGGCGAGCAGGCCGCGCACATCCTTGAGCGCAAATCCCAGCTGGCGGCCGCGGCGGATGAAGGTAAGCCGCTTAAGGTGATCGACGCCATAGATGCGGTGCCCGCCGGCGCTGCGCGGCGGCGCCGGCAGAAGCCCGATGCGCTCGTAATAACGGATGGTCTCGATGTTGCAGCCGGTGCGCCCGGAAAGTTCGCCGATGGGCATCTGGGCGGTTGGCGGATCGCCGAACGGTTCCATCACATGTTCCTTGAACCTCTAGTAACTACAGGTTCTATAGTATGGCCCACGATCTAATAAGGAAACCGTTCCGTGATCGAAGCACAAAGGATTGATCGACCATGAAGGAAAAAACGCTGCTGCGCACGGGCGTTGTCGGAAGCGCCGTCGCCGCCCTCTGTTGCTTTACCCCGGTCCTGGTCATTCTTCTCGGCACGGTTGGGCTTTCGGCCTGGCTGAGCTGGCTGGATTTCGTGCTTTTACCGGCCCTGGCCGGATTCCTGGGCCTCGTCGCCTACGCCCTCGCGCGGCGCAAATCGGCGGGTGACGGATGAGCGCCCGTGACGGCTTCGACCTGGCGGTCATCGGCGCCGGATCGGCCGGCTTTTCGGCCGCCATCCGTGGCGCCGAGTTGGGCGCCCGGGTGGCACTGGTTGGCTTCGGGACCATCGGCGGGACTTGCGTCAACGTCGGATGCGTGCCGTCGAAGACCTTGATCCGGGCCGCCGAGGCCTTGCACCGGGCCCGGACCGCGGCGCGCTTCGACGGCCTTCGCGCCACGGCCTCGGTGGTCGACTGGGGCGCCGTCATCGACCACAAGGACGATTTGGTGGCCCGCCTGCGCCGCGCCAAGTACCAAGACCTGCTGGGCGCCTATCCCTTGATTTCCTATCGCGACGGCCCGGCGCGGCTGACCGGAAGTGGCGTGACGGTGAACGGCGGCGAACTGGCGGCCGAAAAAGTCATCCTCGCCACCGGCGCCGCCCCCTTGGTGCCGGCGATCCCGGGCATCGACGACGTCCCCGCCCTGACCAGCACCACGGCGATGGAGATGAAGCACCTGCCCGCCACGCTCCTTATCGTCGGCGGCGGCTTCATCGGCTGCGAGCTGGCCCAGATGTTTGCCCGTGCCGGAGTGGCGGTGACCCTGGTCACGCGCCGCCGCCTGTTGCCCCAGGCCGAGCCCGAGATCGGCGCGGCGTTGACCGGCTTCTTCCAAGAAGAGGGCGTAAACGTCATCGACGGGGTGGCCTATGGCGCCATCCGCCGCAACCCGACCGGCGTCGCCTTGACCGTCGATAGGGCGGACGGCGTCGAAAGCATCGCGGCGGAAAGAATTCTGGTAACGGCCGGGCGGCGCCCCAACACCGGAGATCTGGGCCTGGAGGAAGCGGGCGTCGCGCTGACCGCCGACGGTGCCGTCAAGGTCGACCAACACATGCGCACCAATCGGCCGGGAACCTACGCCGCCGGCGACGTGACGGGCCGCGACCCGTTCGTCTACATGGCCGCCTACGGGGCCAAGATCGCGGCCGAAAATGCCCTTGAGGGCGACAGGCGGACCTATGACGCCACGGCCATGCCCTGGGTCGCGTTTACCGATCCACAGGCGGCGGGCGTCGGCCTCAGCGAAGCCGAGGCCCGGGCGCGGGGCTTTGATGTGCGCACCTCGACCCTCGATCTGGCTCAGGTTCCACGGGCCCTGGCCGCCCGCGACACCCGCGGCCTGATCAAGCTGGTGGCGGAAAAGGGGACCGACCGTCTGCTCGGCGCCCAGATTTTAGCGCCGGAAGGAGGCGATTCCATCCAAACCGCCGCCCTGGCGATCAAGGCGGGGCTTACCGTCGCCGCCCTGGGAGAGACACTTTTCCCCTATCTGACCACGGTTGAAGGTCTGAAGCTGGCGGCCCAGGCCTTCGACAAGGACATCGGCATGCTTTCGTGCTGCGCCGGTTAAGGAGCTTTTCTCGGCTCCGTTCCGTCCTTGTCGCTATTCCATTCGCGGATAAGACGCGCCGCCGCATCGGGAGAGACCGGCGCGCTGACAAGATAGCCCTGCGCCGTCTTGCAGTCGTGCGATTTCAGAAACTCCAACGTCTTCTGGCTCTCGACCCCTTCGGCGCAGACGGACATTCCCAGGCTGTTGGCGAGGCCGAGTATCGAGCACACGATGGTTCGGGCTTCATTGTCATTGATCGCCTCCATGACGAAGGATTTGTCGATCTTCACCTCGTTGAAGGGCATTCGATACAACTGAACGAGCGACGAATACCCCAAGCCGAAGTCGTCGATGGAAAGGCGAAAACCCTTAATGCGGAGCCGCGTCAGGATGTCCATGGCGCGCGCCACGTCGGACATCACGCCGCTTTCGGTGATCTCCACGATGAGGCGGCTCTCTTCGATGCCATGCTGGCGAACGAGGGACGAGAGTTGATCGGGAAAGCGCAGATCGTCCAGGATGCTGGCCGACAGGTTGACCGCCACCGACAGAACCAGGCCCTCATCGCTCCATTCCCGGACTTGTTTGATGACACTTTCGAATACCCGCTCGCTGAGCGCCCTGATCAACCCCGTTTCCTCGGCCAGGGGGACGAACGCATCCGGCATGACCAAGCCGTGGCGCGCGTGTTGCCAGCGCGCCAGCGCCTCCACCGCATCGATTTTCCAAGTGCCGTTTTCGGTCAGATGAATCTTGGGTTGGTAATGGACAATGATATCCCCATTTTCGATGGCCTTGGCCAGGGATTGCTCATTGATCTCCCCATCGACCTCCATATTGTTCTTGAGCAGCGTGCCCAGTTCGGGGACCGGGACGGGCTTGCACAAGGCCCCCATCATATCCAGGCCGTGCGCCATTCCCTGGCGTTTTACCGTTTCCAGGTTCTTGCCGTCGGCTCTGCTTACGACAAGCACCTGGGCGCGGCACTTCACTTCCGCCAGGTAGCGCAGCAGCTCCACCCCGTCGGCTCCGGGCATTTGCAGGTCGAGGACGATGACGGTGGGATCGAAGGACCGAACGGAGTCGCGGAACTCATCCGGGTCCGACGTGGTCCGCACCGCATAGCCGACATCCTCGGCCACGTTCTTGATTAACTCGCAAACGGCGGGTTCGTCGTCGATCGAAAGAAGTCTGTCGTGGTTCATGGCCTATGTATCGCACCCCGGATCGAGACGATGCTAAATTCAGAAATCCTCCGTAACCGTCGCGTGTCCCCGACCAATCCATATGGTAATGTCGGCCTCCCGTTGCATCAATATTATACACGCCCCGGTTAATCTTTCAGGTCCGATGCGGCACAAACATTAAGGAAGACGCGATGACGGAAGCAAAGGAACTAGACGGCCTGCCGGGCCTGGGCCGGGTCGACGGCAAGCGCGTCGTTGTCGTCGGCTGCGGCGAGGGCCGCGTGGTCCGCCTGGTCAGTACCGCCGGCGCCGATGCCGTCGGCGTCGAGGCCAATCCGCGGCGCCTGGCCTCGGCCCGCGCGGCACCCGCGGCGGCGGACGAGACCTATGTCGAGGGCGACGGCCGAGACCTGCCCTTCGATGATGCCTCGGCCGACGTGATCCTATATTTCGGCACCCTCCACCACGTCGCGGACGGCGGCCAGGCGCGGGCCGTGGCGGAAGCGGCGCGGGTCCTTAAACCCGGCGGCCTGGCCTATATCACCGAACCCCTCGCCCAGGGGCCGTACTTCGATCTGCTGCAGCCGGTGGACGACGAAACCGAGGTCCGGGCCAGCGCCTATGAAGCAATCAAGGGGGCCGGGGCCGGGGGATTCGCCGAGGAGCGCGAGGTGCTTTACAACCGCGTCATGCGTTTCGCCGATTTTGAGGCCTTCCGCTCCCTCGTGCTGACCATCGGCCCCGATCGCGCCCGCCACTTCGCCGCCATCGAAGACGAGATGCGCCGCCGCTTCGACCACCACGGCCGGGACGAAGAAGACGGGCGCGCCTTCGATCAGCCGTTCCGCGCCAACCTGCTCAGAAAAAAATAAACCGGGCGCCGATGAATTCCCGCTAACACCCCATCTTATCGGCCAAGTCGGTGAAATCCCGGGCGACGACGTCGTAGTCCCGTTCGGGTTCGAGATTGGTGGTCTGCCCCGGCCCGTGCTCCGTCGGGCGGGGGACGAAGGCGGTGCGAAAGCCCAGCTTGGCGGCCCGTATCAGGTCCGCATTG
>JASLLZ010000020.1:0-3688 GCA_030746775.1 Rhodospirillales bacterium | reverse complement strand
GCGCCTGGCCATATTGACCATCATGGCGACGTTGCCGTTCGACAGGGTCGCCAGGACGTAGCGGCGCTTGAGCCGGGTCAGGCCGGGTACGACGTCGGGCCAAGCGTCGAGGCGGTGCCAGGCGCGGTTGAGGTGGTCTTTCTCGGCCTCGCTCAGCCCGCCGACGCCGAATGTTTCGAGCACGGTTTCCAAACTCTCGCGGTGCAGGACGTCGAGCTTGGCCCACGGTCTTCGGCCCTCGACCACGGCCGCCATGGAAGGCTGATAGAGCCCGCGCCAATCGTCGGCAAAGGCATCCCAGTCGGCCTCTATCCCCTTCGCCCGCCCCACGTCGCGGGCCTCGCGGGCGATCGAGGTGCGCCAGTCGACGACGGTGCCGAAGACATCGAAGGTCAGGGCCTTGATTTCATCTCGGTTCATGGCATTTCCTCCCGCGTTCGCACCGCCACCAGATGGGACGCAACCGCCAGTCCCGCCGAGGCGAACATTACCCCCACCACCGGCGTGGCGGAGTCGGTCAACAAAGCGCCGACGACGGTGGCGACAGCAGCGCTGACTGTCATTTGCAAAAAGCCGCTCAACCCTGCTGCCGCCCCGGCGCGCCTCGGATCGACGGCGACCGCCCCGGCCATCCCGTTGGGTTGGGCCATTCCGGCGCCGAGCGCCGCCACCGCCATCGACCCGAACAAGGTCACCGGGATCAGGAGATCGCCGAAATTCCAAACCAACTCGGCCCCGGCGCCGGTGAGCGCGATCGAGGTCCCGATGGTAACCATCCGATCGGACCCGACCCGCGCCGAGACCCGGCCGGCAAGAAAGCTGCCGGTCATGAACATCGCCGGAACGGCGATGAAATAGAAGCCGAATTCGCTTGGCGGGCGCCCCATGAGATCGACCATGACATAGGGCACGCCGCCGACGAAAGCAAAGAACACCGAAGACGTGAAGGCCACCTGAAAGGCATGGCCGCAAAATACGGGACGGCGCAGCAGATGCCCGAAGCCGACCATCATATCGACGATGGTCGCCCCCTGGGCCTCGCCCTTGTGGGTCTCGTGAAGGGAAAAAACCGATGCCGCCACGACAACGGCGCCGAGGACGGCGATAAAAACGAAGCTTGCCCGCCACCCTAACCACACCTCCAGCATGCCGCCGATGGAAGGCCCCAGCATGGGCGCCGCGGCCATCGCCGCACTGACGTAGGCCAGCACGGTCGCCGCATTTTCCCGCCTGTATACATCTTGAATGATGGCGCGCGCCACGACCATGCCGGAGCAGGCGCCGACGGCCTGCACGAGGCGCCCGGCGATCAGCGCTTCGATGCCCGGCGCCACCAGGCACAGCACGCTGCCGGCAAGAAAAAACCCTTGACCGGCCAACAGGACCGGCCGGCGGCCGAAACGATCCGACAACGGCCCGTAGAGAAGCTGGGCCACGGCGAAGCCGACCAGATAGAGGGTCAAGGTCAGCTGCACGGTGGCATAGTCGGTATCAAAGGCGCGCTGAATGCCCGGCATCGACGGCACGAAGATGGTGAGCGACAGCGGCCCGGTGGCGGTGACGGCGATAAGAAGGGAAAGCGGGGGACGGGAGTCGGCCATGGGGCGCTTCCGGCCTAGCGTTCCGGGTCGCGGCCAGGGCGCACCCCGATGCGGTGCGCGGCAAAGGCCAGCCCGGTCGTCGCCAGCATGACGGCGGCCAGCGGCATCGCCGTCCCGGCGAGCAACAGGCCAAGTACGTAGGTCGCCACGGTGCCGACCGTCATCTGCAGGAACCCCGCCACCCCCGAGGCGGTTCCGGCACGGCTTGGATCGACGCTGACGGCGCCGGCCAACCCGTTCGGCGTGCTGAAGCCGTTGCCCACCGAGATCACCGCCATGGCCCCGAACATCGTCACCGGCGTCAAGGCGCCGAACACGGTGATAGCGAACATGACGATCACGCCGGCCAGGGCCAACGACGTCCCGCGCCGGATCATGCGGTCGATGCCGACCCTGGCCGAGACCCGCCCGGAGATGTAGTTGCCGGCCATGTACATGACGGCGATGAACATGAAATAGAGGCCGTACTCGCTGATCGGGCGCCCCATCACCTCGACCATCACATAGGGCGCGCCGCCGACGAAGGCGAAGAACGTCCCCGTCGTGCAGCCGACCTGGAAGGCATAGCCACAAAAGGCGCGATGGCGCAACAAACTCCCAAACGCCCTCGCCATGTCGCCCACCCCCTCCAAGGGTTGCAACCTCGTGTTCGTCTCGTGCAAGACGAACAGGCAGGCAATCAGAACGCCGAACGTGAAGGCCGCGACAAGCAGGAATCCCGCCCGCCAGCCGTACCACAGGTCGAGATATCCGCCGATCGCCGGCGCCACCATCGGCACCGCCACCATCGCCATGGTGAGATAGCCGAGCATGCTGCCCATTTGCTGTCGATCATAGAGATCGCGCAGGATGGCCCGGGTGACGACGAACCCGGCGCAGCCGCCGACGGCCTGCACCACGCGGCCGGCGATCAGGGTCGCGATCGAATCCGCCACCAGGCACAGCACGTTGCCGACAAGAAACACGACAAGACTGGCCAGCACCACGGGGCGCCGGCCAAAGCGGTCGGACAGGGGACCGTAGACAAGCTGCATAACGGCGTAAGAGGCGAAGGAAGCGGTCAAGGTCAGCTGCACGGTGGCATAATCGGCATCGAAGACGCGCTGCATCCCGGGTATTGATGGAACGAAGATGTTGAGCGCCAGCGCCCCGGCCGCGGTCAAGGCGATAAGGACCAGAAAAGGGGGACGGCGCGACCGGGATCCAGGGGGCGCCATTACGGCGGCCCCGGGGTCGCCGAGGCGGATTTGTTCAAACGCACATCCACCACATGGCTGAGCAGCGAAAGGGACAACAGCAAAACCATGGCGGAAGTCAGGGGCACGGCCGTGTCGTCCAACAACATGCCGACCGCCTGGGTGCCGAGCGCCCCGATCATCACCTGCAGGAACCCCGAGATTCCCGAGGCGGCGCCGGCCCGGGTCGGATCGACGCTGACGGCGCCGGCCAAGCCGTTGGCTTGGCTCAGGCCGCTGCCCAAGGTCATGATGCCGGTCAACGCGAACAGGCTCGGCGGGGTCAGGCCGACGCTCAATGAGAGGGCGAAAAGAACGGCGGCGGCCGACAGCGAGACCGATGTCCCGATGACGATCATGCGGTTTATGCCGAGACGCACGGACAGGCGGCCGGCAAGAAAATTGCCGACCATGTACATGCCGGCGACGATCATGAAGTAGAGACCGTATTCGCTGGCCGGCCGTCCCATCACCACGACCATCACGTAAGACGCGCCGCCGACGAAGGTGAAGAAGGCGCCGGTAGCGAAGCCGACCTGGAAAGCATAACCGCGGAAGGTGCGCAGACGCAGCAACTGCCAATAGCTCTGCCCCAGGTCGGAAAGGCTGCGCAAGGGCTGGCGGGTCCTGTTGGTCTCGTGCAAGACGAAAAATGCGACGGCGGTCACCAAGACGCCGTAGGCGACGACCACGATGAAGCTCGCCCACCAGCCGAACCAGACGTCGAGATAGCCGCCGATTCCCGGCGCTACCATCGGCACGACGACCATGGCCATGGTAACGTAGGCCAGCATGCCGGCCGCCTCCTCGCGTTCGTAAAGATCGCGCACGATGGCGCGCCCGAGGACGAAG
>JASLLZ010000203.1 GCA_030746775.1 Rhodospirillales bacterium | reverse complement strand
TGAAGGAATGCGAGTGGCGTTTTAACAACAGTGACCCATCAATCCAATTAGCGCAATTGAGGCAATGGGTTAGGAAGTATTTGGGCTAGTTATCTGGGACAGCCCCATGGATAATTTCATCAGTTTCCTGACCGACTGGCTCAAGACGCATATCCTGGTCAGCGACTTGGCTTATCTGGCGGCCGTAAAGTCGCACTTGAACCGTCTATGACATGCGTCCGGCTTGGTTGCCCTGGGGTTTGCCCGGCGCTTCTTTCGTCTCGGACAATGGAACCCGCCGGGGAACACACCGGGCCACAAAAAAAGACGTTGCCACCCTGGAGAAATCCTGTCGCTGGAAGCGCTACGCGGCGCACGAACAGATCATCGACCGGCAAAGTGAACTGCGTGACGTCTACTTCGTCGTCGAGGGCCGGGTCCGCGTCGTCAACTATTCCCTGTCGGGTCGCGAGATCACCTTGGACGACGTGTCCGAGGGCGGCTACTTCGGCGAGCTTGCGGCACTCGACAGTCAA
>JASLLZ010000202.1 GCA_030746775.1 Rhodospirillales bacterium | reverse complement strand
GTCTGGACCGCCGATCCCCACAAGATCATTGAAAAGGTCAATCGTGGGAAACAAGCGTTGGAGTCAATCCACTAGCGTTGACGATCGACGACCCAGCAGGAGGAAGTTCGATGGCGGAGGCATACCAGGGCGACGACGCGTTGGCGGCGAGCCTTCGCGCCATCGGACTGGCAATCGGCGTCGACGCGGTACGCGACATCATCGCCGGCGTGGTCTCGGCCCTGGCCGGCCGCGCCACGGAAACATGGATCGAACTGATCGCCCCCGAGGCTGACGATGCGCTGAGGCGCCAATTGGCAGCACTCAAGGACGAGATTGCCGCCGTCGCCGATCCGGGCTTCGGACCGGGGCCGGCACCGGCCGACCGCCTGGCCGACCTGCGCCGTGAGATCGAGCGACGGGGTCTGAACGGCTTCTTGGTGCCGCGCGGCGACGCCTATCAGAGCGAGTACGTATCCATGACGACGATGTCACCTGGCGCGAGTGTTGGCACCAGCACCTGCTCCACATAGGCCAGGAAGGCCGCGCCG
>JASLLZ010000201.1 GCA_030746775.1 Rhodospirillales bacterium | reverse complement strand
TCGCACGAAACTTCCTCTCTGCTGTCCTCATCGCCGCAATCGTCATATGGTGGATTAATTGAGTCTGGAGCCTAGTCCTCGGACGGCTTCCGTGGGACCTTGCTTCCCGTAGGGCCTCGTCCCTCGGCGTCCGGGCTGCATAAGTAGTTTCGGCGATGCCGAATTGCTATCGAATGATCACCTATAAAAGAATCAGCAATCTCGACAATAAATTATCAACAACATCAAAAAAATATTCCCCTACCAACACTGGTAGTGTGCCCGTCCCGAAAATTGAAAAGAAACTAAAAATACATAAGACACGCCACCCTACCGCAAGACTTGGATATTTGCAAGATGCGCTTCCTTTTTCCCGATTTGTCGATACATTTAACGACTCTGTCCTAACTATACTATAAAGAATGCCTTCGACAGGTCGTATTCTTCACATCTCTTCATAGTGAATTCGGATTCTTCGGATGGATCACGTTTCCACCCACCTCGAAGAGCAATAATGTCAAAAAATCAATGGGTTGGCAGGCGGCCGTCAAAATACGG
>JASLLZ010000200.1 GCA_030746775.1 Rhodospirillales bacterium | reverse complement strand
AGGACTGCCATCTTTTGAGCATCTGGGTCGTTATTTCACCCTAAAAAACTCCCGTAGATCGGCGCGTCGTCGCCGAACTGCTCGATGAGTTCGTTGGCGGCGCGGTAAATGTCGTGGTCGGCGGTCATTAAGACGCCGCCTCCAAGGCGCGAACGTCTTCCTTGATGATATGGGGAACCAGTCGTTGTTCCATCCAGTGTTCCAAGTCCATCCCAATGTCCTCAGACGACCCTTGGCGTTTCTCCCGCCACATATCCCTGATTTCATCGACCAACCTTCGATGTTCCGCCTTATGGAACGTCAGCAGGGACGAGCCAATCTCCTCGAAAAACTCCTCCTCATCCTTGAAGTGGGTGTTGGTGTATTGCAGCAAAACATCAAACAGTTGATCCAGGACATCGCCTTCCTTTTTCTGCCTGACGGCCTCAAACAGTAAGTTGGCCGCGTCAAATATCTGCTTGTGCTGATCATCGATGTTGTCGTTTCCGGTATCGTATTCAGCCGCCCACTCAAACCGTGCCATCCCGACTCTCCTTACCGCTTCCCCCGTCTCCAGTCCCACGGCGGCACAAACTTGCCCTTCCAC
>JASLLZ010000001.1 GCA_030746775.1 Rhodospirillales bacterium | reverse complement strand
CAATCATCAAGCGCAAGGTCGTCCCTGACAGCATCGTCTATTCAGATGGCTGGAAAGGCTACAACGTCCTGGATGTAGGCCCATCTTGTTGGCGCTCACCGCCGCCGTAAGCTTGGCAACGAAGGCGGCGAAGGGGGAACCCGTCTCGATCACCTTGGTCCCGGAATAGGGCGTCGGGTTTTCGGCCCCGACGGGCGTTGCGGCCAAAAGACCCAGGCAGACAAGCAAAACTGCGCGCATCCTTTTTTTCCTCTACTTGCGATCCGGATATCTAGGACATAGTGACGAGCCTTGGTCACGCCGGAAAGGCCCCTGCCCCACACGGGCGATCAAGATCGCGTGAATTGGCGATCGTCGAAACAACCCCAAACGGACACCCGCCGGGAGTGGCCGTCTTCCTCTTCCTCGTGTAACGTTCGCGCCCTCCCCTTTGCCCGAGGCCGCACCATGAAGGTGGACACGTTCGACTTCGATCTCCCCCGCGCCTGCATCGCGCAAAGGCCGATGACGCCAAGGGATGCGGCGCGTCTTCTGGTGGTCCACCATGAACTTGTGGACGCCCGCATGTCCGACCTTCCCCGCCACCTGCGCCCGGGCGACCTCCTGGTTTTCAACAACACCAAGGTCATCCCGGCGCGCCTGGCGGGTCGGCGCGGCCGGGCCAAGGTCGAGGTGACGCTGCACAAGGCCGTCGACGCCACGACCTGGAAAGCCTTCGCGCGGCCGGCGCGGCGGCTTAAGAACGGCGACCGCATAGATTTTGCACCCGGCTTCGCGGCCGAAGTAAAATCCAAAGGCGAGGCCGGCGAGATAACGCTTTCCTTCGCCCATGGCGGCGCCGATCTGGAAGCCGCCCTGGCGCGCTTCGGCGCCATGCCGCTGCCCCCTTATATCAAGCGTCCCGACCTTTCCGACCCCCGGGACCCGGACGATTACCAAACCATGTTCGCCCGCATACCGGGCGCCGTGGCGGCGCCGACGGCCGGCCTGCACTTCACGCCCGGGCTCTTGGACGGCCTTGACGCGCAGGGGATCAAGCGGATCACGCTCACGCTCCACGTCGGCGCCGGCACCTTTCTGCCGGTCACGGTCGAAGACGTGGCCGATCATAAGATGCACGCCGAATGGGGTGAGATTACCGCCCACGCGGTCACCGCCGTCAACGCCGCCCGCAAGCGCGGAAGCCAAGTGGTGGCGGTGGGTTCGACGGCGCTACGCCTCTTGGAGGCGGCGACCGATGCGGCTGGATGGCTCCGTCCTTTCGCCGGAGAGACCGACATCTTCATCACGCCCGGCTACCGCTTCAGGACGGTCGATCGGCTGCTGACAAATTTTCACCTGCCGCGCTCGACTCTTTTCATGCTGGTCGCGGCCTTCGCCGGAACGCGGCGCATGAAGCACGCCTACGCTCATGCCAGGGACACCGGCTATCGTTTCTATTCCTACGGCGACGCCTGCCTGCTGAGTAGGAGCGAGGCACCGTGAGCGGCTTTGGATTCGAGCTGCTGACTACCGACGGCCGAGCCAGGTCGGGGCGGATTTCGACGGCCCATGGGGTCATCGAGACGCCCGCCTTCATGCCCGTCGGCACGGCTGCGGCGGTCAAGGCGATGACCCCGGACGCGGTGGCGGAGACGGGCGCCCAGGTCATCTTGGGCAATACCTACCACCTGATGTTGCGTCCCGGCGCCGAACGCGTGCAACGTCTGGGAGGCCTGCACCGTTTCATGAACTGGCCTGGCCCCATCCTTACCGACTCGGGCGGCTTCCAGGTGATGTCCCTGGCCGAATTGAGGACGGTGAGCGAGGCCGGCGTTACCTTCCGCTCCCACATCGATGGGGCCCTTTTCGAGCTTACGCCCGAGCGCTCCATCGAGATCCAGGACATCCTGGGCGCCGACATCGTCATGGCTTTCGACGAATGCACGCCGTGGCCGGCCGACGAGGCAACGGCGGCCAAATCCATGCGCCTGTCCATGGCCTGGGCCGAACGCTCGCGCGCCGCCTTCGCCGGCCGTGCGGGCTCGGGCCTTTTCGGCATCGTCCAGGGCAGCGTTTACGATGACCTGCGCCGCGAATCGGCGGAAACGCTGGTCGAGATGGGTTTCGACGGTTATGCCGTCGGCGGCCTGGCCGTCGGCGAGGGCCAGGAAACAACCTTCCGGGTTCTCGACACCTGCCTGCCCTTGCTGCCCGACGACCGGCCGCGCTACCTGATGGGCGTCGGCAAGCCGGCCGATCTGATCGGCGCCGTGGCGCGCGGCATCGACATGTTCGATTGCGTGCTGCCGACACGCTCGGGCCGCACCGGACAGGCCTTCACGCGGCGGGGCGCGGTGAACCTGCGCAACGCCCGCCACGCCGAAGATCCGCGCCCCGTGGACAGCGCCTGCGCCTGCCCGGCCTGTCGCGATTACGGCCGCGCCTACCTGCACCACCTGGTACGGAGCGGCGAGATCCTCGGTTCCATGCTGTTGACCTGGCACAACCTGACCTATTATCAGGACCTGATGGCGGCCATGCGGGACGCCATCGCGGGCGCCACCTTCGATGCCTTTGCCGCCGCCTTCGCCCAACAGCAGGCGCAAGGTGACATCGAACCGCTATAGGGAAACGCCATGGCCAAGAAAGCCTCTCGGACACCGGCCCAGTTGGGGACCAGGACGGAGATTCCGGCCTCGCCCGACGAAGCGCGGATCGATTGCGTTGCCAACCCCCACGCCGGCACCGACTACGTTGTGCGCTTCACCTGTCCCGAGTTCACGGCGCTGTGCCCGGTGACCGGCCAGCCCGACTTTGCCCACCTTGTCATCGATTATGTGCCGGGCCGCCGCATCGTCGAGAGCAAATCACTAAAACTGTATCTGGCGTCGTTCCGCAACCATGGCGCCTTTCACGAGGACGTGACGGTGAGGATCGCCAAGCGACTGGTCAAGGAGGTCAGGCCGAAGTGGCTGCGCATCGGCGGCTATTTCTACCCCCGCGGCGGCATGCCCATCGACGTCTTCTACCAGACCGCGGCCCCGCCCAAGGGGTTGTGGATCGCCGATCCCGGCGTGGCGCCCTATCGCGGGCGAGGGTAATAGGCCCTACCCCGCCGCTGCCTCGCGGCGACGCACGATCCACCATACCAAGACCGCGCCGGCCATCTTGCTCAGTGTCATGGCGGCGACGCCGGTGGCCGAGAAGAGACCGATGCCGGCCAGGAAGACGCCTGAATCGATGGGCGCCCCGAGGGCGCTCGAATAAAGAATGCGCTGCGAAAGCGGCCTTTTCGTGAAGCTGTAGACCGCCCAGTCGGCCAGCTCGCTGACCGCGAAGGCGGCGGCGCTGGCGACGGCGACGAAGGGGTCGGCCATGAAATAGGAGAGGACCGCGCCGATCAGCATGGCCAGCAGCACCCGGTGGCCGATCTCGCGCTGGGCGAAGTCGCGCACCACGAAGACGAAGCCGACGACGAGGGAAACCGGCGGCCACACCGTGCCGTCGGCGAGGGTGATCGGCGGCACCTGGGTGAAGGCGTAGTTCACCGCCACGATGAGGGCGATGTAGAGCACCGTGAATTTCAGCCCCATGGTCTTTTCTCGCTCTGTTGGCCGTCGCCCCGGTGATACCATATATTTTTCTTGCCTGGCGAGGGAGAGGTGGCGGGGATCAAGGAGGCCATCCGCGAGAAGGCCGTGGCGGCGGGATTCGATGCCGCCGGCTTCGCCGCGGCCGCCGACGACGGAACGCCGGGGACCCACCTTGCGGCATTTCTGGCCCGTGGCCTGCACGGTGACATGGGCTGGATGGCCCGGACAGCGGAGCGCCGGGCGAGCCCCCGGGCCCTGTGGGCGGAAGCACGCAGCGTTGTCTCGCTTGGCGCCAGCTATGCGCCCGCCGGCGATCCGCTGGCGTCGCTGGGCCGGCGCGACCGGGCAACGGTAAGCGTCTATGCCCGCGGACGCGACTACCACATCGTCCTCAAGAAACGTCTCAAGAGTTTGGCCCGCTGGATAGCGGAATCTTACTCCTGCGACGTCAAGGTTTTCGTCGATACGGCGCCGGTCATGGAAAAGCCCCTGGCGGCGCGCGCCGGCGTCGGTTGGCAGGGAAAGCATACCAACCTGGTATCGCGCCGCTTCGGCTCCTGGCTCTTCCTGGGAGAGGTGTTCACAACGCTCGACATCGCCCCCGATACCCCGACCACCGATCTCTGCGGCACCTGCGACCGGTGCCGCGACGCCTGTCCGACGGACGCCCTTGCCGAACCCTATCGTATCGAACCCCGGCGCTGCGTTTCGTACCTGACCATCGAGCACAAGGGCGCCATTGCATCCGGGCTGCGCGCCCTCATGGGCAATCGCATATACGGCTGCGATGACTGTCTCGCCGCCTGTCCGTGGAACAAATTCGCCACGCCGGCCGACGACGAGACCTTCCCCCCTCGCGATGAATTGGCGGCGCCCCGGCTTGCCGAACTGGTGAAACTCGACGATGCCCGTTTTCGTCGCCTCTTCGCGGGCTCGCCAATCAAGCGCACGGGGCGCGACCGGTTCGTGCGCAACGTGCTGATCGCCATCGGTAATAGCGCCGATGCGTCGCTCGCCGATGCGGCCCGTGAATGCCTTGACGATGGCTCACCCCTGGTTCGGGCGATGGCCGTCTGGGCGCTTGCGCGGCACTTGGACCGGTCCCAGATGGAACGCCTCGGTAATTGTCGCATGGCCGACGAGACGAACGCCGGTGTGCGCGCCGAATGGCACGCCGTATTGGGCCGCGACGTGGTTTCGGGTTAACATGAGGTTCCCGTGCCAATTTGGCAGGGGCCGTTAAAGATGGGGTTATGACAACAATCAGCGCCGATGACTTCAAGATCGTGGGCCGGGCACCGCTCTTCGCGGGCCTGCCCAAAGACGCTCTCGAGACCCTGCTCCGGAGTTCTCGCGTCGTCGAAATCCCGCGGGGCAAGGTTCTGTTCGTGCGCGGCGAGCCGGCTGAACGGTTCTATCTGGTACTCAACGGCTGGGTGAAGGTCTACCGCGACAACCCCAATGGCGAACAGGCGGTGATTGCCATCATAAAGCCGGGCGAGACCATCGCCGAGGCGGCCATATTCATGGCCCGCGACTATCCGGCAAGTGCCGAAGCGGTAAACGAATCGCGGCTCCTCGAGATCCCGGGCCGACCCTTTGTCGCCAACCTCCGCAGCGACAGCGATTTGGCCCTGGGTATGCTGACAGCCATGTCGATGAGGCTGCGCCGCATGGTCAAGCACATAGAGCAACTGCAAGCCAATTCGACCCCGCAGCGGCTGGGCAATTTTCTGCTCAGTCTGAGCGACGACGGATCGGATACCCAGGTCGTACGGCTTCCCTACGACAAGACCCTGGTCGCCGCCCGCCTCGGCATGAAGCCGGAAAGCCTTTCTCGGGCATTGGCCAAGCTTAAAACCATCGGCGTCGTCACCAAGGGTAACAAGGTCGAACTCACCGATATCGAGCGACTACGCAATTACTGCCACGACCGCAGCGATTTCTGAAGACGTTGGATTAGCCGCTCAAGGCGTCGACTGCTCGATACGCGGACCGGTGAGCACCGGCCAGTAGATCACCACGTAAAGAGAAAACGCCAGGCTCCACAGCCCGCCTGACGCAAGAATCCAAATTTCAGCGTGCAGGGGAAACATGGCCGCCGCGGCGACCCGCAAAAGGGCGGCCCCGGTGACCAGAAGGTAGGCGACGACCGTGAGCGGCGATGCCTTGAGGGCCCGGCCCGTGTGGCCCAGGGCGACACGTGTCATCATGCCAATGACCGTAGTGCCGATGGCTCCACTGGTGAAGGCGTGCAGGGCGGCTCCTTGGGGAAATAGACCGGTCAATCCGGCCACGGCGGAACAGGCGAATGCGACCGCCAACCAGGCATGCCCGAGATGAAGAATCCAGAGGATCGGCTCGCCCAGGGTCTTGAGAGCCCGCCAATAGCGCATGCGAAGCATCAGCAGAACGGCCGCGACCACGGCAAGACCGCCGGCAATCATCCCACCGGGTTCCACGATATCCGCCGCGGCCGCCGCTACCATGGAAACCATGACCAGTTTCTCGACCACGGGAATCGACCGTACGTCGGCCTCATCGCCCCGCTTCTTGAGAGCATTGGCGGTGAAACTGGGCACGATGCGCCCGCCGATGGCGGCGATCAATAGGGCGAAGACGTAGATCGACAGTCGCAATCCGACCCGCGCCGTGTCGGCACCCCAGCCCACGGCCTCCCAATGGTAAAGCAGATTGGCGGCGAACAAGAGCCCGAGCAGAACGGGAAATATCAGGTTTCGGCGCTGGTCGGCGGCCAGCAGCCGGCGAATCACGAAGACGATGAGAACGGGAAGGTAGACAAGGTCGAGGGCCGCGACGGTCAGAGGGTTCACAATATCGGTTAGCCAGAAGGCAACCCGTCCCATGAGCCACAACGCCACCAAGCCGCCAAGATGCCCGCCGCTGACGGGAGGCGACCCCGTCCACGCCGAGACGGCGGTCAGCAGAAAACCGGAAATGACGGCGGCGGCGAAACCGAATAGCATTTCGTGGCCGTGCCACAGCGATGGCGCCAAATGGCCGGGCAGCGTCAAGATCCCAGCGTAAGTCCCCACCCAAAAGGCAAGGGAGAGTGCGCCATAGGCGCCGGCGGCTAGAAAAAAAGGCCGAAAACCATAACTCAGCACGGGGGCGGGTCCGCGCCCCCGGCTCTCGGAAGCGATCGGTCCGTTCTTCTTCGGTCGTTCGTTCACATAAACTCCGGGCTCAAGGTTCGATGGAGCCTATGAAGGCGCGGATGCCGTCACCTTGATGATGATCAAGTCGGCCCGACCGATGCTTGACGGATCGGACGCCCGGTGATGAACATCAACTTTAGCAACGCCGAGGATTTCGTCCGCTGGCTGAGCCGCAAAACGAAGAAAACCTATCGCCTGCCGACGGAGGCGGAGTGGGAATATGCGGCGCGGGGAGGAACCTCGACCGTGTACTCGTGGGGAGACAAGGTGGGAACCGACAACGCCAATTGCCGGACCTGCGCGCCAACGATCAGCCACATGACGTTTCCCGTCGGGTCATACAAGCCCAATCCGTTCGGACTTTACGACGTGCACGGAAACGTTTGGGAATGGGTCCAGGACTGTTGGTATCCCAGTCATGAAGGCGCACCAGCGGACGGCTCGGCAAGACTTTCCGACACCTGCAAGTACCGAACGACGAGAAGCGGTTCGTGGTACTATGTGGCGACCAATGTGCGCTCCACTTACCGCGCACGTTTCAATCCGCGCGCTTTCAGCTACGGGATCGGTTTGCGCGTGCTGCGCGAGATGCCCTGAGCGTCACTCCTCCAAGCCCGACGTGTTTCGGCAACGAAGATCGAAGCGGCGACGTCACTTGGTAGCAAGGGCGCGAGCCATTTGGCTCAAGGCGTCCTGGTGACGTTTGTCGGCGATCTGAGAGAAGTTACGCGCCAATTCCAAGCACATCCTTTGCCGCGTCGAAATTTCGTGAACGGATTCGTTCGCTTCCAGACCCTCGAAGAAGAAACCGACCTGAACCCCGAGAGCCTGAGCAATTTCCAACAGACGGCCAGCGGAAATTCGGTTGATGCCGCGTTCGTATTTATGGGCCTGTTGATAGGTGACTCCGATCATGTCCGCGATCTGCTGTTGGCTGAGGCCCAGCATGACGCGGCGTTCACGCATACGGGCACCGACATGGCGATCCGTATTGTTGGCACGGTTGCCGAGTTTGGCCTCCTTGTGCGACGCCGTACTATTCTTGGATTTTCCAAGCACGATCATTTCCTCCATTCCCATGAGCGACATCTTGTCGCTCCACAACCGCCCACACAAACTGGTTAGGCATGGCCGGCCGTTCCTCGGCAAACTAGCCTTTATGGCTTTTGACTTTGCGGTAAGGGCCAGTGCCGGCCCGTCCGTCGGCACTGCTAACTTCCCCTGTCGAGGAATGTGAACTATAGCGCATTTTTGTAGAAACCGTAACGGCCATATAGAGCGGCGGCATGCCAAGTACAGTTGCCAGTGGGATCGCCGCATCCCGTCATCCGATAAGCACCGGCGGTGTTAGTTCGCCTTGCGATTGCCGCCCGTAAGGTTGTTGAGCTGGGCCTGCATTTCGTTGAGCCGGGCCCGCATCTCCTCGATCCGCGCATCCTCCGATTCCTCGGCGGGCCCATCGGTGTTGGACTCCTCGACGGGTTCCGGCCGGTCTTCGCCTTTCTGGTAAATCGGCGAGAATATCTTCATGGCGCTCTCCAAAATCGCCATGTTCTGCCTGCCCATTTCCTCAATGCGGCCAAAGGGAAACAGACCGCCCATGGTCTCCTGGATATAGTCGCGCATGCGATCTTGGTTGCTGGCGAAATTTTGCATGGTGTGGTCAAGGTACCGCGGCACCAAGGCCTGCAAACTATCGCCGTAAAAGCTGATGAGGTGCCTGAGAAAGCTAATGGGCAGCAGGTTCTGGCCCTTGGCTTCCTCTTCGACGATGATCTGGGTGAGTACGGAGCGGGTTATGTCGTCGCCGCTCTTGGCATCAAAGACGACGAACTCCACACCTTCCTTGACCATTTGTGCCAAGTGATCAAGGGTGACATATTTGCTCGTCGCCGTATTATAGAGACGCCGATTGGCGTACTTCTTAATTGTGACCGGCTTTGCTTCCGATCCTGACTCATCGGGCATGACGTCGCGCCTTCGTCGGTGACCGTCGAGGCCTATCGTTCCAGACTTAACCTTACGGCAAAAATGCTGCATTGCAATGAAATGTTCCTAGCCCCTCCGATGCGGGGTATAGTGAGCACATTCGCAAGTGAAGCATAAACCATGTCAAAACCGCCCGACATTGACACCTTGGCCCGTCGTTATCTCGACCTTTGGCAGGATCAGTTGTCAGCCTTGGCCGCCGATCAAAATGTCGCCGAGGTGACGGCTAAAACGATCGAATTGATGAATTCCGGCCTCACCGCCATGGCTTCCGTGGCCGAGACCGCGACGCGAAGCTCGGGGCCAGGCGGGGCCGAGCCGTCCCCACAACAGCCGTCGAAGGACCATGACAACACCATCGATTCGCCTGGGACCACGACCGTTGCCGCTACATCTGGCCGTTCAGACCATGACTTGGCTGAGTTCTCGCGCCGCCTTGGGGCACTTGAGCAGCGGGTCGCTCAATTGGAAACCGGAACTGGCACAAGCGGCAAGGGTTCTCGAACGAGACCTAAGCGGCGTAGATCCTGAGGCCCTTCTGTCTGCCCTCGACGCCGAGGCCGGCCGTCGGCTGATGGCTTTTATCCACGGCGTGCGCGCCTATCACGGTAGCCACGGCCAGCGCACCCTAGAGGAACCGCCCACGGTCTGGAGCCAAGGATCGACGCGGCTGTTGGACTATGGCGTCACCACTGCGGAAGGCAAGGGCGGGGCACCTCTCCTGGTCGTGCCATCCCTCATTAACCGTGCCTATATCCTCGATCTGACGAAACAGCGCAGTCTGATGCGCCATCTGGCGCGCCGGGGTATGCGTCCGTTCCTCGTCGATTGGGGAGCGCCGGAGGAAATGGAGCGCGGATTCTCTCTCGACGACTATGTGGCGGGGCGGCTGGAGGACGCCCTTGACGCGGTCCGCGGCCTCGCCGGCCGTCCGGCGGCGGTGATTGGTTACTGCATGGGGGGGCTGCTTGCCCTGGCCCTCGCCCAGCGTCGCCCGGCCGAGGTGGCGGCACTTGTCCTTTTGGCCACGCCCTGGGACTTTCACGCCACGGACGACGGTGCCATCCGACTGCTCGAGGCATCGGCGCCGACGCTCTCGACAATGATCGAAACCCTGGGCGTCCTGCCGGTTGACGTACTGCAGGCCATGTTCGCCAGCCTCGATCCCTATCGCACGCCACGCAAGTTCCAGCGTTTCGCCGCCGTCGACCCCGATAGCCCCAGGGCCGCCATGTTCGTGGCCCTCGAGGACTGGCTCAATGACGGAGTACCCCTGGCCGGACAGGTAGCGCGGGAAACGCTTTTCGGTTGGTACGTGGAAAACGCGCCGGCGCGGGGCACTTGGCGGATCGGCGGGCGCCCCGTGCTACCGGCCGAGGTATCCGCTCCGTCGTTGGTTGTGGTTCCCGAACGGGACTACATCGTGCCGCCGGGCTCCGCCGTTCCTCTCGGCCATGCCCTGCCTCGTGCCGCGATGCGTATCGTGCCGGCTGGCCATATCGGCATGGTCGTCGGGAGCCGCGCGGAAACGGTTCTTTACGACCCTCTGACCGATTGGTTTGTCGAGACTATAGGATAGGACTCTTCGCGATACGCTGCGATGCCTATTGATCCCCGTCCCGGCCGTTCTATAACAGGGGTCGGATTTTCTACAAAAGCTACACAACAGCGCCCGGTTGCTCCGGCCGCCACCAGAGGAGGAAGGGCCCCCATGGCCGATCCCACCGTAGACATTGTTATTGCGGGCGCGGCGCGTACGCCCGTTGGATCCTTTAACGGAGCACTCGCCTCGTTGCCCGCCCACGACCTCGGACAGGTCGCCATTACCGAAGCCATGAAAAGAGCCAAGGTTGAACCGGGCGAGGTCTCCGAGGTCGTCATGGGACAAATTCTGTCCGCCGGGGCGGGCCAGAACCCGGCTCGCCAAGCCGCCGTCAACGCCGGCATTCCGGTCGAGAAAACGGCCTACGGCATCAACCAGCTGTGTGGCTCGGGACTGCGAACCGTCGCCCTCGGATTGCAGGCCATCCGGCTTGGCGATTCCCAGATCGTCGTCGCCGGCGGCCAAGAGAGTATGAGCCAGGCACCCCACTGCCTGCATCTGAGAAAAGGCACCAAGATGGGAGACGCCCAACTGGTTGACCTGATGATCAAGGATGGTCTGTGGGATGCCTTCAACGGCTACCACATGGGTGTTACCGCCGAAAATGTGGCCGAGAAATGGCAGATCGCGCGGGAGGAACAGGACGCCTTTGCCGTTGCCTCTCAACAGAAAGCCGAGGCGGCACAGAAAGCGGGTCGCTTCGCTGACGAGATCGTCTCGGTAAGCGTGGCCACGCGCAAGGGGGAAACCGTTGTGTCAGAGGATGAATATCCCAAGCACGGCACCACTCTTGAGGCTTTGTCCAAGCTGCGCCCGGCCTTCGCCAAGGACGGCACGGTCACCGCCGGCAACGCGTCCGGCATCAACGACGGCGCCGCCGCCGTGGTGCTGATGAGCGCCGCCGACGCCGACCATCGCGGAGTCGAACCGCTGGCCCGCGTTGTCTCGTGGGCCACCGCCGGCGTCGATCCGGCGGTCATGGGCTCGGGACCCATCCCGGCCAGCCGGGCAGCTCTGGAAAATGCCGGCTGGGACGTCGACGATCTGGATCTGATCGAGGCCAACGAGGCCTTCTCCGCCCAAGCCTGCGCCGTCAACAAGGACCTGGGTTGGAACACCGACAAAGTCAACGTCAACGGCGGCGCCATCGCCATCGGTCACCCGGTCGGGGCGTCCGGGACGCGCATTCTGGTGACGTTGCTCCACGAAATGAGCAAGCGCGACGCCAAGAAGGGCTTGGCGACGCTGTGCATCGGCGGCGGCATGGGCATCGCCATGTGCATCGCCCGCGACTGAATTTAGGAGACCAATCATGGAACGAGTAGCGGTTGTGACAGGGGGCACGCGCGGCATCGGCCGTGCCATCTCCGAGGCGCTAAACGAAGCGGGCTATACCGTGGCGGCCAACTACATCTCGAGCGTCGAAAAGGCCGAAATATTCCACGGCGAGACCGGCATCTCCATTCACCGTTGGGACGCGTCCGACTTCGGCGAGTGCCAGGCCGGTATCGCCAGGGTGGTCGAGGAACTGGGCCCGGTCGGAATCTTGGTCAACAACGCCGGCATTACACGCGATGCCACGCTTCACAAGATGGCCTTCGAGTCCTGGGATCAGGTCATCCACACCAACCTCACGTCGTGCTTCAACATGTGCCGCTGCGTGATCGAATCCATGCGCCAGCGCGCCTTTGGCCGCATCGTCAACATCGGCTCAATCAACGGCCAGGCAGGCCAATACGGACAGGTCAACTACGCCGCCGCCAAGTCCGGCATCCACGGCTTCACCAAGGCCCTGGCCCAGGAGGGGGCGGGCAAGAACATCACGGTCAACGCCATCGCGCCGGGATACGTCGATACCGAGATGGTGCGCGCCGTGCCCGAGGACGTGCTTGAAAAAATCATTGCGCGCATCCCGGTGGGCCGGCTCGGGCGCGCCGAAGACATCGCCCGCGCGGTCCTATTCCTGGTAGCCGACGAGTCCGACTTCATCACCGGCTCGACGCTCTCGGTCAACGGCGGCCAGCATATGTATTGAGGACGAGCTTCTCGTCAATGCCCCGCGATCCAGTCCGCAACATATTGTCGCTGGCGGTTGCGCCCTCTGGCGTCGTTATCCTTATGCTCTGCCTCGTCACGCCGTTTGTGGCAGCCGCCGAAATTAGCATCCTCACCACAAGGGTAGCGGCGGGAATTGTTGAAGTGCGTGCCATCCAAGGTGGCGTGGAAATAGACGACACCGAGGGCGCGAAATATCGCGTCGTCGTCGGTAAGGGCTCCACCCTATCCCTGATGCCGTCAACCGCTCCCCGGGATCCGGCCGACAAACGCCCGGACATGCTGCCCGACGGAGTGGTGTCGCGAGGCAACCGCAACATCACGGCTGCCTGGCTAATTCGCCCCACCACCCGCTACGCTCACGGCGTGCTAGGCGACGCCATTGAAGCGAGCGGCCTCAGTGTCCAGCTAGCCGACGGCACGCGCCACGATCTAATCCTCGGCGAAGGCTCGGTCTTCGAAGACCGATTGGCCCGCATCGCGGACTTCAACGGCGACGGCCAAGACGAAATCCTAATCGTCCGCTCCTATCTGGACCGCGGTGCCGCCCTGGCGGTCGTCGGGTCTACGGCCGATGGCCTGCGCCTGATCGCCGAGGCGCCAGCCATTGGGCGGCCCTATCGCTGGCTCAATCCCGTCGATGTCGCCGACTTCGATGGCGATGGGGAAAACGAGGCAGCGGTGGTCGTGACGCCGCACATCGGTGGGACACTCAAGCTTTACCGTATGGTCGGCGAGAACCTGCGCGAGGTGCACAGCCATTATGGGTTCTCGAACCACGCCCTGGGATCGCGCGAGCTTGGCATGGGGACGGTGATCGACATCAATAGTGACGGTGTGCCCGACCTGCTTATTCCTGACGAGACACGACGCGCGCTGAGGATCGTCACATTTGCCGGCGGTCAATTCAGGGAACTGGCGCGCCTTCCCCATGGCTCGGCAATCGTTACGGCGCTCGTCGCCTCCGACGTGGACGGCAATGGTGCCACTGACGTGGTCTACGGCCTCGCCGACGGTACCTTGTTGACGGTTCTCTTTACACCGTGAGGCGTTGCCGCCACCGCTCCTTGGTATCAGTCGTAGCCGGCCATGCGGCGTACCTCGGCCGGCGTTCGCCCGGACTGACGCAGCGCCCGCAAGGTCAGGCCCTGATCCCGTTTGGCCAGGCGCCGGCCGGTTTCGCCGACCAAAAGGCGATGGTGTTCGTAAATCGGCGTCTTCAGTCCCAGGAGAGACTGCAAAAGTCGGTGCAGGTGGGTTGCTTGGTAGAGATCCTCGCCCCGCGTCACCAAGGTGATCCCCTGCAAATGATCGTCGACGGTGACCGCCAAGTGGTAGCTGGTGGGTATGTCCTTGCGCGCCAGAACGACATCGCCGAAGACCTGTGGCGACGCTTCGATGGAATCGCCAGCCGGCGAATACCAGGCGAGGGCGCCGGTCAGGACCGTCGCCTTTTCCATGTCAAGACGCAACGCGAAGGGGCTTCCCTGGTCGATACGCCGTTCGCGCTCGCCAGGGGGAAGTGCACGGCAAGTACCGGGGTAGAGCGGGCCGTCAGGGCCGTGGGGCGCCTGGCCGGCGGCGGCAATCTCTGCCTGAATTTTCTTGCGCGTACAAAAACAGGGATAGAGAAGGCCAAGATGGCGCAACTCATCGAGCGCGGCGGCATAGTCGTCTAAGTGCTCGGACTGGCGGCGCACCGGCTCTTCCCAACTCAGGCCCAGCCAGGCCAGGTCATCGAGGATCGCGGCATCGAAGCACGGCCGGCAGCGCCCGACGTCGATATCCTCCATGCGCACGATGAAGCGGCCGCCCCCGGTGCGCGCCGCCGCCGCGGCGAAAAGTGCCGCGTAAGCGTGGCCGAGGTGTAGATACCCCGTGGGCGACGGCGCGAAACGGGTCGCGGCGCCGTCAGCGTGATCTTCAGTCGAGCCCATGGCGTGACAATAGCATGGTCGATGGGCTAGGACTTTCCGTTCCCCCTTCCCGCCAACCACTCAAGCATCCTCATGGCCGACCTTCCGACCCTCGATGGACCGTCGTTCGCCCCCTCCTCGGGCGGCCCACCCCGGCACCTGATCATCTTGCTGCACGGCGTCGGCGCCGACGGCAACGACCTGATCGGATTGGCGCCCCACTTTGCCCAAGCGCTGCCCGACGCGCACTTCGTCTCGCCCAACGCGCCCTTTGCCTACGACATGGCGCCCTTCGGACGTCAATGGTTCTCCATCCGCGACTTCGGCCCCGAGGCGCGCCTCGCCGGCGCCCTGGCCGCGGCACCCATTGTGGAAGCCTTCATCGACGCCCAGTTGACGCACTATGGCTTGGACGCCAACCGCCTAGCCCTGGTTGGCTTTTCCCAGGGCACCATGATGGCCCTCCAAGTTGGCCTCAGGCGGCACCCATCGATCGCCGGCATTCTGGGCTATTCGGGTTTGTTGGTGGGCGAAGCCCGGTTGGCCGACGAGATCGCCTCGCGCCCGCCGGTGCACCTGATTCACGGCGCCGACGACGAATTGATTCCGGCCCCTGCCCTGCCAGCGGCGGTATCGGCCCTCGAGGATTTAGGCGTACCGGTGGCTTCCCACCTGTGTCCGGGTCTGGGCCACGGCATCGACGAAGAAGGCCTCCGCCTGGGCTGCGACTTCCTGGTTCGTGTCTTGGCGGCCACTACACCCTAAAAGACGTCAACCAGACACGGGATTTGGCAAGCAGATACAACATGGTGTAATCTCCGCGCCGACTGTGGGGAGAACGTCTGTGTCCGTGGCACTCGAGAAACTTCCGGCCTTGGTCCTCAACGCCGATTTTCGGCCGCTGAGTTACTTCCCCCTGTCGCTTTGGTCGTGGCAAGATTCGGTGAAGGCCGTGTTTCTGGCGCGCGTCAACGTGGTTTCCGAGTACGAGCGCAAAGTCCACTCGCCAAGCCGGGAAATGTCGCTGCCCAGCGTTATCTCGCTCAAGGAATACGTGCCCATGAACCGGCGCCCCGCCTTTACCCGGTTCAACGTCTTCCTGCGCGACCGCTTTTCGTGTCAATACTGCGGCAACGCCAAGCAAGCCGAAGAGTTGACCTTTGACCACGTGGTGCCGCGCGCGCGGGGTGGCAGGACATCGTGGACCAACGTCGTCGCCGCCTGCGCGCCGTGCAATTTGCGCAAGGGCCACCGGAATCCGGAACGGGCCGGCGTCTACCCCCTGCGCAAGCCGACCCGGCCGACCAACTTTGAGTTGCAGGAAAGAGGCCGTGCCTTTCCGCCTAATTATCTGCATGAGAGCTGGCGCGATTTCCTGTATTGGGATTCGGAACTGGAAAGCACCTGAACCATGCCGCCGGGCCGGCGCCGCGCCCGATTGCGGGGTTTGACAAGAGGCCGGGCGTCGCTATACTCCGCCGCCTCGATTCCCAAGAACGCGGGCCCTGGGCCCCGTCCCCTGAAAGGGAGACCCATTGGGACAAGAACAACCGGAATAACCTGTGAGCCTGTAATGACCAAACGCCTGAAGTCCAAGTACAAGATCAACCGCCGCCTCGGAGTCAACCTCTGGGGCCGCCCGAAGAGTCCCGTCAATGTCCGCGACTACCGCCCCGGCGAGCATGGCCAGCGGCGCCGCAAGCCTTCCGACTATGGCCTGCAACTGGCGGCCAAGCAAAAACTAAAGGGCTACTACGGCAACATCAGCGAGCGCCGCTTTCAGCGCTATTACGAAGAAGCGGTGCGGCGCCGCGGCGACATGTCCGAGAACCTTATCGGTGTTCTCGAACGCCGGCTCGATGCCGTCGTCTACCGCATGAAGTATGTGCCCACCGTGTTCGCGGCGCGCCAGTTCGTCAACCACGGGCACATCAAGGTCAACGGTCGCCGCGTCAACATTCCTTCCTATCAGGTACGCGACGGCGACGTCGTCGAAATCAAGGAAAAGTCACGCGAACTGCCCCTGGTGCTGGACGCCATCGAATCGCCGGAACGCGACGTGCCCGAATACATGGACGTCGACCCCAAGAAAATGCGCGGCACCTTTATACGCCAACCCAAGCTGGCCGACGTTCCCTATCCGGTCCAGATGGAACCCAATCTGGTCATCGAATATTACTCGCGCTGACCGCGACGGCCGTCGAGTTCCGGAAACTAGCCGCTAGCCGCTCGCCCCTCTTCGCCGGCTCGAATTGCCACAAGGATTACTTGTGGACGTTCCCGTTCGGAGCCTTCGTCGCCTTGGCACGAGTGCTTTCTTGCCGCTTGCGCTTTTTCAAATTTTCGCGGAGCGCGGATGCCAATCGCCGTCGTTTTTCTTCCGTCTTCTTCGGTCGTGCTGAATTGGGTTTTCTGGGAGGTCCGTGATCTGTCATGGACCCATCGTACCGGCATGGCTTGGAAAGTCCATGAAAGGGCGCTTGCCCCGGTCAGGGCCCTGTGGCATGGTGCGCGCCCACTCGGGGCCGCCGTAGCTCAGGGGTAGAGCACGCCCTTGGTAAGGGCGGGGTCGCAAGTTCGATTCTTGCCGGCGGCACCACTAACCCACTGTAATCAAACAAAACCAGCCTCAACGGGCGTTCTCCTTTTGTGCGCCTCAGTGCGGACAAATGCGGTACTTTGCACCCGAAAACACGGGGAAGCATTTCTTCGCAGCCGCGCAACTGTGACTAGCACAACTCGTCGTACTTAGAGTTCTCCCTAATAATCTGTCGGATCGTCTCCGCGCTGTCCGCCTCGGAGAAGTAGACCGGCTCGGCGATCAAACAGTATTCACTTACGACGGTATTTCTGGCGCAGCCGGTCAGCATCGACCCGAGCACGATCAACAGCACGGCGAGCGCGACCGATGTTCTGCGCCACCGCCAGCCGCTCGCGAGCTTGCTCGGCATCAGCCCCGGCCCGAATAAGACGGCTCTCTTGAAGGTAGGCGAGGACGGCAACAGCCATCGTACGGTGTTCGGCCGGGAGATGCCCGTCTCGGAGAAAACCTTGGCCGAGGCGAGGAGCTTCGTTCGCGCGCTCGACGCTGACATGGGCGGCACCGAGATCGGAGCCGCGCTTGATGCCGCATACGGAATCCGGGGCGAGGCAGGCCTGTCGCGCGACCTCCTGCTCATCACTGACGGAGAAGTCTGGAACACCGATGAGCTGATCGCTCGTGCAAAAAGTTCCGGCCATCGAATATTCACGGTCGGGGTGGGCAGCGCAGTCGCCGAGCCCTTCGTACGAGGGCTTGCCGAGGCGGCGGGCGGTGCCTGCGAGCTCGTGTCGCCGCGCGAGGATATGGCTGAGCGCGTCCATCGCCACTTCCAGCGCATGTACACGCCGCGTGCCAAGAGCGCCAGTGTCAGCTGGCCTGTGCCGGCGCTACGAGGCCACCGCAAAAGACCCCTCACAGCATCCCGACAGCCAAGGAAACTCTCACTGTCGTTGCGTTCATGTCGCGTCCTCCCACCGCTACCGCTGGGCGCCGTCCTTGGCCGCCAGGGTTTGGCGTATCAATTTGTCGACCTGTCCCTTGGTTCGGATCAGCAACTGGCGCCGCTGGGCGATTTCCGGGGCTTCCTCACCCTTGTTTGCGCTTGCCAATTTTAAGAATTTCGACATCGAATAGAGTTGGGCAATCGCTTCGGTCGTCGATGTTTCGGGAGGGATCCGCACCATTCGGCGCAGCTCGTTCCGGGCATCGAGCACCTTGCGAACCTGATAGGGGGAAACTTCATGGCCGCTTCTCAGGTCGTTGGCCAGCCATTCGAAGTAGGCCATGACCTCCAAGGTCAGGGCCGTGTCTTCGGTCATTTTCTTCCGATTGGCCTGAAAATTATATATGACCTTGCCGCTGGCCCAACTGCGCTCAATGGCCATTTCAGGAAAAAATCCCTCCGGCACCTGGACGTTCTCGTGGTCGCCGATCTGGTAACGCTGTCGATCGCTCTGGCAGCCCGAAAGGACCACCGCCACGGCGATGAGCCCAAGTAAGAACGATTGAGACCTGATCATGCCGGCACAAATCCTCAAAAGTGCTACGGAGGTTTTGCGGCAAACAGAGTCAGCGTCTATACCGTATTTCGGGAACTTTGTCCAGATAATCTCGCAAAGCTTGTGATTAAGAATTCGCGTGCGCGAGACGTTTTACGTACATCGAACCACCCATTGGGGGTGTCGAGGCTATGGCGCGGTGCTGTCGATGATTTCTATCTCGTGGGTGATCTCGGCTGTTTTTTCGATCATGGCGGAGGCCGAACAGTAGGTTTCGGCGGACAGTTTGACGGCGCGCTCCACCTTGGCCGCGTCGAGGCCGCGCCCGGTCACCGCGAAGCGCATGTGGACGCGGGTAAAAACCTGCGGGTCGGTCTCGGCGCGCTCGGAGTCAAGCTCGACGACGCAGCCCTCGACCGGCTCGCGGGACTTTTCCAGAATGTGTATAACGTCGAAGGCGGTGCACCCCCCCACCCCCATGAGCACCATCTCCATGGGGCTGGGGCCGATGCTTCGGCCCTCGGGACCCGTGGTGCGGCCCATCACCACCGCGTGGCCGCTTCCCGATATGCCGGTAAACGCCCGGTCCTGGAGCCATTGGATTCGTGCCTTCATGGCCAATTATCTCCCTTTCAATGCGGCCCTCCCCGGCAACGCAGGCGCGCCGTGTCCGGTCAAGCCAGTCCATACCCATTCGCCGCCTCAGATACGCCCCGAAAGTTGGAGCAGAATCAAGCCCGACGCGATGACCGCGGCGGCGACGGTGCGCCTGACTCCCAGGGGCTCGTGCAGGGTCAGCGAGCCGATGAGGGCGGCGAAAAGAACCGAGGTTTCGCGCAGGGCCGTCACGTGGGCCATGGCGCCGCGGCTCAGGGCGTAGAGAACGATGGCGAAGCCGAGGGCCGAAAGAACGCCGCCGCCAAAGGCCTTCTTCCAACTCCCCGACGGATAGGCCCTCAGCCGGTCGCGGCGCAAGAAGATCGCCGCCATGATCATCGGCAGGCCGTTGAAGAACAAGAGCCAGGCAATGAAATCCCACGGCGTTGTGCTAAGCCGGACGCCGATCCCGTCGACGACCGTGAAGGTGCCGAGACAAATGCCGGTGGCGGCGGCCATGGCAAGGGGCGCCGCCGCCCGGCCGCTGGGCCGGCCGCCGGAAAAGGCAAGCCCCGCGATACCCACTGAGACGGCCACGATGCCCACCATGCCGGCGCCGTTCGGCACCTCGCCGACCATCGCCGCCGCCAGCCCCGCCACCACCAGCGGCGCGATGCCGCGGGCCACCGGATAGACTTGGTTCAGATCGCCGAAGCGGTAGGACAGCAGCATGAAAAGATAGTAACCCTGATGCAGGAAGAAGGCCGCCACCATATAGGGCCAGGCGGCGCGGGGCGGAAACGAGAGCATGGGAAGGGCCATCGCGGCCAGCGAACTGCCGGTGCCGATGATGATCATCAATGTCACGAAGTGATCGCCGCTGGCCTTGATCAAGGCGTTCCAGGTGGCATGAATGACGGCGGCGGCGAGAACCAGCAGGGCAAGATGGAGGTCGAGAACCATGGCCGCCGCTCGTCGCACGGTCCGGGTCGGCTGTCAAGCCGGGCCGACCACCGCCGCGACGCCCGCGCCATTGGCTGGTAGCGGCGCGGCAACGATGAGCGTTACCCGCAGCCTACCCCGCATTGTCAGCCAAAGCCGTGATGGTTATACTTCATTCAAGGAGAAGGCTGAAAGGCCCGAGCTTCGAACAGGAATGTACTCGTCCGCGAAACATGCCAAAGAGCATGGCGCGAATTGGTGCGTTGAACTGAGCAGCTTAACGTATAGAGCGAAATCTAGGAGGAGATGTTCAATGTCGCGTTCAATTATCAATGCGAAATTCGCGTGGGTGCTTGGCCTTTTGATCGCCGCCCCGGCTTTCGACGTGACGCCCGCGGTCGCCAATGATGGAATCAAGGAGATCATCGAACGAGGCGTATTGCGGGCCGGCGTGAGGACGACGAAAAAGCCCTTCGGCTACCGTGATACGTCAGGGAATATTGTCGGTATAGACCCGGATCTGCTCAAAGACATTGCTGATCGTCTCGGCGTCAAACTGGAGAAGATCCCGGTGACGGGATCAAACCGCATGCCGTTCCTGCAGCAGGGTAAGATTGACATCTTCTCCGCCAACATGAACGATTCGCTGAAGCGCCGAAAAATTGTCGGCGCCCTCCTTCCCAATTCTTATGCCGTCGGCTTCAATATCATGGCGCTTAAGAAGGACGGATTCAAGAAATGGGAGGACCTGAGAGGTCATTCGGCGTGTACGATCCAAGGCAGTTGGTACATCAAGGTGCTGGATCAGGATTACGGCATCAAGGCCATGACCTTCAAGGGTGGTGCCGAAGCCTTCACCGCCTTCGAGCAAGGCCGCTGCAGGGTGCGCATCGGTAACGACATGGAAATCTGGTTCAGGATCCAGGACAATCCTGAACGCTACAAAGACTACGAAATGCCCCTCGATTCGTTTGGCTACAGTCCCTATGCCGTTGCCGTGCCGCTCGACCAGAAGGACAAGGCCTTGGGCCGTTTCGTGGCCGGCGTCCTGACAGAATGGCATCAGACCGGACGGTTCCTCGAACAGTGGAAGAAATGGGGCTTTCCGCCGAGCCCTTGGCTAGAAGATATGCACGAGAAGTTCAAGGACCCGCTGGCTCCAAAGATGTAGCGGAAGCTTAAGTCTGGTGGCGGGGGGACCCATCCCCCGCCACCGCTTTGCCGCCGAACGATTTAAGAACACGGCTGAAGAGTCTGTATCCCGATGGATGTCTTTTGGGAATGGTTTCGCTGGCTCTATGACGAGACCGGAATCAATTTCTCCGTCTTCTATGATCCCTACAACCGAGAGAAATTCGCGGCGGCGATGCTGGTCACCGTTCAAATCGCGGTCTACGTCCTTCTCATTACCACCTTCATTGGCCTTGTCGGGGTCTGGATGCAGCGATCCCGCTTTCGCCTCTTGCGCTGGTTTGTCAGGGGCTACATCGAGTTATTCCGCAATAGTCCCAAGCTGGTGCAGCTTTATTGCCTTTATTTCGGTGTCAGCGCCTTATTGCCGAGAGTCGATGACGGAACCGGCTTGATGGCGCCCCTCATAGGCGCCTTTACCTGGGTGCTTCTCGCCTTCGCGCTTCACTACGGTGCCTTCACGATCGAGGTGTTCCGTTCGGGCATCGAGGCGGTGCCGGAGACCACCGTGGAAGCCTCCAGGGCGCTGGGCATGACGAAGCTGCAGGTCTACCGCCTTGTTCTCCTGCCACTGGCGTTCCGCATCTGCCTGCCGGCGCTCAACAACAACTACGTTTTCGTGGTGAAGGGCACGAGTTTGGCTTACGCCGTCAGCATCAACGAGATGCTCTATGCCGCCAACCAGATCTACACCCTCGACGCCAATGTACCGGAGATGATGAGTGTCCTGCTGATTTGTTACGTCTCCATGGTCACCGTATTCGTGACCTTCATGAACAAGCTGGAGCGCGCCCTCAAGATGCCTGGTTACGGCACATGATCCGCAGCGGCGAGATTTGCGTTCCTGGTCCGAGGATGTCGCCGGGCACGGACCTGCCCGTGCTGCTCCCGGCGGCAGAGATCGTGGCGCGCCGTGCATCGGAGGAGCGTGTGCGCGGCGGGCCGAGATTGCGTCTCAAGGCCAGGTACGGCGTTTGGTTGTTCCTGGCATTCGTGTTCTTCTCCACCGTCGCCGAAGCACAGTCGGGCGTCGGTGGTCCCTTTTGGGTCCTGGCGACGCTGTGGAAGTGGACGCCCTTGCTGGCCGAAGGGTTCCTGTTGAACCTGATCATGAGCTTTTTGGCCATGTTGATCGGGACCGTGAACGGCACTCTCCTTGGCATCGCGCAGGTGTCTTTGATGCCGCCTGTCAAGAAGACGTCCTGGTTCGTCACCCAGTTCTTCCGGAACGCACCGTGGCTGGTGCTGATGTTCTACGTCATGTATCTGGTGCCCTTCCAGTTTCGCGTCGGTGACATCGTCATCCCGTTCCCGGACTGGATCAAGGCGACGCTGGGATTTTCGCTGCCGGTCATGGCCAATGTTTCTGAGCTTGTACGGGGTGGAATCCAGTCAATCCCCTCGGGGCAGAAGGAAGCCGCTGAATCCCTCGCCTTCACGCGCCGACAGGTCTTCTGGATGATTATCATTCCCCAATGTGTCAAACGGATCCTTCCGCCGTGGATGAACCTTTACGCCATTCTCACCCAGGCGACGGTGCTGGCCTCCATTGTCGGCGTGGTCGAGATGGTGACGACGGCCCACGAGATCCTCGGCGCCGAATACGAGCCCTCCCTGCTCTTGCCGTTGTACACATACGTCCTTCTTTGGTTCTTCGCCTATTGCTATCCAATCGCGCGCTGGACGATGCGTCTGGAACGCAAATTCGTAGTTCAAACGTGATGGAATCCGCCATGACCTGGACACCTGATCAACCGATTGTCGCCATCAAGGACGTACACAAATCGTTCGGCGAGGTGGAGGTGTTGAAGGGATTGACCTTCGACGTCGCCAAGGGCGATGTCATCTGTATCATCGGGCCGTCGGGTTCGGGCAAATCGACGCTGCTGCGCTGCATCAACGCGCTTATTCCCATAAACGAGGGATCGATCAAGGTGGAAGGCCAGGAGGTCCACGACCCGGAGCTGGACGAACTGGCGTTGCGCAGGAAGGTCGGCATGGTTTTCCAGCAGTTCAACCTGTTTCCCCACAAGACGGCGATCGAGAACGTGATGATGGCACCCGTTCACGTCCTTAAGCAGGACAAGGCCGAGGTCGAAGAGCAGGCCCATCGGCTGATGGCGAAGGTGCGCCTGCAGGACAAGGAGCAGAGCTATCCCGGCGAGTTGTCGGGCGGCCAGCAGCAGCGTGTCGCCATCGCCCGCTCGCTGGCCATGAACCCGCAGGTGATGATGTTCGATGAGGTCACCTCGGCTCTTGATCCAGAGACGGTCAAGGAAGTTCTGTTCACCATCCGCGAACTGGTTGAAGAGGGCATGACCTGCCTCTTGGTGACCCACGAAATGGGCTTCGCCCGCGAGATCGCCGACCACATGTATTTCACCGACAACGGCGTAATCGTTGAACATGGACCGCCCAGCACTTTGTTTAACGAGGCGAAGGATCCCCGCACGCAGGAGTTTCTGAGCCAAATTCTTTAAACCGCGTCGGAGGGCGGGATGCCGGACGGTGCCCCCGGGAGCCGGTGAAGTACGAATGTCAGTCTGGCCGAGGGAGTATCCAACCATGACGGGACGAGTGGTCTACGGAGGCAAGAATGTTTACGGTGCGCGGCTTGGCATTCTGATGCTGGATGTTCGAACACCGCGCATGCCGGGAGACGTGGGCAACGCCAGGACTTGGCCGTTCCCGGTTCTTTACGGAGTGGTCCCGGGGGCGACGCCTAATCGGGTCATTGAGGAACGTGGCGTCGATGTCCTCGACGCCTTCCTCGATACCGCCGCCAGGTTGGTCAGCGAAGGTGCCGACGGCATCGCCACCACCGGTGGTTACCTTTCTATTTTCCAGGCAAAGCTTGCCGCCCACTGCAAGGTTCCGGTCGCGGCAAGCTCATTGATGCAGATTCCCTTGGTCGAGAAACTTCTCCCTCCCGGCAAGCGGGTCGGTGTCATCACCTCGAACAGTGATGCCTTGGATGCCGATCACCTAATAGCGGCGGGGGCGGCACCCAACACGCCGGTTGCCGGTCTTCAGAACGGCCGGGAGTTTTATCGCAAGTTCCACTTCGGCAAGACCGAATTGGATGCGGGACTTGCCGAGCAAGACATGCTGGATGCCGGTCAGGACCTGATGTCTCGGCATCCAGAGGTCGGGGCCGTGGTCTATGAATGCCACAACTTTGCACCCTTCGCGAAAGCTCTCCGCGACAGCATCGGGGTGCCGGTCTTCAGCGTCTACAGCTTCTTCACCTGGTTCCACGCCGGGCTGGAGCCGAGGGATTTCGGCCATCCGGGCAGTGCCCCGCGCGACTACCGCGAGCGCTGAGCGGAGTTTCGTTCGAGTTGGCGGTCGTCCCGCCCGCCTATCCTTCCCTCAACGCCTTGATCTCGTCGATGAAGGAAAGCAGCGGCTGCCAGTCATCGACGAAGTTCGCCGCGCGCCGCGTTGCCAGGTCAAAGAGCGACAGCCCGGCGGCGGCGCTCGCCGGGTAGAGCTGGGTATCGCGCAGACTGGCCACCGAGCGCTGTCCCACTTCGCTCATAAACTTGTTGAGCCGCGCCGCCGTCCGGGTGCGCGCGCGCATCCGGTTGCCGACCACCGCTATCGGACGCTTGCCCTTGCGAACCGGCTTCAGCTTGTCCAGCGTCGACAGGAAGCGGCGCGTCGTGGTCTCGTCGAACACCGAGGGCAGAACCGGCAGGATGACGACATCGGCGATGCGGACCAGCTCATCCAGGCGCTTGCGCTTGAGGGCCGCCGGCGAGTCGATGACCAGAAGCTGGGTCTTCGGCGGCAAGGGCTGGGTGTCCTTCGACCAGTTGACGGGGGTGATGGCCGGCGCGCCCGCGGGGCGGCGCGAGGCCCAGCCGAGGCTCGATTTCTGGCGGTCGCAATCGGCCAGGACGGTGCGCCATCCGGTTTGGGCGAAGGCTCCCGCCAGGCCGGTGGCGATGGTCGTCTTGCCGCAGCCGCCCTTGGTATTGGTGACGAGTATGGTGAACATCGGCTTCTCCCGGGTCAACGCTTGGTGTGGGGCGGACGGGTGGCGATGAAACGCTTGACGCGCTTGGCAAGCGGTCCCGCGGCGCGTGCCATGGCGTGAGCGTGCCAGCCGAGGACGATGGCGCCGGCGCGCCGGCCGTGGGCACCGTCGTCTCCCTTGGTCGACTGGCAAAGGCCGCGCGTCAGGTCCTCGGCGACGGCGACGTCGTTGGCATAGCCCAGGCTGTCTTGCAGCTTGCCCAGCCGGCCCAGGTAGTCCGTGGCGCCCTTGCCCCGATAGAGCGACCCGAAGAGGTCGGTGGCGTAGCGCAGCTTCTTTACGTCGATGCGGAACTGGTGGCGTTGCTCGGCGGTCATGGTCGCGAACTTGTGACCGTCGTTGCGGACCTGTCTGTGGCGCCTGGCGATCAAGGTGTCGGCGAAGCTGGCCACTGGTCCGAGCACCCGCTCCGAACCCTTGTCGGGCTTGTGGCTACGCCATTGGCGCCGGGCCAGCCAGCCGCTAAGCGTGAGGACGAATTCGGTGTAGCGTTTCGAGCGCACGGCCCGGCGCGCGGCACGGCGGCTCGTCCGCCGTCTGTGGACAAGCGCCGAGCGCAGAACGGCAAAACCGGGCTCGGCGGAAAATTGGACGGCCACCGGACCAACGATCTCGTCCGAGAACACATCCCAGTCGCGCGCCGCCGCCAACCGTCCGGTCAGCCATTTGGTCTCATCGGTCAGCCACCGATATTGGTCGGCGGGCAGGACGGAACGGAACAGCCTGAGCGTCGAACGCAGCCGGTGCAGGGCGATACGTACCTGGTGCACACCCTCGGGGTCGTCGGTCTCGAGCAGGCAGGTCTCGTTGCCCAGCAGGTGGTCGAGACAGCCCTGCACGGCAAGGGTAATGGCGTCCTCCACCGTCACCTTGCCGGTAAGATCGGGCCGGGCGAACTTGCTCCACCCCGGTGTTTCCCCGGCCGCCAGGGCGTAACCGCGACTGGCCTTGCTGGCGACGGAGACGCGTAGCGGCACATGGGCGTTGATCTGGCGCGCCACATCGAACAGCCGATGGGCCGGCCCCGCCTCCAGTTCCAGTTCCAGTTCGCATATGGGTTCCGTCGCCGTCGCCGCCACGATCTTGCCAACATCGATATCAAGCATGACCCGGCCCCCGTCGTCGAACGAAAGACGGTGGCTGGTGCGCGTAAAGGCGGTGTGAAAGACCGGTTCCAGGCCGTTCGCCGCGGCGCGGGTGACGAGGCGCTTGAGCCGGCCATCGGCAATGGCCGAAAGCAGCGGCGCCTCGGTGGGGACGGGACACTCGATTTCGGGGCGCACCGTTCCGCCGCCGATCCGCCGGCCCTTGGACTTGACCCCTTGAATGTAGCGGCCGTCCGCCTTTCGTACGCGCAAGACGACGCCCCGGCGGCGCAAATCCCGACGCGGTGTATCGTAATAGACGCTGAGCAGCGGGCGCCCCTTGGCTTTCTCGCCAATGAGCGGCAGCGCATGAAGCAGCGATTGGTCGCGAGAGCGAAACAGCAGCTTCAGTTCGGTTTCCTGATACATTCGCTGGCCAAGCGGAACCGCGACCCGCTTCCCCGATTGAACGCCCCGCACCGGTCTATTTGTATGCCGTCGCCACCCCTACCACAAACGAAACATTTACCAAGGGTATCCGACGTTGGGAAGTCACGGCCAATGACGGGCTTGACGATCACAGCAACAACCTGTCGCCGCCTTCGACCTGCCCCGGTTCGACGCACTTCGGATCGTCGTTCCTGGCGCTGTTGACATAGGCGCCGACCGGCCCGGCCCGCATGTCGGCGGACGAATAGGGCCGCAGCAGCGCCGCCGCGGCGCCGTCATGACCGTCCGCGTCGAGCCACGCATCGTGGTCCGCCGCGTCCAAAATCACCGGCATGCGTCCATGGATGGGCCGCAACAGATCGTTGGCCTCGGTCGTGATGATGGCGCAGGTTTGGACGGGCCGGCCGTCGGGCGCCTTGTTCCAGCATTCCCACAGGCCGGCAAAGGCGATCGGTCGTTGGTCCTTGAGCGTGATCAGGTAGGGTTGCTTCGGCCCGCCGGGCCGCTTCTGCCATTCATAGAACCCGTCGGCCGGAATCAGGCAACGGCGGCGGCGATACGCATCGCGGAAGGAGGGTTTCTCGGCCACTGTCTCGGCGCGGGCGTTGATCAGGCGCGCGCCGATCGCAATGTCCTTGGCCCACGACGGCACCAGGCCCCAGCGCATCCGCGTGAGGGTGCGACCGCCGCCGTCCGGCGCGGCGCGGACCACGGAAACGTCCTGGGTCGGCGCAATGTTATAGCGCGGCCTGAGGTTGAGGGGTGTCGCGGCGTCGGTGATCCGGTATAGGCGGACCAATTCCGACCATGACGATATCTGTGTATAGCGCCCGCACATGACGGTCCGTCCCTTCGGCGCGGGTGGGGCTAACGCCGGCGCTTGGGCAGCCGTCTTTCCACCGCCTTGAACCCTTCCAATTCGTGATCCTGGGAACCAAGGAAGATAGCCTCGCCCTTCTTGCGGTAAATATTGATCTTGGCATTGAATACGTCGCGCGTGCGGCCGTGCTTGTCCGAAACCCGGTAGCGTTTGATGTTGAAGGCCCCATCCTTCTGCCTCTCTCCGGTCAGATAGCACTTGATGGAATCGATCTCGTCGCCCGATAGGGTCAACCCCTCGAGACTGGACAGCGTTTCCTGGGTCTTTTCGATGAACTGAAGAGAATTGAACTTGCGCACCTTGTTCGTTTCCACGTCCGGCATGGGCACGTGGAAATCGCCCATCACCACTTGTCCGGGCAAGGCGCTTTCGATCATCCGCGCCAGTTCGATGGTGACGTCGCCGACGATGTAGTTGTAGGTGGTCGGGCTCAGCCCCTCGGACTGATAGAACTCGTAATGGCTGCCAACGTTGAAGCAGGCGCGCAGAACCGGTGTCGCGCTGTGCTTGGATTTGCTGCGCGCGATGGCGTTGTCGGCCAGCACCAGATGCATGAAATGGTACAGGTTCACGTTGGCCTGGATGCTCCGGTCCCGGTTCCAGATGTAGAAACCGTCGCCGGTCGTCGTGCGGGCGAAGGAGATGTCGATCTCCTTCGACAGCATCCTCGAGTGGGCGGAATTCACCGAATAGGCCAGGCTGTTCAATTGGGTCACCTGGACAAGCGGCGGATTAATCGAAAAATTGACAATGTCGAAAAGCGCCACGGCGCGGTCGTTGACGTAGGAGATGCCAAACCGCCGGACAAGGGACTCGATGGTCTTGAATCCCAGATCGTCGCCGGCGACGAAGGGCAAGTCGATGTGATGGGGTTTGTGGCTCAGCATACGTCCGATTTGGCCCATCTTTCTCGACGTCACCTGCTTCGGCCCGGAGATCAGTTTCTCGAAATAGTCCTCCGACATGAAAGGCACGCCCTGGGCCGCCTTCTTCGAGGCAACGCCAGGACCCGATGCAACCTCGGCGATCAGATGGAAAGGAATGACCAGGACGTCGATTCCCCGTTGGCGCGGCGTCCAGCAAAGGATGATATTGCGGCCCAGGCGCCACAGTTCATGCAGCACTCTATCCAGCGAATCCAAATGTTCCTGCGGCGACAAGCCGTCACCGAAGGCACCACTGTCCGCGTAGCTATCGCTTCCTGGCCTCTGCTTGCCGGTCTCGGCCATCTGTACTCCACACTCTGTCGAAATCTACCCGACGCCCGGCCATGATAGCACGGCGGCGCCCTATAACCAGACGCGACGATCAGCGGCGCACCGCCTCGTCCGCCTCGAAAACGGCGGAAGCAGGACCGACGATCAAAGAATTGGGCGAGGTGACGACCTTGCGGTTCTTGTCGGGATAGGGAAGACCGTGCAGGAAATGTCGCATGCAATTGAGGCGAGCGCGTTTTTTGTCGTCCGACTTGATCACCGTCCACGGCGCCTCCACCGTATCGGTGTGGCGAAATATCAACTCCTTGGCATCCGTATAGTCGTCCCACTTGCCCAGGGACTGGATATCCACGGGGCTCAACTTCCATTGTTTCAGGGGATCGACGCGCCGCGACTGAAAGCGGCGCGACTGTTCTCCGCGGCTGACCGAAAACCAGTACTTGAACAGCCGGTTGCCGGACTTGATCAGCATGCGTTCGAACTCCGGCGCCTGGCGCATGAACACTTCGTATTCGTTCTTGGTGCAAAACCCCATGACCCGCTCGACGCCGGCGCGGTTATACCAAGAGCGGTCAAAGAGGACCATTTCGCCGCGCGTCGGCAGGTGGCGGACATAGCGCTGGAAGTACCACTGACCGCGCTCCTGATCGGTCGGTTTCTCCAGGGCGACAACCCTGGCGCCACGCGGATTCATGTGTTCCATGAACCTCTTGATGGTGCCGCCCTTGCCGGCCGCGTCCCGGCCCTCGAAGATCATGATGATCTTCTCTCCCGTTTCCTTGACCCAGCGCTGGACCTTCAACAGTTCGATCTGCAAATCGTTCTTGTGGCGCTCATAGACCTTGCGCTTCATCTTCTCGGAATAGGGATAGGCGCCGTCGGCGTTCCAACCCGAAACGCCTCGGTCCGGGCTCGCTTCGGAAACATTGAATTCGGGCCGGGCGACCCTTCGGCGCTCCCGTTCCGGTGTCGCCGGGGGCGCCGCGTCAGTAGCCTTGCCGGTGCCGCCCCGTGCATTATCCGTCATCGTTTGCTCACCCCTTCTGGCGCCCCGGGGAACGGGGCCGTCTCACGGCAACGCATGAAGATTAGCACTTGGCGCCCGCCGGGGCCATCGGCGGCGCGTTCAAACCCTTGCGGTATCGAGCTGTGGCCGTTTAGCCGGTCATAAGCTCAGTGAGTATGTAAACGACCAGGAAAATCCCCGCCGCTCCGACCAACCAGAGAGTGAGCTGTTTGTTGTAGGCCATGTCGGTCTCCCCCAATGATGGACCCGTATCCGCGAGCGCGGAACATTGTTCGGTACCGATCATTCGAGTCTAGCAAATTTATCGCTCCGTTTGAACCGCGCGCCGCCGGCGCGGCGACAAGGTCGGAGGCCGCTATCCGCCGCCGGGCCGTGGCGCCCGTCACTTCCAGACTTGGCGCGCCAGGCGCAGGAAATTACCGCCCAGGATGCCACGCACGTCGGCGGCGGCGTAACCGCGCTCAAGCATCAGATCGGTAAGTTCCACTAGCTGCTCGGGCTGAACGAACCGGGTTGCCTGGTGCGGCTTGCCGTCAATGAGGGGCCATAGCTCGGGCGTGCGCTTCATTTGCGTCCAGAAGCGGTCCGTATCACGCAGATAATCGAGGCCGATGCCCACGTGTTCGGCGCCGACCAGTCGTGTCATGTGGTCGATGTGCCGAAACATGCTCTCCGTGCTCGCCTCGGCGTCGCCCAGGAAGGCGCCGACGCCGTTGACACCGATGACACCGCCGGCGGCAGCGCAAGCCTTGATCTGATCGTCGCGAATATTGCGGTAGTGGGGAAATACCGCATGGGCATCGCAATGCGAGAAGATGACAGGCGCCGACGAGACCTCGATCGCCTCCATGGAGGTGCGGTAGCCGCAGTGGGTGCCATCGACCAGCATGCCGACCCGGTTCATCTCTTCGACGGCACGGATGCCGAAACGGCTGAGCCCGGCGTCGGTCGCCTCGGCGCAGCCGTCGCCGGCCCGGTTCCTCTTGTTGTAGGCGAGTAGTATGTGGCGCACGCCCAGGTCGTAATAGGCCTGGACCATCTCGACGCGGCCCTCCAGGGGATTGGTTTCCTGGTGATTGAAGATCAGGGCCAGTTTGCCGGCGGCCTTGGCGGCGAGGATGTCGTCAGCGGTGCGGCACAGCACCATCCGATCGGCGCGCTCGGCGATGTCGCGGGTCACCCGGGCCATGTGGCGAACCGCTTCGGCGACGCCTGTCTCCTGCCCGTCCTGCACGGTCAGCGAGATCAGGTCGACGGAGGCGGCTTGAAAACGGGGCAAGGTGACATCGGGTTCGGCGCAGGGCGTGCCCCACGGCAGTGTCATGTCCCAGACAAGCGCGTCCTCGAACAACGCTGCCGCCTCGGGGCTGACGCCTTTCCTGGCGCGGGCGTAGGGGTCGTCCGGCGGTGCACCCACGCCGTCAGCCCTCGGGCAAGGCGAAGGCGCGCAACGGGGCGCCGGTGCCGCCGGTCAGGTTCAAGGGAAGGATGGCGATGCGCCACTTGCCTTCCACCAGCTGGCCAAGGTTGGTCAGCACCTGAAGCATGCACAGCCCGTTGCCCAGCAAGGCATTGTGGATGGGCGAGGTCAGGTCGTCCGGCGGGTCCAAACCGATGAGGTCGGTAATCACGACGGCCGGGTTTTTCGCCACCAGCCACTCGGCCCCGTCGATGCTGATGAACGGGCGATGGGTGGTGTAGTCGTCGCGCGTGTAGTAATTGCTGGAATGACCGGTCCACACCACCGCGCCGTCGCCCGGCCCGATCGTCGTTCCGCTCTTGGCCAAGGCCTTTTCCAGGTCGTCGGCGCCGATCGCCTCAAGGGGCCGCTTATGGGTGAGGTCCAGAACCCGGGCCGGCACCACAAGCTCGGACAGCGCGAAGTCCTCCATGGCGCGCCCGGCGGGGTCGAAATGGTAGGGCACGTCGAAATGGGTGCCCGCGTGCTCGCTGAGAAAAAGGGCGGTGGTCTGATAGGAAAGCTCACCCTTGTAAAAGAACTCGGTGATGGCATGGGTGGCGCGCGACCAATAGGTGGGGACCGCGCCGAGGGACGGCATTTCCTTGTAGATGTCCAAGGTCAGATCGATGAGGCGTGCCGGCGGTGGACCGACCAGGGCCGCGGCGCGCAAGGGCGAGCCGGTGCCGCCCCGAATGCGCAAGGGCGCCGCCGCCAAGGTCCACTCCCGGCCCTCCACCTTGTCCAGGTTGCACAGTTGTTCGACGGTCAGCGCGCCGCCCCGGTGCAAGATGCGCTTGACCTCGTAGCGGTCGTCGTTGGGCGCGCCGATGCCGGGGAAGTCGGCGGCCACCATCGGCGCTCCCCGGGCGACCAGCCACTCCGCGCCGCCCGCTGACAGCCGCGGCCGATGCCAGAAGTAATCGGGGCTGTCATAATGCAGGTCGTGGCCGGTCCAAAGCACCGCCGCCTCGCGCCCCGCCACTTTGACGCCGGCGGCCTCCAACTCGTCGGGACCGATCTCGCCGCCCCGCCCAACGTGGCGCAGATCGAAGACGCGGGCCGGCAGGATCACGTCTTCGAGGGCCAATTCCTCGACCGCCATGCCCCGGGGATCGAAGCGCAAGGGCCCGTCCAGGTGAGTGCCGGTGTGATCGGTCATGAAGAAGACGCGCCCGGCGCGCGACTGGGTATTTTGGTAAATCTGGCGCGTATAGGCATGGCCGAGCCGGGTCCAGAACTTGGGTCCCAGATCGTCGTGCGGCATGTCTTCATGAATCGGAAAGCTGAGATCGACGACGTCCATGGTCACGGTTTCCTCCTTTGGGTTTACCCGACCGGTGACAGCAGGGGCTGGCCCGCGAAGTGGTTGAGCAGGTTGTTCATTGTAACGTCCACCATCTCCAGTTTCGCCTCGTTGGTAAAGGCGCCGACATGGGCCTGGAGGATGACGTTATCCATCGCAATCAAGGCCTCGGGCACGTGGGGCTCGTCCTCAAAAACATCAAGCCCGGCGCCCGCGATGACTCCGGCGGCAAGCGCCTCGATGAGCGCCGTCTCGTCGACGACGTGACCGCGCGCCACGTTGATCAAAATGCCTTCCGGCCCCAACGCCTTGAGCACCGCGGCGTCGACCAAATTGCGCGTCTCCGGCGCCTCGGGACAGCTAAGCAACAGGAAATCCACGTGGTGCGCCATTTCCACCAGATCGTCGAAGAAGGGATAGGGCGCGTCGTCCTTTCGCCTGGGGCCCGAATAACAGATATCCATGTCGAAGGCGCCAAGGAGGCGCGCCGCTATACGCCCGATGGCGCCGAGGCCGAGGATGCCCACTTTCTTGCCACCGACGCGGCGTCCGAAGCCTATTTCACCGTCCGGCCAGCGGCCGTCGCGGACGAAGCAGTGGCTCTCGACCAAGCGCCGCGATACGCCGAGAATAAGCGCTACTCCCAGTTCGGCGACATCGGGGGCTGAAATGCCGGGCGCGTTGGTCAAGGGGATGCCGCGCGCCTGGATCGCCGCCACATCGATGCGGTCCACATGGCCGCCGGTGCAGGCGACAATCTCTATCTTGGCGAGGGAATCGATGAGTCGTTTGTCGGCCCCAACCAAGGTTCCCGTTATCAAGGCGCGAACGTTCGTGGCGGCGGGGAGCACGTCGGTCTCGTGGGCGTCCAACTGCACATGAACCGTGAAATGCTCTTCCAGCGCCGGCAGCATCTGGGGCGGGTCTTCACAGACCAGCAACACTTCGGGCTTCATCTAGTGGGCCCCCGGCTCCACCGGGTTGAGCAACGGCTGGCCGGCGAAATGGGCGCTGAGGTTGGCCATCACCAGATCGCTCTGGGCCTGGGTCACTTCTTCGGTGTTGCCGGCGACGTGAGGCGACAGGACCACGTTGTCGAGACGCAAGAGCTCCTCGGGCACATGGGGCGAGGTCTCGAATACATCGATGCCGGCGCCGCGGATGACGCCCTCGCCGAGCGCCTTGATCAGCGCCGCGTCATCGACCACAGCGCGCGAGATGTTGACGAAGACGCCGGTCGGCCCGAGGGCCTCGAATACCGGCCAGCCGATGATGTGATGGGTTTCCGCCCCGCTCTTGCAGGTAACGGCCATGAAATCGACCTCGCGCGCCATCGCCACCACATCGTCGAAGTAGCGGTAGGGTACGTCGGCCATTTTCTTGATGTCGGTGTAGCAAACCTCCATGTCGAAGCATCGGCCGCGCTTGGCGACGACGCGACCGATGGGGCCAAGACCGACGATACCCAGTTTTCTGTTGTTGACGCGGTGGCCGAATCCCATCGCCTCATGGTGCCAGCGCCCCGAACGCACGAAGCGGTCGGCCTCGGAGAAGCGCCGCGACGTGGCCAGGATCTGGGCCATGACGTAGTCGCCGACGTCGTCATAGGAAATACCCGGCGTATTGGTGACCGGGATGCCGCGCGCCGCGGCGGCGGCCAGGTCGATGGCGTCGACGTGGGCGCCCGAACAGACGATGACCTCCAGCTTCGAAAGCGCCCCGATCAGCGTGGCATCGGCGCCGGGCGCGGTTTGGGTAACCAAGGCGCGCACACGGTCCTTGTATTCGCCGATGTGCGATAAGCAGTCGGCCATGTCGGTCTGGGCCAGCTTGTGGACCGTGTATTCGGCCTCGACCGCTGGTTCAAGCTGAACCGGATTGGTTTTGGCGATGATCATCAGGACTTCGGGTTTCATGGCCTCTCCCTTGGGGCGTCTTGGCGCGCCCGAACTTGCCTGTCACGGCGCCGTCGTTGGGCCGGCAAGCTATCATGGCGTCCCATTCTCGTCTACGATCCGGCTTCGGCAACAAGTCCGGAGGAACCACCATGAGCACCGCCGACCCCAATCGTGTCGTCCTGACCGGCGAGAACCCGTTCATCCGCCTCAGCGAGACCGACGACGATGATTACACCACTAATGCCAGCTTCTGGCGTGTCCTCTTTAGCCCGGCTGGGCCCGGCCACGTGCTTTACGTCAAGAGCGAACTGACGGAAAACCGGTGGCGCATTTACGCCGACAACATCGCCATGGCGCGTTGGCTCCAAACCACCGTTCAGGGAATGCTCAACGCCGAGACGGCCGACACCGCGATCCCCGTCATCGACGCCCGTTTCACCAAAACAGGCGATCCGCGCTATTTCTGGACCGAGCGCATCAAGGCCAGGGACGACGAGATGACCCTGACCTGGTACGACATCGGCGATCCGCTGCTCATCCACACCCAGGCGGGCGCCGAGCCGGACAAGCCCTATGGGGTCTGTACGGTCCTGATCCCCGCCCTTGGCGCGCGGCCGACACTGAACGGGATCGAGGCAACGGGCCGGCCCTGGCCGCGAGAGCGCGAAGAAAGACCCTTTAGCACCTGCGCCCTGGCGTTCTCCGAAAGCTGGACCGAATCCCGCTAGGCGGGTGGCGCTGAGGAATCCTGGCCATGACCATCCCGCCGCCCGCGGAAATCGGACTTCCCCTCGAAGACGTTGACACCCCGGCACTGATCATCGAACTCGATCCGTTTGAGCGCAATCTGCGGCGCATGGCCGATGAAGTTGCCGGCTCGGGCACCGACCTTCGCCCCCACGTCAAGACCCACAAATCCGCCGATATCGCGCGGCGCCAGGAGGCCTTGGGCGCCGTCGGGGTGTGCTGTCAGAACGTCAGCGAGGCGGAGGCCATGGTCGACGGAGGCGTGACCGACGTGTTCGTCAGCAACGAGGTCGTCGACCGGCGCAAGGTTGTGCGCTTGGCGTCCCTGGCGCGTCAGGCACGGATCGGTGTTTGCGTCGATACCCTCGATGCCGTCACAACCCTCGGCGACGTGGCCCAGGAGCTTGGTGTCGAGTTGCGGATCGTGGTCGAAATCAACGTCGGCACCGATCGCTGTGGTGTCGAGCCAGGCGAGCCTGCCCTCCCCTTGGCGCGGGCGATCACCGAGGCGCCGGGACTGCGCTTTGGCGGTCTTCAGGCCTATCACGGCCCAGTCCAGCATGTCCGGAAATTCGCCGAGCGTCGGAAACTTATCGAAGGTTCGGCCGCGAAGGTGCGGCACACCTTGGATGTCCTCGAACGGGACGGCCTGGTTGCGGAAACGGTGACGGGCGCCGGCACGGCGTCCTACCGCTTTGAGATGGAAAGCGGCGTCTTTACCGAGCTTCAGGTTGGCACCTACGTGTTCATGGACACCGATTACACCGATAACCAAGCCGAGGACGGCGGCCCGTTCGTGGATTTCGAGCAAAGTCTGTTCGTCTACACCCAGGTGGTGAGCCGCCCGGCCCCAAGGCGGGTCCTGACCGACGCCAGCAACCGTGCGGTTTCCTTGGACAGTGGCCTGCCGACGGTGCGCGCCAACCCGGGCCTGGAGTACGAAAAGGCGTCCGACGGACACGGCCGGCTGATCCTTCACGACACCAACCTCGACATTCGGGTTGGCGACAGGTTCTTCCTCGTCCCCGCCCATTGCAACACGACCGCGAACCTCTATGACCACTATCTCGGCGTCCGCGACGGCCGGGTCGAAACGGTGTGGCCGATGAGCAGCCGCGGCCCCGGCAACTAAACGAGGGGGGATATCATGAACCTTCAAGGCGCGGTTGCGATCGTCACCGGGGCAGCCACCGGTGTCGGCCGGGCAAGCGCCAGGGCGCTGGCCGCCAGGAAGTGTAACGTGCTGATCGGCTACTGGCGCAGCCAGACGCAAGCGGACGCGGTGGTGGCCGAGTGCGAGGAGCTCGGTGTCCAGTCCCTCGCCTGCCGGGGCGACGTCGCCAGCGACGAGGACTGCGTCCGCATGGTTCGAACCGCGGTTGAACGCTGGGGCCGCATCGACGTTCTGATCAACTCCGCCGGCACCACCAAGTTCGTCGATCACGCCGATCTTGGCGGACTGGATGGGGATGATTTTCAGCGCATCTTCGCCGTCAACGTGACCGGTCCGTTTCAGATGAGCCGCGCCGCCGCACCCCACATGAAGGCCCGGGGCGAGGGCGCGATCGTCAACATATCGTCGATGTCGGGTGTCATAGGCGACGGCAGTTGCATCGCCTACGCGGCGTCCAAGGGGGCTCTTAACACAATGACCAGGTCGCTGGCACGGACCCTGGCGCCCAAGATCCGGGTCAACGCCGTCTGTCCCGAGTACATCAAGGGCCGCTGGGTCCTCGATGGCGTCGGTCCAGAGCGCTATGAAGAGATCATCCAGGATGCCGAAGAGAGATCAAGGCTTGGCCGCGTCGCCACGCCCGACGACATCGCCGAACACGTCCTTTGGCTGGTCGAAGGCGCGGCGCTGACGACCGGCGAATGCCTGAACGTGGACGCCGGCACGTCCCTAGGATAAGGCCCGGCGATCGCTAGGTTCGTCGCCTCGCTGCTCCCCTACCCCGCCTGTGTTACCCGGATGACGCCTTCGGTGCCGTCCACTTCCACCCTGTCGCCGGTCTTGATGATCTTGAGCACGTCTTCGGCGGGGTCGCAGACGATCGGGACCTTGGCCAGAATGGCGCCCTGGACGAGGGACGAATCGGGCAGCGCCTCGGTGACGATAGCGGCCGGGTGGGTGCCGTGCACGAAGAGCTGATAGAGGAAGCGCCACGCCCCCGCCGAACCGACGCTGTGGGGGATAACCAACACCGTGCCGCCGACCTTGGCGCCCTTGATGGAAGGCACCTCGCCGACCACCTCGCCGGTGCGGATGTCGAGATCGCCGAGGAAAGAGATTTCCTCGGCCGACACCAGGGCCGGACCCTCGGCCTGGCCGTGGACGATGGCGCGAGCGCGGATTTCGCGGGTGCCGCTCATGGCCGGCCTCCGCCGCCGCTTTGCCCGAAACGGGGCACGAACCGCCCGGTAACCGCCGTCTCCACCGCCGCCTCGGTGCTTGTAAACAATGTCTCGCAGCGCACCATGTCGCGCACGTACTTGGCCTGCTTCGCCGAATCGAGAACCATGGTGCGCATAGGAGGCTCGGGCAGTTCGATGTCGGCGTCGGGCGACGTCGTGCGGGCAAAGTGGCACGACATCGGGCAGGTATCGGTGATGACCTTGGCCCCGGCGCCCTCGATGGTCTTCAACAACCCGGCCTCGGCGGCCATCGAGCGGACGCCGCGGCTGGTCGTTACCCACATCTCGACCCCATCGTGGACCTTCTTGCCGGCCAGCAGTCCGGCATAGTCCTTCATCTCCTCGAACGAGGCGTGGGGACAGCCCAGGTGAACGAAGTCGACGGCGCTGCCGGCATCGCCGGCGAAGAGGTCGTAGACGGCCTCGATATCCGATTGCCCGACGGAAATCTCTTCAACCGGCTTGGCGCCGGCGAAGGCCGCCTCGACGCTGTCGAAGGGCGGCGTGATACCGGGCACGATGAACATCGAAACGCCGCCCGAAACCGCCAGCGTGACCCCCATGGAGTCCAAGTCGTCGAGGCTGGGCCGGCGCTCGAATCCGGTGAAGACCGGCACCTCGGTGCCGACGGTCTTGCCGACGTGAAAGCCCAGGCAACTGAAGTCGGCGGTCGTCTCCAGGGGCGCCTCGATATGCACCAGGTGGGTACCGACGCGCATCGAATCCAGGTGATAGCCGAAGCGCGGATAGCGCCCTGTCATGCCGGCATAAACCGAGAAGAACCCATCCCGGTTGGAGCGCGCGCCGAGGACCGAGTTGCAGAAGATGGTCACCCCCGACTCGATCGACGTCATGTGGGTGTTCCAGGTCGGCCAGTGACCGGCCCAATAGGGCGTGCACGTCATGGCGCTGGCACAGCCCAACTTGGTATGCGCCTCGACCCCGCGCTGGTGCAGGCGCGCCAGCTTCTCCGGCGCCCCGGTCAGACGCCAATTATCGGTATCGACGTTGGTCACGTTGGCCGAGGCCGGCACCACCATCTTGGCACCTATTTCGACCAGTTCCTCCATCAGTTCCACGTCCTGGGCATAGAGCGCCATGCCGGGATGAACATGGGCATAGCCGATTTCCACCATGTCCTCGGCGCCGTAGGCATCGCCCAACTGGACCAGGCCTTCCATGGCCCGGCGCTGGGCCTCGCCATGGGTGCCGTCCAGCATCTCTTGTTCCGCGCGGGTAAGTTTCATTGGCCGTTCTGTCCTTGGCAAAGGGCGATGGAACAGCCGGTAGCATAATCCAGGGGCGGGCGTTGTCCAATTACCCGAATTCGCCTAGTCTTCGCGGCGGCGGTGAATCCTAAGGAGAACAAAGAATGGGGGGACGCAGAGCCTTTGGCGGCAAGACCATCTATGGAGCACGGGTCGGCATCTTGATCATGGAGACCCAATTCCCGCGCGTCCCGGGAGACATCGGCAACGCCCTGACCTGGCCCTTTCCGGTGCTCTACAAGGTCATTCGCGGCGCCACCTTCAAGACCGTTATCGTCGACAAGGCGAAAGACCTGCTGGAGGCCTTCGTCGCCGGCGCCGACGAGCTTGTCACCCAGGGCGCCGACGGCATCGCCACCAGCTGCGGCTACCTTTCGGTCATCCAGGAAGGCCTGCGCGCCCGCTGCCCCGTGCCCGTGGCGTCTTCGTCGCTGATGCAGGTGCCGTTCGTCCAGCGCCTGCTGCCGCCCGGCAAAAGGGTCGGCATCATCACCGAGACCGCATCCCTGTTGACCGAAGAGCACCTGAAAGCCGCCGGTGCGCCCCTCGATACTCCGGTCGTCGGCTGCGAGCATGGGCGAGAGCTGCAACGCACCTTCGTCAAGGATGAAGTGGAATTCGATCTGGCCGCCGCCGAACAGGACATGTTCGATGCCGGCGACGAGATGAGGAACAATCATCCCGATGTCGGCGCCATCGTCCTGGAGACCACCAACATGGTGCCGTTCTCGCGGGCGCTGAGCGAACATACCGTCCTCCCGGTCTATGACATCTACAGCTTCATCTGCTGGTTCCACGCCGGCCTGGCGCCGCGCGACTTCGGTTGGCCGGGCAGCGCGCCACGCGACTTTCGCGAGCGTTGAGGCCGATGACCGAGCAAGGCTCCGATCCAGCGCCGTTGACCGAGGCCCTTGCCGCCTTTGTCGGGGCCTTCCGCCCCGCCGTCCTGCCCGATGAGGTCAAGGAGAGCACCCTGAACGTGGTTCGGGACGGCACCGGGGCCATGCTGACGGCGGCCAACCCGGCCTATTCCACCGGCCCCCTCATTGCCGAGTTCGTCAGGCGGCACGGCGGCAAGGCAGAGGCGACCGTGGTCGGTCACGGCTTCAAGACCGATTGCGTCAACGCGGCGCTGGCCAACGGCACGCTCGGCTATGCCTGTGATATCGAGCCCTATCACCCCGGCGCCATCCTGCACCCGATCGCCGTCCTAATCCCGACGGCGCTGGCGGTGGGCGAACGCACGGGTGCCTCGGGCGAGGCGTTCCTGGCCGCCGTGGCGCTTGGCTGCGAGGTCGAATACCGGGTTTCCATGGCCATCGGTCCGGCCCAACAGTATGCGCTCGGATTTCATCCTTCGGCGGTTTGCGGCACCTTCGGCGCCGCCGCGGCGGCCGGTTTTTTGCTCGGCCTCGAGGCGCAAGCCATGGTTCGCGCCTTTGGCCTCAGCGCCTGCCAGGCCTCGGGCATGATGGCCTGGGAGAACGACCCGACGGAGAACGCCCGGCCCTTCCAGATGGGCATGGCGGCGCGCAATGGCATAACGGCGGCACTGCTTGCCGAGGCCGGCTTCGGCGGTCCGGTGTCGGTCTTCGACCACGGCCATACGGTCTTCCATGCCTTCAGCCGGGATGCCAGGCCCGAGCTGTTGACGGCGGACCTGGGAAAAACGTGGAACGGTATCACCGAACTTGCCATCAAGCCGTTTTCCTGCGTCGCCTTCCTGCATCCGGGCGTCGATGCCCTTCTCGACATCGTCGACGAGGAAGACCTTGCGCCCGGCGATATCGAAAGCCTGGCCATGCATTTCCCTAGCTCCGGCGTCCATTGCATCGACGACAATCCGCTGAGGAGTCACTCGGCCCAGTACATCCTGCCCGTCGCCGTGGCCGACCGCGAGGTCCGGGTCGGCGTTTTCTTCGAAGACCGCAGGGAGACCGATCCGGCGCTGGCCGAACTGAGCCGGCGCACCCGCGTCGTCGCCGACGAGGGCGAGTTGGAAGACGCGTTCCCCGATTCTTATGCCACCATAATCGAGGTGACGACACGCGACGGCCGCACCCTAAGGCGGCGCAACGACATCGCGCGCGGCTATCCCGCAACGCCCTTGAGCACCCAAGACCTGGAAGCCAAGTTCACGTCGCTGGTTTCCGCCGTCGCGCCGCCCGAGGGCGTTGGCGCCCTCCTGAACGCCATCGCCGGACTACCCGAAGCGCCGAGCTTGGCGGAATATGCCGACCTTGTGGGCCGGCCGGCGCAAGCTTGAACAACCCGAAGAGAGAGGACCGAGCGTGAGTGCATTGCTTTATTCCAAGGACAATCCCCTGCGGGTCGCCGTCGCCGGCCTGGGCAATGTCGGCGGCACCGTGGTGCAGCGGCTGGCGGCGGGAGAGATCCCGCAAATCCAACTGACGGCGATATGCAGCAAGAACTTGGAGAAGGCGCGCGGGTTTAGCGAGCGCCTGGATAGCCGCCCCAAGGTGATCCCGTTGGCGGAGTTTCCCGAGCATGCCGACGTTATCGTCGAATGCGCCGTCTATGAAGCCTTCGCCGAGATCGCGCGGGTCGCGCTGGAAGCCGGCAAGACCCTGGTGGCGGTGAGCGCCGGGGCGCTTGGCGCCAACCCGGATCTGCTCGACCTGGCCGAGAAGCATGGCGGGATCATCCGAATCTCGAGCGGCGCCCTGCCCGGCCTCGACCTCATCCGTAGCGCCCGAGAAGGCGGCATCAAGAGCGCCAAGCTGATCTCTCGCATGCGGCCCGAATCGGTGGCCAAGGAGGACTACCTGATCGCCAAGGGCTTCGACTTCACGACGCCCCCCTCCGAACCGGTACATGTCTTCAGCGGCACGGCGCGCGAGGCATCCAAAGCCTTTCCGCGTCATTTCAACGTGGCGACGACCCTCAGCCTGGCTGGTGCCGGCCTCGACGACACCACAATCGAACTGTGGGTCGACGACGGCATCCCCGGCGTCATCCACCGCGTCGAGGTCGAATCCGATGCCGTCGGCCTGGAACTGGTTTCCCACAACCGGCCGTCACCAACCAACAAGAGCACGGCCGCCGTGGTCGCGCCGAGCGTCATGGCGACCCTGCGTTCCATGGTCTCGGCCCTGCAAATCGGCAACTGACCGGCCACATCCCATTACCAGAAAAGAGAGAAACACAATGAGCGGCATTACCATCACCGGCCTTTCGGTTTTTACCGTCGCCATTCCCGTCAAGACCGTGCGCCGCCAGGGTTCGGGCGATGTTTCGGACAAGGCCGGCGTCGTTATCGTCAAGATCGACACCGACGCCGGCATAACGGGATGGGGCGAGGCGGCCCCTTGGCCCGTGTTCACCGGTACCGCCGAGGCCTGCGTCGGGGCGCTTCACGTCCACCTGCGGCCGCTTTTGATCGGCGCCGACCCGTTTCGCATCGAGTGGCTGATGGCGGGCGCCGAAAAGACCGTGGTGCATGCCACGGAAGCCAAGGCGGCGATGGAAATGGCGCTCTTCGACATCATGGGCAAGGCGCTCAAGACGCCGGTCTACAACCTGCTCGGCGGCGCCTACCGTTCCGAGATCCCGCTCAGTTTCTCGATCGCCAACCCCGACATCGACGCCGACATCGAAATCGCCAAGGAACTGTGCGCCACCGGCCACCGCATCTTCAAGGTGAAGACCGGCTTTGCCGGTCACGCCGAGGACATCCGGCGCTTGGAGAAGTTACGCACCGAGCTCCCCGGAGACGTCGATATCCGGGTCGATTACAACCAGGGCATGGACGTTTTCGACGCCATCATCAAGCTGCGCGACATCGAGGCCTTCAACCCGACCTTCATCGAGCAACCCGTTCCCATGGACAAGGTCGAGGCCCTGGCCGAGATCACCCGTGCGCTCGACACCCCGGTCATGGCCGACGAAACGGTGTTTTCGCCCAGCCAGGCCTTGAACGTCGCCGCCCGGCGCGTCGTCGATCTGATCAGCATCAAGGTGTTCAAGAGCGGCGGCATGCTGCGCGGCAAGGAAATCGCGGCGATTGCCGACGCCGCCGGCATTTCGTGTTACGGCGGTTCCATGTTCGAGACCGGCATCGCCCACCTGGCCGGCACCCACATGATCGCCGCGACACGCAACTTTCCCCTCGGCTGCGAGTTCTACCAGGCCGTCTATTATCTGAAAGAGGACCTGTTGGCCGAGCCCTATCCGGCGAAAGGGGGCAAGGTCACGGTGCCCGACGGTCCGGGGCTCGGCATCGACGTCGATGAAGACCGCCTCGCCAAGTACACCGTCGAACGATTCGACTAACGGCGGACGGATAGAGCCATGAAACCGGAAATCCTGTTCCTTGAGGACGCCTCAACGGTGCTGCCTATTCTGCCGCTTCTGGAGCCCCATTTCACCATCCACAAGCTGGCCGAGGGAAAGGGCGCCGAGGCGGTGCCCGAAGACGTGGCGGCGCGTATCCGGGGTATGTTGGCGACCACCAACCGGGGCGTCGGGGAAAGCCTGATCGACGCCCTGCCCAAACTTGAAATGATCGCCGTCCCGGGCGGCCACATGCACCGCTTTCCCTTGCAGCTTTTGCGCCACCGCGGCATCCGGCTGACCAACGCGCCGGCCATTTCCGTTGACGACGTCGCCGACTTGGTCATCGGCCTGTTGCTTGCCGCGGCGCGGCGTATCGGCGAGGGCGACCGTTTCATCCGCGCCGGCAAGTGGCTGGAGGGCGGGTTTCCCTTTGCCACCCGGGTTTCGGGAAAGAAAATCGGTATCGCCGGCCTGGGCCGCATCGGCCGGCGGGTCGGCCGGCGCGCCGAGGGGTTTGCGATGGACATCCACTATCACGAACCCGCCGCCTTCGACGACGTAACCTACCGCTTCTGTCCCGACCTGTTGGAGATGGCCGGCGCCGTCGATTTTCTGGTCATCACCTGCCCGACCATCCCCGAGACCCACCACATGGTCGACAAAGCCGTCCTCGCGGCCCTGGGACCCGAGGGAATCTTGGTCAACGTGGTGCGCCATTGCGTCGATATGGAGGCGCTTACCAAGGCCCTGGCGGACGGCACCGTGGGCGCGGCGGCGCTCGACGTATTCGACGACGAACCCCATGTGCCGGAGGCCTTTTTGGCGGCGGAGAACGTGGTGGTGTCGCCCCATGCCGCGTGGAAAACGAAAGAGGGACGGATGATCTTTGCCCAGTTGGCGGCCGACAACCTGTGCGCCTATTTCGATGGCAAGCCGCTGCTGACGCCGGTGATCTAGGAAATCACCATCCGGGTCCAGCGTCCGGTTCGTGAAAGACCAGGTGCGCACCAAGCGCCGCCCGGCCGGGGACCCTGATCCGGCCGCCGTCCAGGGGCTCCCAGGGGATGTCCCGGCCGTCGAAATAACGCTTCGTCGCTTCCAGACCGGCGGTTTCCAGGCTCATTGCCGCGATATAGGGCACCGACGGTGCCGCGACCCCCGCCAACTTCGCGCCGAGACGCCCGGGCTCTACGAATGCGAGGCGCCCCCGGTCCAACGCCACCTCTCCCCGTTCGCCGCCGCTTGGCGACCCGCGGCCGAGGAAACGGGCAAAGCGGGCGGCGGCCTCGGCCACGTCATCGACGGCGACCAAGACACTGCTCAGCGCCAAGGCGCCGTTGGCGTGATCTCGATAGCGCGGCTGCCAGACCAGCTCGGGCGTGTGGTGGGTCAGCATCTGGATGCGCCCTTCGGGCATCGATCCCGGCAGCGGGCGTACGACGTCGAAACACGCCGTCGCTTCGCCATCCTCGGTCGGCACCGAACGGCGCAGGCGGACCATGGCTTGCGCTTCGAAGCCCCGCCCCGGCAGGGCCTCATGGTGCGCTTCGGCGTCGGCGACGGCAAAGGCGATCAGATGCAGGCCGGGGTAGCGATCGAGTCCGGCCCGCAGTTGCCGCGCCAGGGGCGTATCCTCGCCGGTGGATCCCAAAATCTCCAGGTATCCGGCGCCGAACATGGCGCAGCGGTTGCCGGTGCCGCTCGGCCCGGCGCCGGCGTCGCCATGGCGCGCCGGCGGCGTCAGGTTAAAGCCAAGGTCGGCGTAACGATCGGGCGAGGCCTCCAGGTCGGGTACGAAAAGGCCGACATGGTCGAGGAACACCTGGTCCCCCGTCGGCACCAGCGGCGGCACGAACCTACTCGGCGGCGGCCTGATTGCCCACGCTGGCGGCGGTCAGCCCGATGGCCGCCAGTTCGTCCCTGATTTTCGCCAGCACATCGTCCGGCGCCGGCAGATAGGGCTGGCGCACGTCGCCGCCGCACCGGCCCAGGACATTCATCATCGCCTTGATGGTGGGATAGTTGCCAAGGCCGTGACGGGCGATGATCTCGAAGGCGCGGTCGATGACATCCTGGTGAGGCATCGCCTCGGCGTAGCGGCCGGCGAAGGAATGCTCGAAATTAGCGACGACGTGGGTGCAGCAGACGTTGGCCATCATCGACACGATGCCCACCACGCCACGCTGGATCATGGTCAGCGCGTAAGGCTCCATGCCGGTGAACACGGCGAGGCGGTCCTTGACCCGGTGACAGGTCTCGGCCTTCTGGAACAGGTCTTTTGAGCTGTCCTTGATGGCAACCACCGCGTCGAAGGCGGCAAGATCGTCGACCAACGACGGCACCAGATCGATCTGAGTGCGATTGGGATTGTTATAAAGCATGATCGGCAGACCGACGTCGGCGATCGATTTGTAGTGGGCGATTACCTCGCGCCTTGACGGCAGCGCGTAGGGCGGCGGCAGAACCATGCAACCGTCGCAGCCGATCTTTTTGGCCGCCCGCGTCATCGCTACCGCTTGGTCGGTGCCGATGGCCGCCGTTCCGGCGAGAAGGGGCCGGCGGCCGGCCACCTGTTCCTTGCACACCTCGAACAGACGGATGCGCTCGTCGTCGGTCAGGGAGAACCACTCGCCGGTGCTGCCGGCGGCAATGATGCCATGCGCCCCTTCGGCGATTTGCTGGTCGACGACCTGGCGAACGGCGGCCTCGTCAAAGGCGCCATCGGGGGTGAACGGCGTGACGATCGGGGTGAACACACCTTTCCAGTCGGTACGCGCTTGGGCCATTATATTCTCCTGCGGGGCAAGCCCGTCATCGGTGGTGGGGGTGGAATAGACCCTAGCCATATGCCCTATCCCCGTCAACGCGCCGACGCCGGTTGCGCGGCCAACCAAAGGCTGGCAAAAAGAAACCACCGCATGGGGTTCGCCCGCGTGGTCTGGAGAACGGTGCATGCGCAACTCGGTCATCGCGGTAATCGTCGGTCTGGTCGTCGGAATCGTCGTCGGGGTGACGGTGATTTCGCCACGCCTTGAATTGGCCTCCGGCGATGGCGCCAACCTGGTCAAGGCCGGCATCCAGGGACGGCGGCCGGCCGGCGAGTCGATCGCCTCCATCCCGCTGGCGCCAAGGCCCGACCCGGCCGAAGTGCAATGGAAGATGGCCAGTGCCTATGGCGCCGGCCTGCCTCAGCTTGGGACCCTGGCCAAAAGGCTTGAGACGCAGGTTTGGCGGGTCTCCGGCGGCACCATGGAAATCTGCTTCTTTGAGCCCGGGACCCTGGTGCCCGCCGATCAGATTTTCGATGCCGTGGGGTCGGGCGCCATCGACGCCGCCTTCGCCTCTCCCGCCTCGTTAATGGGCCAGTCCAGCGCTATCAGTCTGTTCAGCGCCGTTCCCTTCGGCCCGACGGCGGGCGAGTATCTGGCCTGGATCGAATTCGGCGGCGGCAAGGCGTTGATGGAAACCCTTTACCGCAAACATAACATCCAGGCCGTGGCCTGCGGTCTTCTCGCCCCCGAGGCGTCGGGCTGGTTCCGCAAGGAAATCCTGGTCGTCGACGACCTCAAGGGGCTGCGCATGCGCATAACGGGCCTGGGGGCCAGGGTCATGGAGAAGTTGGGAGTCGCCGCCGTGGCCCTGGCCGGTGGCGATATCTTCATGGCCCTCGAGGCGGGAACCCTGGACGCCGCCGAGTTCTCGATGCCGGCCGTTGACCGGGCCCTTGGCCTCGACCGTCTGGCGAAACATTATTATCTCCCGGGTTGGCACCAACCGGCGACACTGTTCCCCTTGATCGTCAACCTGGATCAGTGGAAGAAGCTGGAGCCCATCCAGAAGGTGCGCGTCGAAACGGCATGCGGCGACAACCTGCGTTATGGACTGGCCGAGGGCGAAGCCCTTCAATTCGAAGCGTTGAAGGACATCCAGGCCAAGGGGGTTGAGCTACACCGTTGGCCGAGGCCCGTTTTGAAAGCGTTCGAGCACGCCTGGCGGGACGTGGTGGACGAGGAGACCTTGGCCGATTCGGACTTCCGGCGCGTATGGAATTCCCTGGCGGAGTTCCGCGAAGACTACGCCATCTGGCGAGAGCTGGGTTATCCGTAAGAACTTGAACCGCCGCCGGCCTCATGTTTCAAGAAATTGGAAAAATATGGAAACGCGCGCTTGCAAACCCGCAATCTCTGTTAATAATGCCGCCGAGGCTTCCTATCTATGGGAAGCCAATTTCACACGACGGCTGCTTGTAGGAGATTTGTAATGAACAAAGGTAGGGTCCTGGCACTTAGCGTCGCCTTGGCTATGGGATTGTCCAGCACAGCGGCGCTCGCCGCGGGCGACGCCAAGAACGGCGCCAAGGTCTTCAAGAAACGTTGTTTTGCGTGCCATACCATCAAGAAGGGCGGAAAGAACAAAGTCGGGCCCAACCTGTTCGCCATTTACGGCAATAAACCGGGCCTGGCCAAGGGTTACAAATATTCGCCGAGCTACAAGCAGGCGGCCGGCAAGGGACTGGTGTGGAACGACGACGCCATCGCGGAATACATCAAGGACCCCAGGAAATTCATCCGCAAGGCCTTGGGCGATGCCAAGGGCAAGAGCAAGATGACCTACAAGCTGAAAAAAGCGGCCGAGCGCGACGACGTGATCGCGTATTTAAAATCGCAGAAGTAGGTCCCTAAACGGGATGCCTCAACCGCGCACCACGAGCACCGAGCAATCGGCGTGGCGCACCACCCGGGCCGCGTTGGGACCCAACAGGTAGTCCTTCAGTTCGGGCCGTTGAGAGGCCATCACGATGAGGTCGCACTCGATGGTCCGGGCGGCGGCCAGGATTTTTTCGTAGATGCTGCCGTAGGCAACGACGTGCTCGACCGCGACGCCGGAGGGCACTTGGCGCTCGGCAAGGGCGAGCAGCTCTTTGCGCGCCGACTCGACCGCCTCATTCTCAAAATTCTTGGGAAAATACTGGCCGACGACGGTCATGCCGAAATCGGGCACCACGGAAAGCATGTGCAAGGTGGCGCCAAAGGACTGGCAGTAGCCGACAGCCGTCGGCAGGGCCTTGTTCCACGAACTTTCGTCGGTGAGATCGACGGCGAGGAGGATATCGGAGTACATGGTCGGCCCCCTATGGAGTGCTGGGTGCCGCGGCCGAATCGCGGCGGCGGCGCATCAACTGCAAGACCATGACCAACCCCAGCAGGGCGAAAGCAAAGGGATAAACCCATTCCTTGGCCGGCCGGCCCACCGTTTCCACATCCACGTCGGTGACGATATCGCCGACCTCGATGCCGCGTTGTTCGGCCAGGCCGTTGAATTCCAGAGCGGTCACCTCAAAGCGGCCGTCGGCGGGCTCCACCTTGAGCCCATATCGCCCGTATGTCTCATCCGGCACGATCCCGGGAGTTGCCACCGAATAGAGCTTGAAGCGGTCGCCGTACTCGGTCTGGCGCACGACGTGCAAGCGGATGGTATATCCGGGCTTGGCCACCGCTTCGCCGGCCGCGAAGGCTTTCAGATCGGCGGTGGCGAAGGCCGGGTAAACCCGGTCCATGAAGACATCCGGTCTGAACAGCGCCACCGTCACCACGGCCAGTATGATCGCCTCGTAAACCTTGTTGCGGGCGAACATGAAGTTCTGGGTCAGCGAGCTGAAACTGAGAATGGCGATCAGCCCTATGATGAAGACCGCAATTCCGTGCCACACACTCTCGACACCGATCAGCAGAAGCTCGGGATTGAAGATGAATACGACCGGCAGGATCGCCGTCCTGATCTCGTAATAGAAGGCCTGGATGCCGGTCTTGATGGGATCGGCGCGCGAGATCGCCGAGGCGGCGAAGGCGGCCAAGGCCACCGGCGGCGTGACGTCGGCCATAAGCCCGAAATAGAAGACGTAGAGGTGCACCGCGATAAGCGGAAATACGAGGCCCGCCGCATTCCCCAGTTCCACCACCACGCCGGCCAGCAGCGATGCCACGACCAGATAGTTGGCCGTCGTCGGCAGGCCCATGCCAAGAATGATGCAGAGCACCGAGGTCATGGCCAATAGGATGAATACGTTGCCGCCCGATATCGCCTCGACGACGCCGACCAAGGCGTTGTTGAGGCCGGTCGAGGAGACCGAGCCGACAATGATGCCGGCCGCCGCCACCGCCACCGCGATGGTGATCATGTTGCGCGCCCCGGCGATGAGACCGGCGTAGATATCGATCAATCCCTCGGTGACGGCGCGGCCGACCGAGGCATCTCCGCCGCGCAAAGCCGCAATTACGTGCTGAACCACGACGATGACCATCATCAGAAGGATTGAGTAGAAGACGGAACTGGCGGGCGTCCACCGCTCGACCATCAGCAGGTAGACCAAGACGACGATCGGGATGATGAAATGGACGCCGCTCAGGAAGGTCTCTCGAAGCGGTGGAATTTCGGCCGCGGGCAGGCGCTTCAAGCCCAGCTTCATCGCCTCCAGGTGCGAAATGTAGAGAAGCGCTATGTAGCAGATAAAGGCGGGGATGAAAGCGGCGACGATGACGTCGAAATAGGTGATGCCGACCAGTTCGGCGATGATGAAGGCGGCGGCGCCCATGATCGGCGGCATGATCTGGCCGTTGACCGAGGCCGCGACCTCGATGGCGCCGGCCTTGACCGCCGGAATACCGATGCGCTTCATCACCGGAATGGTGAATGTCCCCGTGGTCACGGTATTGGCGATCGAGGAGCCGGAAATCAGTCCCGTCATACCCGAGGCCAGGATGGCCGCCTTGGCCGGTCCGCCGCGGAACCGCCCGACCATGGCGAAGGCCAGGTCGAGGAAGTATTTCCCGGCGCCGGCTTTGTCCAGCATCGCCCCGAAGAGGACGAACAAGAAGACGAAGCTGACCGAAACGTCGATCGGGATACCGAAGATGGCCTCGCCGCCCAGCCACTGATATCCGGTCAACCGCGTCAGGCTGACGCCCTTGTGGGAGATGATATCGGGCATCGACTGGCCGAAGATCGAATAGAGCAGGAAAATCGTGGCGACGACGACCAACGGCAAGCCGATCGAGCGCCGCGTCGCCTCCAACAAGAGGACGATACCCGTCCCGCCGATGATGGCCTCAATGGGAAAGGTAAATTCGAAACCGAAAATCGAAAGGTCATAGGTGAGCAGGATGCCGGCACGCTCCGACAATCCTTCCCAGCCCAGCCACATGTAAAGGGCGCAGCCGGTGGCGACCAACGCCAGGACGAGGTCGGAAAGCGGAATCCTTGCCCCCGCCTGGCGTCGCGAGGCGGGAAAGATAAGAAAACAAAGAAGAAGCCCAAAGGCCAAATGAATGCCACGGGCCGGGACGTCGACGATGATCGCAAAATCGAAAATGAACGGCAGGGGCGAGGCGATCCACAACTGGAAGATCGACCACAGGGCGGCGATAAAGCCAATGACGATTGCTACCCGGGGCGCGTGCTGGCGCCCGGTGTATTCTATCTCTTCCAGAGTATTTTCCAGGTCCTCCGGTGCCGGCTCCGTCGCCGGCGATTCCGCCTCAGCCATACCCCCCGTCCTTCAATGAAGATCACGGATCCTGGGTCAAGGCACGGCACCCCCGCGCAACGAACGCAGGGGTGCCGCCAACCCTTGGCGCATTGGGCCTACATCCAGCCCTTTTCCTTGTAGTACTTGGCGGCGCCCTTATGCAGCGGCGCCGAGAGGCCGTCCTTGATCATCGTCTTGGGATCAAGATTCTTGAACGCCGGGTGCAACTTCTTGAACTCCTCGAAGTTCTCGAACACCGCGCGCGTCACCTCATAAACCACGTCTTCCGGCACGTCGGCGCTGGTCACGAACGTCGCCTTGACGCCCCAGGTGGTTACGTCGGAGGAAGTGGTCTTGTAGGTGCCCTTGGGAATGGTCGCCCAGGCGTAATAGGGCCGGTCCTTGGTGACCATACTTTTTGCCAGAGAGCCGTTGAAATTGGCGATCTTGGCGCCGCAGCCATCGGTCGCCACGGAAACACCGGCGTTGGGCACACCAACGGTGTAGAAGAAGGCGTCGATCTTGCCGTCGCACAGTGCCTTCGACTGCTCCGTCGAGGTCAGCTCGGCGGCCAGTTTGAAGTCCTTGTCCTTGTCCCAACCGGATTCCTTGATCAGGAAGTCGGCGGTACCGCGCTGACCGGAGCCCGGGTTGCCGATATTAACCTTCTTGCCCTTGAGGTCGCCCCAGCCGTTGATGTTGACGCCCTTGCCGACGATGATCTGGATGGGCTCGGGATGGACCGAGAAAACGGCCCTGAGCTTCTTGACCGCCTTGCCTTCGTACTTGCTCGAGCCGTTGTAGGCGTGGAACTGCCAGTCCGACTGGGCGACGCCGAATTCAAGATCGCCCGCCATGATGTTGTTGATGTTGTAGGTCGAGCCGCCAGTCGACGGCGCCGAGCAGCGGATGCCGTGCTTGCGGCCCGACTTGCGGCCTTCGGCCGCCGCCCTGTGGACCGAGCGGCAGATGGCGTTGCCGGTGACGAAGTAGACGCCCGTCGGACCGCCGGTGCCGATGGCGATGAACTGTTTCTTGCCCTGTGCCGCCGCGTCGCCGGCGGTCAAGGTAAACGCCCCCGCGACCAGCGCCAGGGCGAGTGTCATAAGCGTGAGCCTTTTCATTGTGGCTATCTCCCTAGTTGACTCAATTGATGAATAGTTCGTGCGGCGCGGGCCGGCTTGGCCCGGGCCTGGGGAGTACCCCAGCGTGAGGCTTGGAACAGGAGTTGCGAGCCTTGCATCTCCTCCGGGCCGGTATGTTGTGTCCGGTCACTCATTATGCCTCCCCGTTCGGTCAACTTAGCGCGTCGACCCGAAACTAACGTCAGTTTAGTTCGGCTCCCGGCGGACACAAACCAAAATCATGATCGGTCCGCCGATGACCGTCCCTTGCCGTCTAGTCTACGCTATCCCTGCCTCGGCAGGTTTTGCAACAAATGATTCCATCAACCGCTTTTTCATATCAAATGATCTATTGGCCGGTTACCGTGGCGAGGGCGGCATCCACCGCCTCACTAACCAATTCCACGATCTCGCCGACTTGGGTCTCGCCGACGATGAACGGCGGCGATATCATCACCACATCGCCACTTATTCCGTCCACGTTGCCGCCGATCGGATAGCAGATCAATCCGCGCGCCATGCCTTCGGCCTTGACCCGCGCGTTGAGCTTGAGATCGGCGTCGAAGGGCTCCTTTGTGTCGCGGTCGGCGACCAGTTCCACGCCCCAGAACAGTCCGCGTCCCCGGATATCGCCGACGTGGTGGTGGTTGCCGAAGCGGTCCTGAAGCGCGTCACTCAACACCGCGCCCTGGCGGCGCACGTTGGCCAAGAGGTCGCGGTCGCGGATGGCGCGCTGGACGGCCAGGGCCGCGGCGCAGCCCACCGGATGGGCCATGTAGGTAAGGCCATGCATAAGCGTGCCGCTGCCGGCGGCGATGGCATCGACGATCCTGGCGCCGACCAGGACGGCGCCGATGGGCTGGTAGCCGGCCCCCAGGCCCTTGGCGACGGTCATCAGATCGGGCGAGACGCCTTCTTGCTCGCAGGCATGCAAGGTCCCCGTCCGTCCCATGCCCGACATGATCTCGTCAAGCACCAGAAGGACGCCATGGCGGTCGCAGATCTGGCGCACGCGCTTGAAGTATCCGGGCACCGGCGGCACCGCGCCGAGGGCGGCGCCGACCACGGTTTCGGCGAAGAATGCGGCCACCGTTTCGGGCCCCAGCCTTAATATCTCGGCTTCCAGTTCGTCGGCGACGCGAAGGCCGTAATCCTCTTCGCTCTCGCCCGGCGCCATGCCCCGGTATGCATAACAGGGTGCGATGTGCGAGGTCTCCATCAGCATCGGTTCGTAAGCCGCGCGCCGGGCCACATGGCCGCCCACCGCCAGGGTGCCGAGTGTGGTGCCATGGTAGCTCTGACGCCGGGCGATGAAGCGATAACGTTCGGGCTGTCCAATCTCGACAAAATACTGACGCGCCATCTTGATCGCCGATTCGACGGCCTCCGAGCCGCCGCAGGTATAGGTAACCGAAGCGATCCCCGGCGGCGCGCCGGCAATCAGGATATCGGCCAGATCCTCGGCAACCTCGGTGGTGAAAAACTGGTTGCTGACATAGGAAATTTTTTCCATCTGGTCGATGACCGCCTGGCGCACTTCGGGGTCGCCGTGACCCAGGCAGGCGACCGAAGGACCGCCCGTCGCGTCGACGTAGCGCTTGCCCTCCTTGTCGATGACATAGATGCCGTCGCCGCCGGCGGCCACCGGCGCGACGACGCCGGTTTGACGTTGCAGGATGTGGGTCATGGACTTCGCGGCCCCCTCGGCCTCAATGATTTGCCTGTCGGTTTCACGCTCTGATTCCAATAGGCCTTGACTTCCCTCAGATGGCGCTCGCTGTCCTCGATGGCGCACAATGTTTCCTCGCCGCCGCGCGCCACCATCAGGACGATCAGGGACTCGACTACCGCCATGGCCGGGGCGACGGAATGGAAGAACGACGGGCTTTTGTCGTTGGCGATGAGCACGTTGTCGCCACTCTCGACAAGGGGAGAGACCAGACTGTCGGTGACGACCACCGTCGTGGCGCCCCGTTTCTTGGCGTACTCCACCGCCTTGACGGACTCGTATGAATAGGGATGGACGCTGATGGCCAAGATGACGTCGTCGGAATCGATAACGCGCAGGTCGTCGATCAACGTGGCCCCGCGCCCGTCGATCAGTATGGAGTTGGGGCGAAACATCCGGTAGACGTAATGGAAGAAGAATGCGACCGGGTAATACCCCCTGACGCCGACGACGAAGATACGCCGTGCCTCGGACAAGGCATCGGCACAGGCCAGGAAGGTGTCCGGCCCGTTGATTTCGAAACACTCGCGCAGATTGGCGCCATGGGTGGTCACCACGTCGCGCAGAAGAATGGAGGCCTCCTCGCCGGCGCCGCACTCTTGCAAGTCGCGCGCCCGATCCAGATAGGTAGTGGGGCGCAGGCGCAGGCGCTGCTGAAAGGGTTCGCGAAACCCGGTATAGCTTTCGAAGTCGAAGGCGCGCGCCAGGCGCACCATGGTCGAAGGGTGAACCTCGGCATCGGCGGCAACCTTGCGCATGGACTTCAGCGCCACGTCGTCGGGACGCTGCAAGACGTGATGCGCGGCGCGTTGCAACTGGGGACTGAGGCGCGGGAACATATCCGCGATTTGCCGCGAAAGGTCGTTGAAATCCATCGAAGCCGGTCTTCCCGTGACCAAGGACGAATGCCAATGGTAATCCGGGCGGCGCCACAAATGCAAACAAATGAACCACGGCGGCGAAAATTGAAACAAATGGTTCCTTGTCCAACCAGGGGCACCTGCAACGAATTGCCGATGGAGAACCGGCGCGCTAGGATGGACCGGCGGTGTTTTTTCATCCCTTCCCAATTGCGGTGATCCATGGATATCAAGGACCATATTCGGGCCATTCCCGACTTTCCCAATCCCGGCATCCTGTTTTACGACATCTCCACCTTGCTGGCCGAACCCGATGCCTGGCAGGTCGCCATGGGGCGCATGGCCAAGCTGATCAGCCAACACCGGCCCGACGTCCTTGCCGGCATCGAATCGCGCGGCTTCCTGGTCGCCGCGCCCCTGGCGCTCAAGTTAGGTTTGGGGTTCGTCATGGTGCGTAAGAAGGGCAAGCTTCCCGGACCGACCAATTCTCACCAATACGCCCTCGAATACGGCACCGACACCATCGAGATACAAGACGACGCCGTTCAACCGGGACAGCGGGTAGTGATCTTGGACGACCTGCTGGCGACCGGCGGCACCTTGGCGGCCTCTATCGATCTGTTCCGCAAGGTCGGCGCCGAGGTCGTCGGCGCCGCCTGCATGGTCGAGCTCAATTTCCTTGGCGGGCGGGCCAAGTTGGACGTGCCCTTCGACACCCTGGTCGCCTACGACGATTGAGCGACCAATCGCGCCACTTTTTTCATCACGGTGGGAAGCGCGTAGTCGCCGAGGCGCGACGGCCGACACCAGACGCCGGCCGTCGCAGCCGCCTTGGGGCGCCCGACAAGCACCGACAACTCAAGATGAAAATGGGTAAACGTGTGGCGCACCACGCCCGGTACGCGGCGCCAGCGCGCCGTCGCCGGCGCCTGGCGGCGCGCTTCGGCGAAGGTCCATTCGCCGGCCCGCCAATCCGTGGATGGCACCTCCATCATGCCGCCCAGCAGCCCGTTTTCGGGGCGCCGGCGCAAAAGCAAGCAACCGTCGGCGCGCAAGGTCCAAAAGGCGACGCCGCGGCGTACCGGCTTGGCCTTGGCGGGCCGGCGGACGGGATAGGCCTCGGCCTTGCCGGCGCGCCCGGCGACACAGGCCGATGACCAGGGACAGCGCCCGCAATCGGGACGGCTGGGGGTGCACAGGGTCGCGCCGAGGTCCATCATCGCCTGGGCGAAATCGCCCGGCCGCCGGGCGGGAACCAGGTCGCGGGCCAGGGATCGCAACCGCGCCCCGCCGCCGGGCAGAGGGTCGTCGACGGCGAACAGGCGGGCGAGCACGCGGGCCACGTTGCCGTCCACGGCGGCGACCCGTCTCGAGAACGCGATGGCGGCGATGGCGGCGGCCGTATAGGTGCCGATGCCGGGCAAGGCGCCAAGACCCTCTTCGCTGTCGGGAAAGCGCCCGCCCTTCTCCTGCGCCACGACCCGGGCGCAGGCGTGCAGATTGCGGGCGCGGGCGTAATATCCAAGGCCCTGCCAGGCATGGAGGACATCGTCGAGCGATGCCCGGGCAAGCGCGCCGACGTCCGGCCACCGTTCGATGAACCGGTTGAAATAGGGCACCACCGTCGCCACCGTGGTCTGTTGCAGCATCACCTCGGACACCCACACCCGATAGGGATCGGGGCGGCCGCCGCCCACCGTCCGCCATGGCAGGGCGCGGGCGTGGCCGTCGTACCAGGCGAGAAGGCGGCGGCTGAGATCGGCGGCCATGGCAATCGCGGTGTTGGTTGTTGTGTCGGCCTACCCCCGACCGTACCATACCCCGGCCCCTCGGTCCGACAATCCTAACGGAGACGCCGATGGCGAAAAGAGGCGGCGGCCCGCGCGCCCTGGCGGGAGCGCTGAACAAGGTAACGCGGCCGATCTTCGGCAAGCGCGGCTTCGCCGGCGGTGCCGTGATCACCGAATGGCCGGCCATCGTCGGCCGCCACCTGGCGGCCCACACGGTGCCCGAGAGGATCGCCTATCAAGGCGGCGGACGTGATCGCGGCATCCTCCACCTGCGCGTCGACAGCGGTGCCCTGGCGGCCGAATTACAGCACCTGGAACCGCAACTCCTGGACCGCATCAACGGCTATTTCGGCTATCGCTCGGTCGAGCGCCTAAGGATCGTCCACGGCCCCCTGCCGCCCGCCAAGGCCCCGCCAAGGCCGGCGCCGCGCGCCCTTGACCGGAGCGAGAAAAAGGACCTCGCCGATCGCCTGGCCGCCATCGAGGACGAAGACCTGCGCGCCGCCCTCGACGCCCTGGGACGGGTCGTGGCGGCGAGCGACAAGGGACAGCCAAAAAAAAATGACGTATAACTCCGCCGCCGGGGCCGCCCGGGCCGCCCGCGGGCCGTATTTTTATCACCGGCCGCCGCGATCGGTGCTTGTGGACTCGCCCAGGCGAAATTATAGTAATCAACATCTAGTAGTATGAGGGTCTAGCTTGCGTAATATGTCGTATATCATAGGGGCCATCGTGGTTGTCGGTGCGCTTTGGTTCGGGGCCAAGGAATGGCCGGGCGAAGACCGCTCTCCACTCGTGGCCACCGAGCAACCGGCCCCAGGGGTCGAGGCGGCCAAGGAACCTCAGGTGGCGCGGCGAACGCCGGCCGAAGAGCAAGGTCCGCTCGGCGCCATGCTGGCCAGACGGGTGATGGGCAGCGCCGACGCCCCGGTCACCATGGAAGAATTCTCGTCCCTGACCTGCCCCCATTGCGCCACCTTCCACCGCGAAGCCCTGCCCAAAATCAAGAAGGCCTATATCGACACCGGCAAGGTGAAGCTGATTTACAACGACTTCCTGACCCGGCCGGTGGCCCTGGCCCTGGCGGCGGCCATGCTGGCCCGCTGCGGAAAGCCGGAACGGTATTTCGGTTTTCTCGAAATTCTGTTCCGCGGTCAGCAGTCCTGGGCGACCAGCAAGGATCCACGCAAGGAGCTTGAGCGCGTCGCCCGCTTTGGCGGCATCGGCAAGGCCGAGTTCGATGCCTGCCTTAATAACGAGGCCCTTTTGAAGGGCATTCAGGAGCGCGTCGGCGAGGCCCAGACGCGCTTCGGTATCGAATCGACGCCAACCTTCCTGATCGACGGCGTGAAGGTCACCGGCCCGCTTCCCTTCGAGGACTTCCAAACAGTCATCGAAGAGGCCCTCAAGAGCAAAAAGTAGGGACGGGTCAAGGCGTTGATACAATTCAACAAGCTGCGGCTTACCGGCTTCAAGTCCTTCGTCGAGGCGACGGAACTTTCCATCGAGCCCGGTCTGACCGGTATCGTCGGCCCCAACGGCTGCGGCAAGTCGAACCTGGTCGAGGGACTGCGCTGGGTGATGGGCGAGACGTCGGCCAAGCAGATACGCGGCGGCGAGATGGACGACGTCATCTTCGGCGGCACCTCCGACCGGCCGCCGCGCAACATCGCCGAGGTCCTGCTCGACCTCGACAACTCCGAACGCGCCGCTCCGGCCCAGTTCAACGAGTTCGAGGACCTTGAGGTCGGTCGCCGAATCGAGCGTGGCAGCGGGTCCACTTACCGCGTCAACGGCAAGGAGGTGCGGGCCCGCGACGTCCAACTCTTGTTCGCCGACTCGGCCACCGGGGCACGGTCGACGGCGCTGGTCAGTCAAGGCCGCGTCAGCGCCGTCATCGCCGCCAAGCCGGTCAATCGCCGCGCCCTCCTCGAGGAAGCGGCCGGCATCACCGGCCTGCATTCACGCCGCCACGAAGCCGAATTGCGCCTGCGCGGCGCCGAAACCAACCTCGAGCGCCTCGACGATATCCTGATCACCCTTGCGGCGCAGCTTCAAAGCCTCAAGAAACAGGCTCGTCAGGCGAACCGCTATCGCAACATCAGCGATCACATTCGGCGCGCCGAGGCGGCGTTGTTTCTGGTCCGTTGGCGCGCCGCGCTTGACGTCCTTGAGACCAACCGCACCGCCCTTGCCGTGGCGGAGGGCAAGGTGACCGAGCACACCAAGCGGGCCGGCGCCCGGGCGGTACACCAGGCGGAGGCGGCGGCCGGGCTTCCCGAGTTGCGTCAGGCCGAGGCCAAGGCGGCGGCGGGACTGCAACGTCTTGTCCTGGCGCGCGAGAATCTGGATAGCGAAGAACAACGCGCGGCGGAGGCGGAGCGCGAGTGCCGAACCCGCCTCGACCATGTCGTCGCCGACACCGAACGCGAGAAGGCCCTGGCCGCCGATGCCACGACCGCCGTTCGGCGCCTGGAAGCCGAACTGGGCGAGATCGACGCGGCCCGCGTCGGCGAAGACGAATTGCGCGGCGAGGCCGAGGAACGCTTGACGGCGGCCACCAGGGAAAGCGAGGAAACCGAGACGCGGCTCACCGAACTTACCGAGCGGGTGGCCGCCGACGAAGCACGCCACGCCGACCTCACACGCCGCATGGCTGAGGTTGAAGAACGCCGCCAGCGGCTCGATGCCCGCGCCGCCGACGTGACCGGCCAAAGGGACCAATTGAAGGACCAGTCGGTCGACGGCGCCGCCTTGGATGCGGCGGCGGCGGCACTGGATACCGCCCGCCACGGCCTCGACGCGGCGCGCGCCGAGGCCGACCGGACCGAAGCGGCGCGCGCCGAAGCCGAGGCGGCGACGACACGCACCTTGGGCAAGAGCCACACGGCGGGGACCGCCTTGGCGCGCCTCGAAGCCGAGGAGCAGGCCTTGGCCGACATCCTGGAGTCCGAAGGGTCGGAACTGTGGCCGCCGGTCATCGACGCCGTGGCCGTCGAGGCCGGTTACGAGTCCGCCCTCGGCGCCGCCCTGGGCGAAGATCTCTCGGCGCCGACCGACGAAGCGGCGCCGGTGCATTGGCACGCCCTGGCGCCGCTCGACACCATCCCTGCCCTGCCCGACGGAACAGAGCCCCTGAACCGCTTCGTCCTGGCGCCGCCGGCTTTGGACCGACGCTTGGGGCAGATCGGCGTCGTCGCCGACGACGCGGCGGGCCGGCGTCTCGCCGTTCGTCTGGCCCAGGGACAAAGACTGGTCAGCCGCGACGGGGCGCTGTGGCGCTGGGACGGCTATACGGTCAGCGCCGGAGCGGCGACCGCCGCCGCCGCCCGCCTCGAGCAGCGCAATCGCCTCGCCACGGTCCGCAAACGCATCGCCGAGGCGGCGAAGACCCTGGCCGACGCCGAAGGTGCCGCCGACAAGGCGCGCCAAGCCGGTGAGACCGCGGCGGCGGCCGAGGCGGCGGCGCGCGAGGCGGTCCGCGAAGCCGATGCCGCCTACGTAGAGGCACGCGACACCCAGGCCGACTTGAAGGAGCGGGTGGCGCGGCACGCCTCGCGCCTGGCCGGACTGGCCGATACGGCCGAAACCATCGCCGCCGACCTGGCCGAAACCGAAAGCCGGGGGACGGAGGCCGCCAAGGACCTTGCCGCCGTGGGCGATCCGTCCGCTGGGCGCCAACGGGTAGCGGACTTGCGCACCGCCTTCGTCGCCAGCCGAAGCCACCAGTCCGAACACCAAGACGCCCTTAACGCGGTGCTTCGCGAGGCTGAAAACCGGCGCCGCCGCGCCGCCGAAATCAACGAGGAACTGGCAAACTGGCGGCAGCGCCGGGACGGCGCCCAGGCGCGCATCGAACAATTGCACGAGCGGCGCGGCGTCATCGCCGGAGAACTGGAGAATCTGGCGGCTCGGCCCGATGAAATCGCGGCTCAGCGGCGCCAGCTTCTGAGCACCATCGAGACGGCGGAAGGCGAGCGCAATGGCACCGCCGACAGTCTGGCCGAGGCCGAGAACCGGCTCGCCGAGGCCGACAGGGAATTGCGCGCCGCCGAGGCCGATCTGGCCCAAGGGCGCGAGGCAAGGGTGCGCGCCGAAGGCGCCGCCGAGCAGGCCGATCAGGCCTGCCGCGCGCTCAGGGAGCGGGTCTCCGAGCGTCTCGGTTGCCGACCCGACGACCTGCGCCAGATTGCCGGTTTGGCCGACGACGCCGAGGCGCCGCAACTCGACGCCGTGGAAAGGCGCGTCGAACGCCTGGTGCGCGAGCGCGACACCATGGGTCCGGTCAACCTACGCGCCGAGGCCGAGGCGACCGAGTTGGGCCAACAAATAGAGTCCCTGGAGAGCGAGCGCGCCGACTTGATCAAGGCCATCGAAAAACTGCGCCAAGGCATCGCCGAGCTTAACCGCGAAGGACGCGAGCGGCTTCTCGCCTCGTTCCAACAGGTCGACCAACATTTCCGCGACTTGTTCGTGCGACTCTTCGGCGGCGGGCGGGCCCATCTTCAGCTCACCGAGTCCGATGACCCGCTGGAAGCCGGCCTGGAGATCATGGCCAGCCCGCCGGGCAAGCGCCTGCAGGTCCTTTCCCTGTTATCGGGCGGCGAGCAGGCGTTGACCGCACTGGCGCTGCTGTTCGCCGTCTTCCTTACCAACCCAGCCCCGATCTGCGTCATGGACGAGGTCGACGCGCCACTCGACGACGCCAACGTCGATCGCTTTTGCAATCTGGTCGAGGAAATCGCCCACTCCAGTCAGACGCGCTTCTTGATCATCACCCACCACCGGATGACCATGGCGCGCATGGACCGGCTGTTCGGCGTGACCATGTCGGAGCGCGGTGTCTCGCAGCTGGTGTCGGTAGACTTGGGCGAGGCGGAAGAGCTAAGGGCTACCGCCTGAAGACCTCGGAAAAGGTAAACTTTTATCAATAATTTCAAATGGTTATGGTGGGGGGTTTGGGGTTGACAGGCCAAAACCCGGTCAGTAAGGTGCGACGCGAATTGGCACGATTTCGGCCGATTGGGAGGGTTATCGGCACATATCCCTTATGAGCGAAGGCAAGCCTCGGAAGCGGCTCGGCGATCTTGATGCCCGGCTGCGCAAGGCCCAGGCCGAACGGAGGTCAGCCACCGGGAAAGAAGCAGCCGGCCCCGGCGGTTCGATGAGCGGCTTCGGAATGGCCATGCGCATCGGTACCGAGCTGATCGCGGCCCTCATTGTCGGGGTAGGAATCGGATTGTTGCTTGACCATTGGCTGGAAACGGGGCCGTTGTTTCTGGTCGTGTTCTTCTTCCTTGGCGCGGCGGCCGGAATTTTGAACGTCTACCGCGCCGCCAGCGGAATCGGTCTTGGCGCTGGTTATGCGAGGCCGCCGGCGAAAAAAACCAGTGACGATGACGAGACCATCGGGCGGACAGAGTAAACAAAGGCGTAGCGGGCGGGAGACCAAGTGGCCAATCCACTTCAGCAATTCGAAGTCAAGACGTTAATCCCGATTCACCTGGGCGGCGTCGATGCCTCGTTCACCAATGCCGCCATGTTCATGGTGTTCGCCGTCGCCGGCGTGTCGACGTTCCTGATGCTCAGCATGCGGGGCCGCGCCCTGGTGCCGACGCGCTGGCAGTCGATGGCGGAACTCAGCTACGAATTCATCGCCGGCATGGTGCGTGACAACGTGGGTAGCGAGGGGCGCAAGTATTTTCCCTTCGTCTTCTCGTTGTTCATGTTCATTCTGTTCGCCAATTTGATCGGGCTTTTGCCCTACAGCTTTACCTTCACCAGCCACATCATCGTTACCTTCGCCATGGCTATCACGGTCTTCCTGGGCGTGACGGTCATCGGCATCGTCCGCCACAAGCTTCATTTTCTCAGTTTTTTCATGCCCGCCGGTGTCCCCGTCGTCATGGCCCCGATTCTGATTCCGATCGAGATCGTCTCGTATCTGTCGCGGCCGGTGAGCCTTTCGATCCGGCTTTTCGCCAACATGATGGCCGGACATACCATGATGAAGGTATTCGCCGGCTTCGTGGTACCGCTGGGCATCCTTGGCGGCTGGGCGCCGCTGGCGGTCGACGTGGCGCTGACCGGCTTCGAGTTTCTGGTCGCCTTTCTCCAGGCCTACGTCTTTACCATTCTGACCTGCCTTTACCTCAACGACGCCATTCACCTGCATTAGGGCGTTTTATGATGATACGTTACGACGTCAGCCCGCTCTCCCTCCCGGCCACCGGATGCCATTGTCCCCTATGGGTAGCGGGATGGCGGAGCGGGCCGGTGCCGGACAATCTCGCTATGCTCTTAACGACATTGAATTCGATAACCCAAACCCAATCGAGGACATAGGACCATGGAACTAGACGCGGCAAAAATGGTGGGCGCCGGCTTGGCTGTAATCGGCCTGGGCGGCGTTGGCGCCGGCATCGGCAATATCTTCTCGTCCCTGATCGGCTCCATCGCCCGCAATCCGGCGGCCCGCGGACAGGTCTTCGGCTTGGCCATGCTGGGATTCGCCCTGGTCGAGGCGGTGGCGCTCTATGCGTTGCTGATCGCGTTCCTGATCCTGTTCACTTAAAACCCGCCATGCCGATTCGCTTCCTGTCCGTTCTGGGGGCCTTCGCCGTCGGCGCCGGTCCGGCTCTTGCCGCCGGGCTGCCGCAACTGGACACGTCCCAGTACGCGCCGCAGGTTATCTGGCTGGCGATATCCTTTGGCCTTCTTTACCTGCTGATGGCCCGGGTCGCCCTGCCGCGCATCAGCGAAGTGCTGGAGGAACGCCAGGACCGGGTCAACGACAACCTGGAAAAGGCGGAAGCCTTGAAGGCGGAAGCGGAAAGCGTGGCCCAGGCCTACGAAAGCGCCCTCGCCGAAGCGCGTGACGAGGCCCAGGCCATCGTCCATAAAGCGGCGGAGCGGATGGCGGCCGATAGCGCCGAACGCCTGGCCCGGCTGACGGAACGCCTGGAAGGTGAAATCAAGGACGGCGAGGCGCGCATCAACGAGGCCCGGGAACAAGCGGTGGCCAACATTCGTCAAGTCGTCGTCGAGGTCGCCGGCGAGGCGGCGAAGAAGCTGTCGGGCGGGAAGCTCGACGGCAAGACCCTGGAGGCCGCCGTCGACGCGGCCTTGAAGGAGCACGCCCGATGAGCGCCTGGGCGGCGGAAACGGCGGCGGCCCATGGCGAGCCCTTTTACGCGACGGCGGAATTCTGGGTCATGGTGGCCTTTGTCATTCTTGTTGCCTTCGCCTTCAAGCCTTTGTTTCGCATCGCCGTCACGGCGCTCGACGCGCGGGCCGAAACCATCAAGCACCAGATCGACGAGGCGGCACGGCTGCGCGAGGAGGCCCAGGGGCTGCTGGCCACTTATCAGCGCAAGCAACGCGACGCGATGAAGGAAACCGGCGACATCCTGGACCAGGCCCGCGACGAGGCGGCGCGCCAGGCATCGCGGGCCGAGGAAGCCGTGGAAGCTTCGTTGAAGCGGCGCGAAAGGACGGCTTTGGAACGAATTGCCCAGGCCGAGGCGCGAAGCCTCGAGGCGGTGCGCGGCCTGGCCGTCGATATCGCCGTCGACGCGACGCGCCGGGTGCTGGCCGAGACGGTAACCGACAAGAAGGCCCACGCCCTGGTCGCCGAGGCCATCAAGGAACTGCCGAAAAAGCTGAATTAGAACGCTTTCCAGCCCGACCCGGGTTAGCGGTCTTCAGGCCCCGTCGTGCCCCGGGTCATTGTTTGGCCTAAAGGCTGAACAGTTCCATCTCGTGTTGATGGCCGCGAAGGACCGTTCTTCCCAGATTTTCAACGACCCAGTCGGCCGGCGTCTCGATGCGGGCCAAGAGATTTCCGGAGATCAGCATCGGGCGGTCAAAGTCACGGCATGCTTCCTCGATCCGTTTGGCGGTATTCACGGTGTCGCCGAAATAGACGATATCGCGTTTGTCATCCCCGCATTCGCCGGCGACGACACGACCGCCGTGCAACCCCGCCCTGAACTCGGGGACAATGCCGAAATCTCTTTGGTAGGATGGCCCGATGGCGGCAATCCGCTGGCAAATGGCGAAGTAACAATGCAGGCAGCGGGCGTTGTCCACGCCATCCATCATGGGCCAGGTGATCACCACCTCGTCGCCGATATATCGGTGCGTTTCGCCGCCGAACTCAAGCACCGGCTCGGCGATATCGAAGAAAAACCGCGTAACCAGGGAATAGGCTCCGGCGTCGCCCAGGCGTTCGGCAATCCCCGTCGAGCCAACAATATCGAGAAACAGGAAAATGCGCTCCTCCTCGACCGGTCGATGGTAGCGCCCGAGAATAAAGTTGGCGAGCACCCGCCCACCAATGATTCGCCTTACCTGCAGCACGAAATGGACCGCAAATACCGCGACAAGCGCGAAACCGGTATCGCGGAAAAAACCGACGGCAAGCCACTGTTCCATGGGATGACCGCGGCTGCTGAGCAAAGCCCGGGAAGCAACGATGGCAATCATCAGCACCGTTGTCGAGGCAACCGTGCGTAAAACGAGCGACGCCGCAAAAGGGGCCCGGCGCAAGCGCTCGCCCAAGGGGCCCTGGGCAAGCAAACTTTCAAAGGACCACATGACGAGGCCGATGATGGTGCCGCGCATGGCGCCGCGAACCAGGGAATTTGGCGACAACTCGGAACGGATAACGACATCGAGGAGAACGGCATAACCGGCACCGATCACCGCCGATGCGACGATCACAGCGGCGAACAGGTTCAGCCGGGTCCGCGTCCGCGCCGTCGTGGCCATAATTCCCCCTGCCTTTCGACATCGTCAGAGCCGCCAATGCCGAACCAGTTTAACGGTTAATACCAAGGATCCCTGATTTTATCGAACCGCTCTGTTTGAACTTGCCGCTGAGAGCGAAGGCGATGCCCAGCCAGACCAGGCTTCTCAGGGCCATCGCCCCGACGGTGCGGATTTCGAACGCCCCGCCGATCACGATCCACGCCCCCAAGGCGGCGAAGATCACAACCGTCAATAGCGCGATGGTCATGGCCAGGGGAACGGCTCAGGGCCGCCACAGGGCGAGCCCGGCGGCTGCCACGATATAGGCGAAGCCGGCCAGAAAATTGAACCATACGACGAAGGACACGTAGTCGCCGGCGGCTTGGCGCCCGGCCCCTTCGAAGAACAGGACCTCGCCTCCCGATTTCAGTGTCACGAGGCCGAAGGCGGCGGCGACAAACGCCAGGGCGACGGCCCAACGCGGACGCTTTGCTTTGTTAGTCATGTCGTGCATGCCGCTCCTTTTTCCCCCAACGGGCGGATCAGCTTCTTTGCTCATCGCCGGAAGCCATTGATGGCCGGAAGCCGTCGACCAAGATGACCTTCAACAGGTCGATGGGGTTGATGCCGTGCTTACCGGCTATGGCCTTCAGGGTTTCGTCCCCGGTGGCCTCGATGCCGGCGCTGACGAACTTGCCCTTCGCCGTCCGCAAGGGAACGCCGACCGTGGCGCAGATCGTCGTCAGGCTCTTGCGCCCGATTCCCGTACCATCGAACCTGTCCTCGACGTCTTCGGCCGTATAGGCGACGGAGGGCGCCGGTTCGGGGCGCGCCTCGAACTGCCTTATCAGCCCATAGAGCCGCATGGCGTTCATGCCGTTGGCCCGGGCGATATCACCTAGGCGCTGGCGCTCACCCTCGAAATCGATACCCTTGGCGCGCAGTTCGCCGGTTACCTTGTCCAGGTCCATGTTCTGGCGCTTGGCAAAGACCGCCAGCGGCAGCTCCTCGGCGTGGCCGAAAGGCGGCTCGACTTCCGGGCTCGTCACCCAGGCCTGCTTGGCCCGTTCATTGAGCTCGAAGTAATAGCTGAACGGAGGGACCTGGCTTATGGCGCCGACGATCAGCAGCAGGCTCAAGGCAAGCGACGCAAGCAGCTCCTTCTTCGGGTGCAGATGCCCCGATATCCGTTCCGCCAGGTAATTTGTGAACGGTTTCCAGTTGAAGTAGAGGTGCAACGCCCCTCCGGCGATGAAAATGGCGCCGAAGACAAGATGGATGTTGCCCCAGTCCTCTTTCAAAAGACCAAGCAATTGCCAGTCGACCCAGTTGGCGATGCGCCCCTGGGGTACGATGTAAAGCACAACGCCCGTCACCGTCGCGACCAGGAATGCCCAGGTTACGATGAAGGCCGAGAACGATCTGAAGCTGAAAGGTTTCTTGCTCATGGTTCCATCCTCAATCCGCTTCGGAAAGCTTCAATTCACTATATTATATAAGATGAATGTAAGCGGATTATGTCGGGCTGTAACTGGATTGTGTCTGGAGAAAAAAAGTGCCTGGCGGTGCCAAAGCGGGTCAGCGGTCCTTAGGCCTCATTTTCGTCTTCGACCTCTTCCCACCCGGTGATCATGGCCTTGAGGTGGGCGAACGGAGACTGTCCCGAGAATGCCATGTAGACGTGGCCGACGAAGAAAACCACCATGAGGAACGCCGCCGCCGTATGGACGAGGGCGACGGTCTCCAAATCGAGGCCGCCCAGACCCCAGGCCTCCCATGCGTTGTAGTAAAGATAGAGCAGGCCGGTGATCCACAGCGCCGGCGCGATGACCAGCTTGAAGACAAGGTAGGCGAGCCGCTGCAGGGGATTGTGCTTGCTCAGTCCGGTGACGCGGAAGGGATGCGGAGCATTGGTGAAAATGCCCGTCATGTAGTAGCGCACCATGGCGAGAAGCTTCTCGGTGGTGGGAATGTACTGGCGCCACTCGCCCGTCGTCAGGTGCCAGAAGATGGCGAAGACCCACAGCCCGATGAGGACCCAGGCGCTGGTCGTGTGGACGGTGACGGCGTCCTCGAACCCAAGGAGGGCGTAAGTGCCGTGAATCTCGAAGCCGGAGAGCACCATGAGCGCGATCAACAGCGCCTGCGACCAGTGCCAGAAGCGTTCGAAGCGCTTGAAGATGTAAATCCGCTGCATGGCGATCCCCTTTCCCCGGTAGGGACCCCGGCCCCGCCGAAGCGGGGCGGAACCGGGGTCCGGCGCTTTTCCGAAACTCCCCTCAGTGGACGTTGGCCGTGATCTTGTAGGACCCGTCACTGGCGTATTCCACGTTGGCGTCGAGGAAATAGACCTCGACGTCGTCGCGCGCCATCTTGACGATGTCGAAGGCCTCGGCGCTACGCGTACCGGTCGCGCAGACGAAGACAATGGGCTTGCCGGTGGGCAGTTCGTCCACGCCCTCCTCGACCTCGTCGACGGTCATGTTGACCGCTGGCTTGAAGTGCCCGCCCTTGAACTCGCTGGGGTCGCGCACGTCGAGCATGAGGACGCTTTGCGGCGCATCCTTGAGGATCTTTTCGAACGAGGCGATGGTGATGGTATCCGATTCCTTGCCGGTATCGATCGCCACGACGCCCGCCTGGGGCAGCGCCGCCGCCGGCTTCGGACCGTAGGCTTCCTTCCAGGCCGGATAGCCGGCTTGGAAGAGCTTGACGTCGGTGTAGCCCAGCTTGACGGCCTTGGCCGCCGATTTGGGGCTGAGCGGACACTTGAGGCCGCCGCAATAGAAGATCAGCGGCGTCTTTTTGTCCTCGGGCAGCAGGCCGGTCATCTTGGCGAACTTGCGGTCCGGGATATTGATCGCCGTCGGAACGTGGCCCTCCTTGAACTTACGCTCGGGCCTGGCATCGACAATCACCACGCCGGCCTTCTTATCGAGCAGCTTTTTCACGTATGCGGCGCTGATCGAACCCAAGTTGCCCTTGGCGATCCAATCCGGATAGCCGGCGGCATAGACCTGGACGTTCGTATAACCGGCCTTCTCCGCCTTGAACGCCGACTTGTGGCTGAGCGGACATTTGAGGCCGCCGCAATAGAAGACGAGGCGGGTCGACTTGTCCGTCGGCAGTATGTCGGTCATTTTTCCGAACTTGCGGTCGGGAATGCTGACCGCGACCGGGACATGCCCCTCGTCGTATTTGCCGACCGGCCGCGAATCGACGATGAGCACGTCGTCGCGCTTGGGAATGACCGCGTATTGCATGACGGCGTCGGTATCGACGATCTTGGAATACCAGCCCGCCTTGGCATCGGCGGCGCCGGCGGATTGCGGACCCAGCGCGACAAACAACAGGGCCGCGCCGGCGACTAGAACGCTTGTCCTGGATCTCATGGCTTTCTCCTTTCTTGCAAAGGTTTCTCCCGTCGTCCTAGGTCACGACGATCGAGGCCGAGCGCGTATAGGCCCGGCCCCCATCCTCGACCCAGGTAAACTCGAACCTTCCGCTTTCCTCCACCTTGACGAAGAAGGCGAGGTAGGGGTCGGCGGCGACACCGGCATCGAAGTCCGATTTGAACACGTCTTCGCCGTTGAAGGCGCAGACGAACCGGTTGATTCTGTTGCGCGCTACCGGCGTCCCGTCCTTGCCCTTGCGCCACCCGGTTTCCATGGGATGGCCGATCTTGGTCTTGACGGGCACGACCTCGCCTTTGCGGGCCGTCTTGGGAATTCGAACCTGTGGTCCCTTGGGCATCGGTCCTGCCTCCTGGCACTCAGCCGCAGCCGCCGGCGCCGCTGACGATCTTGCAGCGCGCCTTGCCGACGAAAACGGAACCGTCGCTCATGACGGCGGCGGCGGTGATGATCTGGCTTTTCTTGACCCGGATACGCGTCGATAATTTTGCCCTGCCGTTGGCCGGCCCAAGATAGTAGGTCGCGACGCGGGGAACGGTGTTGCGCTCGGCAAGGATATGAATCTGCGCGACGTGGTCGTCTTTTGTCATCGGGCTGTCGACGGCGACGGAGATCGGTACCCAGGCGGCCTGATCGGTGATCTTGGGCAGCGTCACCTTCACCCGGCCTTTCTTCGCCGGCGCCCCACCGGTCAGTTCGGCCAGACGTTTCTTGGCCTCGCGGGGGGATGCGTCGACCGACCGGGGCAGCAGGCCCGAAAATACGGCGGCGACCAGCCCCCCCACGGCGACAAGCATCCGCCGGCGAGAAATGATGGCCTTTGCGGTTGCATCGCGCGTCATGGCCGTGACCTCCTACGCAGGGCAAAAACCACCCTGAGGGCGCCGTGCAGGACGACCCCGGCAAGGGTCAGCACAATCAGGGCATAGCCGGCCATATCCAAGAAGCGGTTGGAATCGCGGCCTGGGATATAGACACCTTCGACGGCCGCCAGCCGCCCGTCCCTGGCGTGGCATGACGCGCACCCCAGGGCCTCGTCCGCCGGCGCCACCATATGGGCGATCGGCCAGGTCATCTCGGTTTCGACGAAATCGTAGCGACCGCTGAACTTCTCGCCCATCGCGGCCATGCCGCGGGCGATGGCGGTATCCCAATCGAAGGTCTTCCAGTAGCCGTCCTTGCCGGTCGTCTGCACCGCGGCCAGGGTTTTGCTCTCGGCGTCGTAGGGCTGTTTGCCGCGCATCACCTTGACCGGCCAAATCCGCGACTCGTGATCGTCCGGACGGCCCTCGAAGGCGTTGACCGAAAGCACCTTGGCGGGGTCGAAGGACTGGCCCGGAAGGGTGTAGTGGGCGGTGCCGTTGAACCATACGTATTCGGGGATGGCATCCCTTCGCCAACGGAAGTCGCCTTTCTTGGAGTTGTAGACCTCATGCCCGGCCTCGTCCTCTTCGGTGAAGGGCTGGCCCTCGGCGGTCAAGCGGCCGGCGGTCGACCAGTCCCACCAGGTCTTGGTGGCGTAGTCGCCACGCGAGAACTCGGGAATGTGGCAGGTCTGACAGGCGATCTTGTCGGTGTGCTGGTTGAGCTTCTCGTCCTTCATCGGCCGGGCACCGTGACAGGACTGGCAGGTGGCGCGGTTGCCATCGTCGCGGCCAGGAACGTCGATGCCGTGGGAATCGCTTCCCGCCGCCGCATAGCGGCTTCCCGCCACGGCGTGATTTTCCGCCCCGTGGCAGGTCGCGCAGGTGAAGTTCAGGCCGTCGGCGTCCATATGCACGTCGACGAAGACGTCGGGATGGTCGAGGGACGGATCGATATCGCCGTGCTTGACCGCCTTGCCGCCGCCGCCCGAAAAATGACAGGCGCCGCAGCTCCGGCGGCTGGTCGGCCCGACGCCCTGGGCCATTTTCTTGAGGTTCGGTTTGCGCCCGCCCGGCGTCCGCAGGGCCTTCTTGGAATAGGTCCCGGTGGTATCGTGACAGACCAGGCAGTCAACGTTCTCCTGCGACGAGAAGTCGAAGGTCTCGTCCTTCCAGCCATAACCGACGTGGCAACTCGAGCACTCGGCGATGTTGGGTGCCGCCGCGATACAAAAATTGTTGATGACGTTCTTCTTGCCCAGTCGCTGGCCGGTCTTGGGGCTGACGAAGTCCCACGTCCAGTGCTGGGTGGCGTGGATTTGCTTGGCCGCCTCGGTGTGGCAGGCGAGGCAGGCCCGGGTGACCTCGGGACCCGAGGCGAATTTCCGGTCCAGGGCCTCGAACTTGCCGTGGTCGGCCGTGGATCCACCCGTCCCGGCCAAGGCCGGGGACGGTGCCGAAAGGATAACGGCAATGGCGATCGCGGTCGCGGTCTGGAAGCATTGAATAAGGATGGTCATATCGACCCGCCACAGGTAGGCGAAAGCGCTGTATATGATTACATTATATTTTAATCATATAAGGTGGCGGCCGACGATGACCTGGGTCAACAAATTGTAAGATTGTCGGTGGCGCAGGCGATCAAGGAAGGTTCAAGAGGTATCGATCATTTTGAGCCATGCCGCTTCGTCGAGGACCGTGACGCCGAGATCGGCGGCCTTGCGCGCCTTCGAACCGGCGTCGGCGCCGACGATTACGTAGTCGGTCTTCCTTGACACCGATCCCGCGACCTTGGCGCCCAGCGCCTCGGCACGCGCCTTGGCCTCGCCCCGGCTCATTTTCTCAAGAGTACCGGTGAAGACCACCGTCTTGCCGGCCACCGGCGTCTCTTGCACCGCCGGAGCGGAGAAATCGGCGACGGTCAAAAGCCCTTCCAGGTCGTCCAGCACGTCGGTGTTGTGGGCCTCGGCACAGAAGGATACGAGGTCGGCGGCGACCAGGGGGCCGACACCGTCGATATTGACCAGGTCGGCATAGGCCTCCGATTCCGGATCGCGGGCCGACTGCATGGCCCGGCGCCACGCTTTCAGGGATCCGTACTGTTTGGCCAGCAGACGCGCCGTCGCCTGACCCACCTGGCGGATACCCAGGGCGTAGATGAAACGGTCGAGTGCCACGCCGCGCCTCTCGATCAAGGCCGAGGCCAGGTTTTCAGAGGACTTCTCGCCCCAGCCCTCGCGTTCCTTGATCTCGTCGGCCTTGTCGGACAGGCGGAAGATATCGCCCGGTGTCTTGATCAGCCCGTCGGCGAAGAAGGTCTCGATGTGCTTGCCGCCCAGGCCCTCGACGTCGAAGGCATCGCGCGAGACAAAGTGCTTGAGCCGCTCGACCGCCTGGGCCGGACAGATCAAGCCGCCGGTGCAGCGCCGCGCCGCCTCGCCCTCGGCGCGCCGGGCCAGGCTGCCGCAGATCGGACAATCTTTCCGAAAGACGTAGGGAACGCTGTCGGGCGGGCGCTTTTCGGCCACCACCGAGACCACTTGGGGAATAACGTCGCCGGCACGCTGGACGATCACGGCGTCGCCCTGGCGCACGTCCTTGCGCGCGATCTCGTCCTCGTTGTGCAGCGTGGCGCGCGATACCACGACGCCGCCGACGGTCACCGGGCGCAGGACGGCGACCGGAGTCAGGGTGCCGGTGCGGCCGACCTGGATGGTGATCTCCTCGACCACCGTTTCGGCCTGCTCGGCGGCGAACTTGTGGGCGATGGCCCAGCGCGGTGCGCGGCTGACCTGGCCCAGGCGGTCCTGCCAGTCGATGCGGTTGACCTTGTAGACCATGCCATCGACGTCATAGTCGAGGGTGTGGCGTCCCTCGGCAATCTCGGCATGGTAGGAAAGCAGAGCCTCGACCTCGCAGAACGGGCGAGCCAGGGGGTTGGTCTGGAACCCCCAATGTTTGAGCTTTTGCAGGAATTCCGAATGGGTCTTGGCCGGCGCCTCGCTGGCCTCGCCCCAGGCATAAGCAAAGAAGCTGAGCGGCCGGGCGGCGGTGATCGCGGGATCGAGCTGACGCAGGCTGCCGGCGGCGGCGTTACGCGGGTTGGCGAAGGTCTTGGCGCCCGCCGCCTCCTGGTTCCGGTTGAGGGCGGCGAAGTCGGCCTTGCTCATGTAGACCTCGCCGCGCACGTCAAGAACCCGCGGCATCCCGTCTTCAACCCTCTTGGGCAGGGATGGAATTGTGCTCAGGTTGGCGGTAACGTTTTCGCCGGTGGCGCCGTCGCCGCGCGTTGCCCCGCCAACGAAGCGGCCGTCCTCATAGCGCAGCGAGACCGACAGGCCGTCGATCTTGGGCTCGGCCACCACTTCGACGCTCTCGTCCTCCGCCAGCCCCAGGAAGCGCCGCACCCGCGCCACGAATTCGCGTACATCTTCGTCGTCGAAGGCGTTGCCCAGCGACAGCATGGGACGGCTATGGGATACCTTTTCGAAGCCGGCGGCGGGCGCCGCGCCGACGCGCCGGCTCGGGCTGTCGGGGCGCACCAATTCTGGGAAGCGGGCCTCGATGGCCTCGTTGCGCTGTCTCAGCGCGTCGTACTCGGCGTCGGTGACGACGGGCGCGTCCTTTTGGTAATAGGCGCGGTCGTGCGCCGCGATCTCGCTTTCCAGGGCCTTGAGATCGGCGGCCGCCTGTTCCGCCGTCAGTTCCTCGACGGCGATGTCGCGCGCCGGCCGCTTCACGTGCCTTGCCCCTGTAACAGGCGGTCGGCGGCGGACCGTGCCTCGTCGGTGATCCGGGCGCCGGACAGCATGCGCGCGATCTCCTCGCGCCGCGCTGCCTCCGACAATGCATCGACGGAGGTCAACGCGCCGGCCTTCGCCGTCGCCTTGGAGACCTGCCAGTGGTGGGTGCCGCGTGCCGCCACCTGGGGCGAATGGGTCACCACCAGGACCTGGAAGTCCTCGGCCAGGCGCGCCAGGCGCAAGCCGATGGCGGCGGCGACGGCACCGCCGACCCCGTGGTCGACTTCGTCGAAAACGATGGTCGGCACCGGATCGGCGCGCGCCAGCACGACCTTCAGCGCCAACATGAACCGCGCCACCTCGCCGCCCGATGAGATACGTGCCAGCGGTCCCTCCGGGGCGCCCGGATTGGTCGATACCCGAAAAGCAACCCGGTCGCTGCCGGCCTCGCCCCACTCGTCTTCCGCCAAGGGCTCGACCCGGGTCGTGAAGACGGCCGCGCCGAGGCGCAAGGGCTTCAGTTCGCCGGCCACCTGGGCGTCGAGCCGGGCGGCCGCCCCGCGGCGCGCCTCGCTGAGGGCGCTTGCCGCCTCGACAAAGGCGGTCCGCGCCGCCGCCGCCACCCCTTGCAAGCGCTCCACATCGGCGCCGCCGTCCTCGATGGAGGCCAGGCGGGAGGCCAACCGGGCGCCCAGATCGGCAAGGCCGTCGGTGGCCACGTCGTGTTTGCGGGCCAGGGCGCGCAAGGCGAAAAGATGTTCCTCCACCTGCTCCAAGTGACGCGGATCCAGGTCCACCTCGGCGCTTGCCTTTGCCAACAGCTGAACGCCCTCGCCGGCCTCGACGGCGGCGCGGTCCAAGGCCGCGATGGCGTCGTCGAGCCGTCCCTCGGCCAAGGGCGCCACCCGTTCCAGGTGTCGCTGAGCGGTTCTGATCATGGTCTCGGCGCCCTGCCCTTCGTCCAGGTCCGCCGCCGCCTCGTTCATCGCCTCGAGCAGTTTTTCGCCGTGCATCATGACGGTCCGCTTTTCGGCCAATTCCGCCTCTTCGCCGGGCCGCGGGTCAAGGGCGCCTATCTCATCGACGGCGTGACGCAGGAACGCCTCATCGCGGCGCGCCGCCGCCAGGGCCGCCTCGGCCTCGGCGCTGGCCGCCATGGCCCGGCGCCAGTTGGCGAATGTCTCTCGGGTGCGGGCAAGCAAACCGGCAAGGCTGCCGTGGGCGTCCAATAGGTCTCGGTGGACGGCGGGTTCAAGCAGCCTTTGGTTCTCGAACTGACCATGGACGCCGACCAGCGTCTCGCCGATTTGGCGCTGCAAGGCGACACTTACCGGCTGGTCGTTGAGATAGGCGCGCGATCGCCCGTCGGCGCTCAGTACGCGGCGCAGGAGCAGCGTCTCCTCGTCGCCGTCAAGTCCTTGTTCGGCGACGATGAGGCGCGCCGGATGATCGTCGGTGATTTCGAATTCGGCCACCACCACCGCCTGGTCGGCGCCATGGCGGACCAAGGCGCTATCGGCCCGCGCGCCGAGCGCCAGGCCAAGAGCGTCGAGCAAGATGGATTTGCCGGCCCCGGTCTCGCCGGTCAGCACCGAGAGCCGTGAATGAAATTCAAGTTCCAGACGGTCAATAAGGACGACGTCGCGGATAGCGAGCCGGCGCAGCATCACCTCACCATACTTTGTACCAGGGATCCTCGTCGGCCGGACGAATCTGCTTGCCTTCTATGAGCTGATACGAATCCACGTACCATTCGCTGCCCGGAAAGTTGTGGCCCAGGACGGCCGCCGTCTTTTGCGCCTCCTCGACGATGCCGAGCGACAAGTAGGCTTCGGTCAACCTGTGCAGGGCTTCGGGTACGTGGGTAGTCGTCTGATAATTCTCGACGACCGCCTTAAATCGGTTTATGGCGGCCAGGTTGTGGCCCTGGCGCAGGTAATAGCGGCCGATCTCCATATCCTTGCCGGCCAGGTGATCGCTGGTCAGGTCCAACTTGATCTTGGCGTCGAGCGCATAGCGGCTGTTGGGGTAGCGGTTGACCAGTTCCCCGAAGGCGGCCAGCGCCTGTCTCGTCATCCTTTGGTCGCGCGCGATACCCGAAATCTGCTCGTAATAGCACAACCCTTTGAGATAATAGGCATAGGGTGTGTCGCGGTTGGACGGGTGCAGCTCGATAAACCGGTCAAGGGCGATGACGGCTTCGTCGTAGGCATTGACCTGGTAATAGGAATAGGCGGCCATCAGCTGGGCCTTGGTGGCCCACGACGAATAGGGGTGCTGGCGCTCGACATCGTCGAACTTGACGGCCGCCTCGCCGTACAGACCCTCACCCAGGGAGTCCATGGCCTCGTTATAAATTTCGCCGACCGGACGCTCGACATACTCCGGCTCATCGATGTCGCTGGAGCAAGCGCCAGCCACAAGGAAGGCCAGGGCCAGCGGCGTTGAGGAACGACGGGTCATTGTCACTGATCCTTGGGTTTACGCGACACTGCGAATTGTACTCGATCTGGCGCGCAAACCAACCCCCGGCAATGGCCGTCGGAGGGGCATCGTCAGGGGGCCGAAGGAACGCCCCGAAGCAGGGTTTCAGGCCGTTGCGGGGATGGCGCCTGTCGGCGCCCGGTCGCCGGTCCAAATGTCAAGGCCGACGGAGGCCTCTATCTCATCGCTCCGCAGTTCGTCGTAGCACCACGCCTCGGCATCGGCGAAAAGCGCGCGCAACAGCGCGTTGTTGGTGCCGTGCCCCGAGCGCTGACCATAGAAGTGCCCTCTTAGCGGCGCCCCCGCCAGGTAGAGATCGCCGACTGCGTCGAGCGCCTTGTGGCGCACGAATTCGTCGTCGTAGCGCAGACCGCCTTCGTTGAGAACCTTGTCACCGCTGATGACCACGGCATTGTCCAGCGACCCGCCCCGGGCCAGGCCGGAGGCACGCAGTTCTTCCACCTCGTGGAGGAATCCGAAGGTCCGGGCGCGGGCCAAATCGCGCTTGAAGGCGCCGTTGCCAAGTTCCACCGAAATGCGTTGGCGCGATACCGCGGCGCTGTCGAAATCGATGTCGAAGCTGACCGAGAAGCCGTTTCCCGGCGCCAGCGAGGCATAACGATCGCCATCGTCCACGGCGATCGGCTTGAGGACGCGGATCACGCGCCTGGGCCGGTCCTGGGCAACAACACCGGCGCATTCGATAAGAAAGACAAAGGGCGCCGCGCTGCCATCCATGATCGGCACTTCGGGGCCGTTGACCTCGATCACCGCGTTGTCGATTTCCAGACCCGCCAACGCCGCCATCATATGCTCCACGGTAGCGATGGTAACGCCTTCCGGATTGCCCAGGGTGGAGCACATGCGCGTGTCGGTTACTTGGTCCCACCGGGCCGGGATGAGGGCACCGCCACCGGTAATGTCGGTGCGCCGGAAGACGATTCCGCTATCGACCTCTGACGGACGAATAGTCATCTTGACGTCAAGGCCGCTATGAAGGGCGATGCCGCTGCAATTGATCGGCTGCTTCAAGGTTCGCTGGGCGACCGTCTTGATCTTGCCCCTGCCGCCGGCGGGATAGCGATGCTTGCGCATGTTGCCCATGTGATCCTGCTGAACCCTTATCTCATCTCACCGCAACCGGCCCCGGCGCCGTTGATCGAAAGCCGCTGCGGAGCACACCTTCGATCCAAGGCCAGGGCGCTCCAGGAGTTGGTCTACCAACAACCCCTGGAGCACTCAAATCAATCTTTGTTACCGATTGTTACGTCGACTCTGTGGCTTCCGATCAATTGGCCTGACGGCGCAGGAAGGCTGGAATATCAAGCAGATCCTCTTCCGCCTGGGAGGCCATCAGACGGTCCGTCGGATTCATTCCTCCAAGCTGCGTCTGGTCTGCCTCGGGGGCGGCAAGGATCGGCTCGGGGGCCGCTTCCGGGACCTCGATTTCCGCCACCGGAGCCTCCGCTTCGGCCTTTGCCGCCTTGGCGGCGCGGCCGGTACCGGTGACCATCTCAAAGAGCGACGGTCTTGGTCCTTTGGCCGGTTGCCGGGTCGCTCCGGCTTCCGCTTCGGTGGCGCCGTTGGCCATCGCCGCCGCGGCGAAGGGATCGGGTGCCGGCGTCTCGTCGGGGATCGACGGATCGGCGGCGGCGGGCGGGATGAAGGCGTCCCCCGTATCGGCGCCATCCGCGGCATCCGCGGCGGGAATCGCCGTCCGCGGCGCGTCCCCGGCCGCCTCGGTCATGTCGGCCGGCGCGGTGGAATCGTCATCGCCGGGCGCTCCAGCCTCCGCGGCAGCAACGGCCGGGACACTATTTTCGGCCGCCGGACGCATGTGCACGACGGTCGCCGGAGGCGCCGGCTCGGTGGTGGTGGCCATCGCCGGGGGCAGGTTCATTGGGGCCGGACGGGTCTGCGCCGTGGCGTCGACCTCCATGCCCGTGGCCACGATGGAAACCCTGATGCGGCCTTCCGTGTTCTCGTCGAAGGTCGAGCCGAAAATAATGTGGGCCTCCGGATCGACCTCGTCGCGGATACGGTTAGCCGCCTCGTCGACCTCGAAGAGGGTCATGTCGGAACCGCCGGTGATATTGATCAGAACGCCGGTGGCGCCCTTCATCGAGGTGTCGTCCAACAACGGATTGGAGATAGCGGCCTCCGCCGCGTCCAGGGCGCGGCGTTCGCCATCGGATTCGCCGGTTCCCATCATCGCCTTGCCCATCTCGCTCATGACGACCCGGATATCGGCGAAGTCCAGATTGATCAGGCCCGGCATGACGATCAGGTCGGTAACGCCGCGGACACCGGAATAGAGCACGTCGTCGGCCATCTTGAAGGCGTCGGCAAAGGTCGTCTTTTCGTTGGCGACCCGGAACAGATTCTGGTTGGGAATGATGATCAAGGTATCGACGTACTGTTCCAGTTCCTCGATTCCCGCCTCGGCGATTTTCATCCGGTTGGTGCCCTCGAACTGGAAGGGCTTGGTCACCACGCCGACGGTAAGAATGCCCTGTTCACGGGCGGCGCGGGCGATGGTCGGCGCCGCACCGGTTCCGGTGCCGCCCCCCATGCCGGCGGTGATAAAGGCCATGTTGGTATCGACAAGCTGGGCCACGATATCCTCAATCGCTTCCTCCGCCGCCGCCTGACCGACGTCGGGCCGCGACCCGGCACCCAGGCCGCTCGTGATGTTGGCGCCCAATTGCACCCGACGATCGGTGCGCGAATGAGACAGGGACTGGGCATCGGTATTGGCGACGACGAAATCCACTCCCCCGAGCTGGGACTGGATCATGTTGTTGACGGCATTGCCGCCGGCGCCGCCGACTCCGAATACGGTTATTCGTGGTTTCATCTCGGGTGCCTCGATGTTGTTTGGTACGGTGATGTTAATGGTCATGTCACTCTCCGGTTGGAAATCGGTTCCAGGATCACGCCGGTAGACCTCACCGGCCGGCGCGAAGGCGATTGCGAAACGTGGGCAAGGAGCGCCCACGGGTGGAAAAAGCGGTTTTCAAAAATATTCACGTAGCCATTGACCGAGCCGGCTCAGTCGGCCGTTCGGCTCCTCTGTGGGGCGGTAGGCTCGGTTGGTCGAATCGGCGCAGGAATGGGCGCCGATGCCGAGTAATCCCGCGCAGGTGGAAAAGGCGGGGCCGCTTACCGCCTCGGCCAGACCCTCGACGGTCCGGGGACGGCCGACGCGCACTTGCTTGTCAAGGACCATGGCGGCCAGTTCGGGGACGCCGGGAAGCTGGCAAGCGCCGCCGGTCAACACCACGCGGCGGCCGCCCACCTTGTCGAAACCGGTCGCCTCGAGACGGGCGCGCGCCATCTCGAAGGTTTCTTCCAGGCGCGGCCGTATGATGCCGACCAGCATGGAGCGCGGCACCTGAGACGTTTCCGCGTCGTCGTCTTCGCCGATGCGCGGCACCTTGATGGACTCGCGGTCGTCCGACGGCGAGGGCATGGCGCTACCGTAAAGCGTCTTCATCCGTTCGGCGTCATTCAGGGGCGTCGACAGCCCGCGGGCAACGTCGTTGGTGACGTGAACGCCGCCTACCGGCAAACAGTCCGTGTGCACCAGCTCGCCATCGAAAAAGACGGCGATGGAGGTCGTCCCACCACCCATGTCGATGAGGGTCACGCCCAGTTGTTTCTCGTCTTCGACCAGGGTGGCCTGTGCCGAGGCGTAGGACGAAACGATCAACGATTCGATGCCTAGGTGACAGCGGGCGACGCAGGTGGAAAGATTGCGAATCACGCCCGAGGCGGCGCTTACCAAGTGCATGTTGACGCCCAGCCGTTCACCGAACATGCCGCGCGGATCGCGCACGCCGCGGTTGCCGTCGATGGTGTAGCCGACGGGAATGGCGTGAATGATGTCACGCTCGGCCGCCATCTCGGTCCGGGCTTCACCGGGATTGAGGATGCGGCGCAGGTCGCTGTCGCCGATTTCGTGCCCGGCGATGGATATCTCGTAGGCGATCAGTCGCGATTCCGGCGTGCCCCCCGAAATGTTGACGATGGCCTGGCGGATATTTTCTCCGGCCATCTGCTCGGCGGCCTCGACCGTGGCCCGAATGGCGATCTCGGCGGCCTCCATATCGACGATGGCGCCCGAACGCAGGCCGCGCGAGACCTGGTGGCCGATGCCGACGATGCGGGGCGTCTCGCCGACGCCGGCGGCGGCGATGAAGCAGCAAACCTTGGTGCTGCCCACATCCAGGGCGGCAATCAGGCCGGCGCGGTTTCCTTTTGACCCGTTTTTCCGTCTCATGGGGCGTCGGCTCCTTCGTCGATTGGCACGTTCATCTCCCTTTCCTCAAGTCTCGCGGTCGAGCCCGGCCGGCCGCCGCCCGGGCCGCGGCGCGCGGCGCACGATGAGCCGATCGGGAAGCCGCAGGTCGAGCATTTCGACATCGCGGGCGAGGACCTGGTTGGTGCGTTCGTATTCGGCCAACCGAGCCCAGGCCGAGGCCGGATTTTCCTCGGGCAGGCGAACGTCGATGCCGGACTCGAAGCGCAGGTTCCAACGCCGGCCGCCAACCCGCACCGCCGTCCTGACCCGGGCCAGAAGATGGGGCTGGGTGGCGAGCATCCCCAAAAGCGCCGCCGCGTGGACCGGCGCGTCCTTTCCCACCACCACCAGCAACCCGGCGAAGCGCTTGAAATCCGAATCCTGGATCACCGTTCCATCGTGATCGATGAGGGCGAAGCGACCCTTGTGCTGCCACAAAGCCAAGGCCTCGCGCTCGACCACGCCCAGGACAACGGTGTCGGGAAGCATTCGCTCGACGGTGGCGATGCGGACCCAGGGCAGGGCCTCGATGCGGCGCTTGGCGTCTTGCGGATCGAAGGCCATGATGGGGGCGCCCCGGGCCAGGCGCACGGCATCCAGCAAGGCCCGACGCGACGTTTCGTTGCGCCCGACGACCAGGATCTCCTCGACCCGCAAGCCTGCCTCGGCGCTGGCGGCGATCACCGTCCACTTGGCCCGCTCGGCGATGCGCGGCAGCCAGTCTGAGCTCCACAGCCACCACCCGCCGCCTGTCGCCGCCGACAAAATCATCGCCACGGCCACGGCCCGCGCCCAGCCGGTACGCCACAAAGGCTTGGCCCGCCGGCGCGGCCGCGAGCGCTCCGCCGCTTTGCCTTTTTTGTCGTTCTTCATAGGTCGTACTCCGCGTTTTCCACCATCCAGGCCACCAACTCGCCGAACGGAATTTCGACGTGGGCCGCCTGTTCGGGGACCAGGGACGTCGGCGTCAAGCCGGGCTGGGTATTGATCTCCAACATGTAGAGCTGCTGGCCGTCGTAGCGCAGGTCGGCGCGCGATACGCCGCGGCAACCGAGGGTCTGGTGGGCGAGCAGCGAAAGTCGCAGCGCCTCGTCGTAGACCGCCTTGTCAAGCTCGGCGGGCACCACATGGGACGATCCGCCGGGCGCGTACTTGGCCTCGTAGTCATAGAAGCCGCGCCGCGAGGTGATTTCGGTCACCGCCAGCGGCCGGTCGCCCATGACGGTCACCGTCAGCTCCTTGCCCGGAATATAGCGTTCGACCAGGACCTGGCCGCCGAGCGGCCAGCCGCTGTCCGAAAAGGCCTGTTCGTTGTCGCCTTCCTTGACGATGAGGACGCCGACGCTGGAGCCCTCGTTGATCGGCTTGACCACATAGGGCCGCGCCATGACGTCGCCGGTAAGAACCTCTTCGCGGCGCACCAGGACGTGCTCGGCGACCGGAATTCCAGCATCGGCAAAGAGGCGCTTGGCCATCGGCTTGTCGATCGCCAGGGCCGAGGCCAGAAGCCCCGAATGGGTGTAGGGAATCTCCAGCATATTCAACAGGCCCTGCACGCAGCCGTCCTCGCCGTAACGGCCGTGGAGGGCGTTGAAGACCGCGTCGGGGCGGGGGTAGAGGCGCGTCAACAGGGCTCCCATGTCGCGCTGCACGTCGATCGGCGTCACCCGGTGTCCCTGCTCTTTCAGGGTCCGCGAGACGGCGGCGCCCGAAACCAGCGAGACCTCGCGCTCGGCCGACCATCCGCCCATCAGGACCGCTACATGCCGGCTCATGGGTCAATCTCCGTGACGGACCGGCCGGCGGCGACGCCGAGACGCTGGATTTCCCATTCGAGGCAAACGCCGGTGGCCTCGAAGACGCGGCGGCGGACCTCCTCGCCCAAACCCTCCAGATCGGCGGCGCTGGCGGCGCCCGTGTTGACCAAGAAGTTGCAGTGTTTCTCCGAGACCTTGGCGCCGTCGCGGACGAGCCCCCGGCACCCCGCCTGATCGATCAGTTCCCACGCCTTGGCGCCGGGCGGGTTCTTGAACGTGCTGCCGCCGGTCGGCGTGCGCACGGGCTGGGTCGTTTGCCGCGCCGCCTGGATCTCGGCCATGCGCCGGGTTATGGCCTCTTTGCCGCCGGGCCGGCCGGTCAACCGGGCGTCGACGAAAATCATCCCGGCCGGCGCCCCGGACCGGCGGTAGGCGAAGCCCATGTCTTCCCGTCCAAGGTCGTGAACGGTGCCGTCGCGGGAAACGGCGCGGGTGGCTGTGAAAACGTCCTTGATCTCGCTTCCATAGGCGCCCGCGTTCATCCGCAAGGCGCCGCCGATGCCGCCGGGAATGCCGCACAGGAACTCAAGACCCGTGATGGCGTTGTCACGCGCCGCGTTGGCGACATGCAGGCCGGCGGCGCCGGCGCCGGCGCAAATCGTCGCCCCCTCGACGGTGATGCCGGCCAGGCCTTGACCCAGCCTGACCACGACGCCGGGGATGCCGCCGTCGCGGACCAACAGGTTGGAGCCGATGCCGATGACCGTTACCGCCACGTCGGCCGGGGTCGCGGCCAGGAATTGGGCCAGGTCTTCGCTATCGGCCGGGCGGAAGAGCACTTCGGCCGGGCCGCCGACGCGGAACCATGTGTGCCGGGCCAGGACCGCGCCGGCCTCGAGGCGGCCGCGCACGGCGGGCAGTCTGTCGATCAGACGGGGACTGTGGATATTGGCCGCCATCATCCCTCGGCCCCCCTGCGAATGGTGGCCTTGGCGGCGCGCAGGCGCATCAGTTCGCCGGGCAAGGCGTTGGCCCAGGCGGTGATGCTGCCGGCCCCCAGGCAGACGACGTAGTCGCCTTGCGACGCCAAATCGTCGATCATGGCAGCCAAATCCTCGGGCCGCTCCACGACCAGGACCTGGCGGTGGCCGCGCGACCGCACGCCTTCGACCAGGGTTTCCCGATTGATGCCCTTGATCAGGTTTTCGCCGGCCGGGTAGACGTCGGCGACGAGAACCGCGTCGGCGTCGTTGAAGCAGGTGCAAAAATCCTCGAACAGATCGCGCAAGCGCGAATAGCGATGCGGCTGGACGATGGCGATCACCTTGCCCTCGGCGGCGGCGCGCGCGGCGTTGAGCACGGCGGCGATCTCGACCGGGTGGTGCCCGTAGTCGTCGATGAAGGTGATGCCGTCGACGGTGCCGGTCTTGGTGAAGCGGCGCTTGACCCCGGCGAACCCGGCCAGGGCCCGGCGCACCACCGCCTCCTCGATCCCCATCTCCTCGGCCAAGGCCACCGCGGCCAGGGCGTTCTGCGCGTTGTGGGCGCCGAACATGGGCAGACGCAGGCCTTCGATGGTGCGGTTCCGGTCCAACTTGCGGTCGGTCACCACGACGTCGAAGCCGACGCCCTCGCCGCTGGTTTCCAGGTTGATGCCGCGGATATCGGCCTGGGGACTAAAGCCATAGGTGACGATCTTGCGGTCTGGGATGCGCGGGATCATGGCCTGCACCTCGGCATGGTCGATACACAGCGCGGCAAAGCCGTAGAAGGGAATGTTTTCGACGAAGGTGTCGAAGGCGTCGCGCAGGGCGTCGAAAGTGCCGTAATGGTCCAGGTGCTCGGGATCGATGTTGGTAACGACCGCGATGGTGGCCGGCAGCCTGATGAAGGTGCCGTCGGATTCGTCGGCCTCGGCGACCAACCAATCGCCGCCGCCCAGGCGTGCGTTGCTTCCCCAGGCATTGATGATGCCGCCGTTGATGACCGTCGGATCCATGCCCGCCGTGTCGAGCATCTGAGCGACGAGCGAAGTGGTCGTCGTCTTGCCGTGGGTTCCGGCGACGGCGACCGACCATTTCAGACGCATCAGTTCGCCCAGCATTTCGGCCCGGCGCACGACCGGCAACAGACGCTGGCGGGCGGCCATGACTTCGGCGTTGTCGGGCTTGACGGCGGACGAGACGACCACCACCTGGGCCTGACCCAGGTTCGCCCCGTCATGGCCGATGGAGACCGGGATGCCCATCTCTCTCAGTCGCTTGACGATGGCGCTGTCGTTGAGGTCGCTGCCCTGCACGTCATAACCCAGGTTGTGCAGAATCTCGGCGATACCGCTCATGCCGATGCCGCCGATGCCGACAAAGTGCAAGGTGCCGATGGTGAGAGGGAGCGCCTTCATGCCGCCCGCCTCGGCGCTTCGCTGGCACCGTTGGGCACCAACGCGGCAACCATGTCGGCGAGGCACGCCGCGGCCTCGGCCCGGCCCGCGGCCCGCGCCGAGGCCGCCGTCTTTTCCAAGGTCGCCGGCAAATCGAAGAGCGCGTTTATCCGCGCCGCCAAAGTCTCGGGCGTGAACGCCTCATGGGGCATCAGCCAGCCGGCGCCGACCTCGTCCATGGCATGGGCGTTGGCTGTTTGGTGGTCGTCGACGGCAAAGGGATAGGGCACCAAGATGGCGGGCCGCCCGACGGCGGTGATCTCGGCCACCGTCGAGGCGCCGGCCCGGCTGATCAGCAGGTGAGCCCGCGCCAGGCGCTCGGGCACATCGTCGAAAAAGGCGGCGAGATCGGCTTCCATCCCCAACGCCCGATAGCGCCGCCGGGCGTCTTCCAGGTCCTCGGGGCGGCATTGCTGGGTGACGCGCAACCGACGGCGCAAGTCGTCGGCCAGTAGGCCAACCGCCTCGGGAATGACCTGGCTGAACACCTGCGCCCCTTGGCTGCCGCCCAGCACCAGAAGCTCGATGGGGCCGGCGCCGTCCAGGTCCGGGTAGGCGCGCTCGCGCATGGCGGCGATCGCCGGGCGTACCGGCATGCCGGTGTGGGTCACCTTGTCCCGGGCGTCGGCCGGCAGGCCGGCGGAAACCAGGAACGACGTCGCGACACGGTCGACCTTGGGCGCCAGCAGGCGGTTGGCCCGCCCCAACAGGGCGTTCTGCTCGTGGATGGCGGTCCTGAGGCCGCTGAATGTGGCTGCCAGCATGGTCGGCACCGAGGCGTAGCCGCCGAATCCGACCACCACGGCCGGCTTCAGCCGCTTAAGCAGCTGGCGCGCCTGCACCGTGCCAACGGCCAGATTGGGGCCGCTGAACAAGAGAGCGGCGAGGCGCTTTCCGGCAACGCCGGTGGCGCGGATGCGATAGGTCGCAACGGCGCTCAGCGAGCCGCCCAGGGCATCGCCGCGCTGGTCGGTGATCAGGGCCAGGCGATAGCCGCGTTCGACCAGTTCGGCGGCCAACGCCTGGGCCGGGAACACATGCCCCCCCGTGCCGCCGGCCGCCAACACCACCAGGGCTTGCGCTTGCCCGTTCATCGCGCCACCTCGGCAACTCCGCGCCCCGGCCGCTCGCGGGTCAGGGCCAGCACCATGCCCATGGTCAAGGCCAAGGCCAGGACCGAGGACCCGCCATAAGAGACGAAGGGCAGGGTCATGCCCTTGGGCGGAATGAGGTTGGTCGCCGACGCCATGTTGATCAGGGTCTGCAGGCCGAATTGAACCAACAGGCCGGTGACCGCCAACAGGACGAACAGGCTGTCTTCCTTGAGCAGCCGGGAAAAACCGCGCAGGACGACGAAGGCGAACAGCGTCACGATGACAAGACAGGCGATCAGACCCAGTTCCTCGCCGGCGACGGCGAAGACGAAATCGGCGTGGGCGTCGGGCAGCACCGCCTTGATCTGACCCTCGCCGGGGCCCAGGCCCATCAGCCCGCCGTTGCGGAAGGCCTCCAGCGATTGGGTTACTTGAAAATTGTCTCCGGCCGAGGAATCGAAGAATCGGTCGACCCGTCCCTGGACGTGCTGGAACGCGAAATAGGTGCCGACGGCACCGCTGACGATGATGACCCCGATCACCCCGACGACCAGCAGGGGCAGACCGGCGAGGAAGAACTGCGCCCCCCACACGGCGGCCACGACCATCGTCATGCCGACGTCGGGCTGCATCAATAACAGCGCCGCCACCATGGCGAACAGCGCGGTCGATATGGCATAGCCCGGGAATCTCGGCTCGAGGCGGCGGGCGGCGCACAACCAGGCCGTGATAACGGCGAAGCCGGGCTTGACGAACTCCGACGGCTGGACGGATTGACCGAACAGCACAATCCACCGGGTCGCCCCCTTGATTTCCTCGCCGAAGACCGGCGTCAGGGCCATGAGGACGGCGGCGACGGCGAAGCAGACGACGGCAAGGCGGCGGATCCCTCTCGGCGACATCAGCGACGTGGTGGCGACGACGGCCAGGGCCAAGGGAAGGAAAACGAACTGGCGGCGCACGAAATAGAAGGGCTCCAGCCCCAGGCGATCGGCCACCGGTGGCGAAGCGGCAAGGGTCAACACGGCGCCGACGGCGACGATGGAAACCAGGGCGGCCAAGGTCCAGCGGTCGACGGTCCACCACCAACGCCCCAGGAGGCTGGTATCGGTGCGCGCGATGCTCAGCATGAACCGCTCACCTCAACTTCAGGGTTGAAAGGCCGACCAGGGCCAGGATGGAAGCGATGATCCAAAACCGGATGACGATGGTGGGCTCGGCCCATCCCTTCTTTTCGAAGTGATGGTGCAGGGGCGCCATGCGGAAGATGCGCCGTCCGGTCAGCTTGAAGGAAATCACCTGCACGATCACCGACACGGTCTCCAGCACGAACAGGCCGCCGACGATGGCCAGCACCAACTCGTGTTTGGTAACGACGCCGACCGTGCCCAGCGCGCCGCCCAGCGAAAGCGCCCCGGTGTCGCCCATGAAGACCTTGGCGGGCGGCGCGTTGAACCACAGGAATCCCAATCCGCCGCCCACCAGGGCACCGCAAAAAACGGCCAACTCGCCGCTGCCGGGAACGTAGTGAAGCTGCAAGTAGCCGGCGAAGACGGCGTTCCCCACCAGGTACGAGATGAGAGCGAAGACACCGGTGGCGATCATCACCGGAACGATGGCCAGGCCGTCCAGGCCGTCGGTGAGGTTGACCGCGTTGGAGGCCCCGACCATGACCACGGCGGCGAAGACCAAGAACACCCAGCCCAGGTCGAAGAGCACGGTCTTGAGGAACGGAACCGCCAGGGTGGTGCGCAGGGGCTCGGGTAACAGATCCATGATCCACAGGCCGGCGGCGATGGCGATCACCGTCTGCAAGATCAGTTTCAGTCGGCCGGGCAGGCCCGTGCTGTCGCGCCGCGTCACCTTGCGGTAGTCGTCGAGGAACCCGATGAGGCCATAGGTCACGGTGACGCCGAGCGCCACCCAAACGAAGGCGTTGGTGAGGTCGGCCCAGAGCACCGTCGAGATGACGAGGGCGAGAAGAATAAGGATGCCGCCCATGGTCGGCGTCCCCTTCTTGGTCAACAAGTGACCTTCGGGTCCGTCGTTGCGGATCGGCTGGCCGCCGTTCTGTTTCGCGCGCAGAACCGCGATCAGATAGGGGCCGAGAACGAAGCTTACGATGAGCGCCGTGATCACCGCTCCGCCGGTACGGAATGTCAGGTAGCGAAAGACGTTGAGCGCCGAGAACTGGTCGGCCAGGGGATATAGGAAATTGAACAACATGGCGTTCCCTCTCCTATTGCCCGTTGCCGACGCGGCGCGGGTTGCCGTTGACGCCTGGTGCGTCGAGCGCCGTTAGGGCCGCGACGATGACCCCCATGCGGCTTCCCGCCGATCCCTTGACCATGACCACGTCGCCGGGGCGAACATTGGCCGTTACCAAAGGCGCCAGGGTGGCGCTGTCGGCGGCGTGCCCGCCGCGCAGTGCCGACGGCAGCGCCGACCACAGGTGGGCCATTTCGGACCCCGCGGTGAACACCTGGTCGATCCCGTTTTCCTCGACGACATCGGCCATTTCGGCGTGCCACACCGCCGCGTCATCGCCCAATTCCAGCATGTCGCCGAGAACGGCGATGCGCCGGCCATCCTCCGCCACCGGCGCCTGGCCAAGAACGGCAAGGGCGGCTTGCATGGAAACCGGACTGGCGTTGTAGCCCTCGTCGATCAGTTCGAAATGATCACCCCGGATGTGGACGCGGCGCCGCGCCCCGCGACCTTCCGGAGCCCGCATGTCACAAAGCGCCCGGGCGGCACTCTCGGCGTCGCCGCCGAGAGCGCCGACCACGGCCAGGACGGCCAGGCTATTGGTCACCCAATGGCGGCCGGCAATGCCGATCTCATAGGACAGCGGCGCGCCGGTCAGGCTGGCCCGGATGCGTGAACTGGCCGGCCCGGGCGCCATGTCGAGGACCCGCACATCGGCCTTCGGGTGAGCGCCGAAGGTACGGATCTCGCCCACCCTGTGCGTCCGGGCGGCGGCGGCCAGCCGTTCATAGTGTTGGTCGTCGCGGTTGAGAACGGCGATGCCGTCGGCTTCCAGGCCGGCGAAAATCTCCGCCTTGGCATCGGCGATTTCCTCGATTCCGCCAAAAAAGGCGCTGTGCACCGCTTCGACGTTAAGGATCAGGGCGACGTGGGGGCGCGCCAGAAGCGACAGCGGCGTGATCTCGCCCGGATGGTTCATGCCCATTTCGAGGACCGCGAAGCGCTCGTCACTGGCCGTGCGGGCAAGGCTCAGCGGCAACCCCCAATGGTTGTTCAGGCTGCCTTCGTTGGCCGCCGTCCGCCCCTGGCGCGACAGAACAAGCCGCAGGGCTTCCTTGGTCCCCGTCTTGCCGACGCTGCCGGTGACGGCGGCAATGCGCGCCCGGCAGCGGGCCCGGGCGGCCCGGCCAAGATCATTGAGGGCGTCGAAGGTATCACCGACGCGAAGCAGGGCCGCGCCGGGGGCGACGTCGGCCGGCGCGTGATCGACAAGCGCCGCGGCGGCGTCCCGGGCCAAGGCATCGGCGACGAAATCGTGACCGTCGAACCGGGGGCCGCGCAAAGCAACGAAAAGATCGCCCGGCTGCGTCGCCCGGCTGTCAATCGAAACGCCCCGGGCCGCGAACGACGCATCGCAGGTGCCGCCGGTGGCAGCCATCGCCTGCTCCGCCGACCACAGGGCCGCCCTATCATGATCGAGCGCCGTCATGGGTGCGACCCGGCGATGGCTTCGAAGGCGACCGTTGCATCGTCGAAGGGAAGAACTTCGGAGCCGACGATCTGTCCCCGCTCGTGGCCCTTGCCGGCGATGACCAACAGGTCGTCCGCCTTGAGGCCGGCGACGGCGGCGCCGATCGCCTCGCCGCGGTCACCGATCTCGCGCGCCCCGGAACAGCCGGCCATGACCTCGCGGCGGATCTCGGCGGCGTCCTCGTCGCGCGGGTTGTCGTCGGTAACGATGACGGCATCGGCGAGATCGCAGGCGAAGTGCCCCATTTCAGGCCGCTTGCCGGGATCGCGTTCGCCGCCGCAGCCGAAGACGACGACCAGCCGGCCGGCGGCATGCGGGCGCAGCGCCTTGAGCAGCGAAGCCAGGGCATCCGGGGTGTGGGCATAGTCGACATAGACGGCGCCGCCGCCGGACCGATGACCGATGAACTGGACTCGGCCGGGGATGCCTTCCAGATGTTCCAAGGTCGAGACGGTGGCGGCGGCGTCCTCGCCGCAGGCCAAGGCCAGGGTCAGGGCGCATAGCGCGTTGGAAGCCTGGAAGGCTCCGATCAAAGGCAGTGTCACGTCGTGGGACGTTCCCATGACGACGGTCTTGAGGCGCTGTCCCCCGGCCACCGGTTCGATGCTGTCGAGCCGCACGTCGCGGCCTTTGAAGCCATAGGTCATGACGCCGTGCGACCGTTGCGCCGCGGCCGTCAGCACGGCCTCTCGATAGGGAGTATCGGCGTTGACCACCGCCTGGCCGCCGGTCGCCATGACCTCGGAAAACAGCCTTAGCTTGGCCGTCAGGTAGGCCTCCATGGAGCCGTGATAATCCAGGTGATCGCGGGTCAAGTTGGTAAAGGCGGCCGCCGCCACGCATACCCCGTCGAGGCGGTACTGATCGATACCGTGACTCGAAGCCTCCATGGCCAGGCATTCGACGCCGTCACCGGCCAGCTTACCGAGGGTCTGGTGCAGGTCGACCGGGTCGGGTGTGGTCAGATTTCCCGCCGTGACGGAGCCCGGGGCGGCGACACCGAGGGTCCCCAGACTGGCGGCCCGGCGCCCGAGCCGTTCCCAGGCCTGACGCAGGAAGCCGACCACGGTTGTTTTGCCGTTGGTCCCGGTGACGGCGGCGACCGTCGCCGGCTGGCTGCCAAAGAAACGCGCCGCCATGAGAGCAAAGAGGCGGCGCGGGTTGTCATCGACAAGGAGCGTGACCGGCTGACCGGGATCATCGATGCGGGTCCCGGGCGGCCCCAGGACAGCGACCGCCCCACGGCGCAGCGCCTCGTCAATGAAGGTACGGCCATCGGCGCGCGCGCCGGGCAGGGCGGCGAACAGAAAGCCGGGCTCCACCCGCCGCGAATCGCAGGTCAGTCCGTTGATATCCAAGCCTTCGGCCGCTGCTTGGTTGATCACGATTACCGTCTCTCCATCGAATAACTCAGTGAGCCGCAACGGTCCTGACCCCGGCCTTCATGGTCCCGCCCTTGACGGGAATGAACAGGGGATTGCCGGGCGCCGGCTCCTTTTCCTCGCCGCCCGGCTCCATCCCGACCAGGGGAGCGATGCGGCGCACCAGGCGGCCGACCACCGGTGCCGCCACCCATCCACCGGTGGCGTAGCCGAAGGTCGATTTGTTGCCCTTTGGCTCATCGAACAAAACCAGCACCACGTAACGCGGCGCATCGGTTGGGAAGGCGCCGACAAAGGACGAAATCAGGGCATCGGCGCGGTAGCGCCTGGCGACCAGCTTTTCCGCCGTTCCCGTTTTTCCGCCGACGCGGTAGCCCGGCACGTCGGCCTTGCGGCCGGTTCCTCGACGCACGACCAGACGCATGAGCCGGCGCATGGCGTTCGACGTCTCGGCCGATACCACCCTCTCGCCGACAAGGGAGGCACCGCGGTGGTGCTTAAGTATGGTCACCGGCATGCGGATGCCGCCGTTGACGATGGCGCCGACGGCGCCGGCCAACTGCACCGGGCTTACCGCGATGCCGTGGCCGTAAGCGATCGTCATCGTGTTGATGTCGCGCCAGCGGGCCGGTATCAGGGGAACGCCGACCTCGGGAAGCTCGGTGGCGGCGGGTTTGAGGAAGCCGAAACGGTCGAGATAGGCGCGCTGCGTGGCGCCGCCCACGTCGAGAGCCATTTTGGCGGCGCCGATATTTGACGAATAGACCAGGATCTCGGGCACCGTAAGCCAGCGGTTGCGGGCATGGAAATCGCTGATCGTGTAGCGCGCGACACGGATCGGCCGGGTCGCGTCGTAGCCGTCGCTGAGCGTGACCGTGCCGCTGTCGAGCGCCATTGCCGTGTTGATCAGCTTCAGGGTCGAGCCCATCTCGTAGACCCCCTTGGCAACCCGGTTGAAAGCCGCCTCGCCCCGGGCGCTGGCCGGAACGTTGGGGTCGAAGTCGGGCAGCGACACCATGCCCAGGGTCTCGCCGGAACGCGCGTCGACAACCAGAGCGGCGGCACCAAGGGCTTGGAAATCGCTGACGGCGGCGGCCAACTCGCGGCGCAACAGGGCCTGAATACGAATGTCGATGGACAACTCGAGGGCGCCGCCGCCGCGCCGCAGCGCATCGTCGAAGAAACGCTCGGCGCCGGCTATGCCACGCCCGTCCACGTCGGTCAGCCCAAGCACGTGGGCGGCTTCGCGCCCCTGGGGATAGACGCGGTTCTCGGCCTGCAGGAAATGGAGGCCCGGGATGCCGAGACGGTTGACGGCATAGGTTTGGCGCGGAGTCAGATTGCGCCGCAGCCAGACGAATCCGGCCTTCGATGTAAGCTTGGCCAAGACCTGATCGCGGTCCAGGTCGGGCAAAACCGCGACCAGCCGGGCGGCGGCCTGGCGAGGATCGATGATTTCCCGGGCATCGGCATAGAGCGACGCGGTGGGCAGGCTGGTGGCGAGCAGGACCCCGTTGCGGTCGACGATGTCGGCGCGGCGGAAATCCTGGGCGGCGGACCCGCCGGCGGCGACGAGACGCGGTTCGGCGGCCGGTCCGAGGACGGCCAGATCGACCAGCCGCCCGGCGACGACCAGGAAGGCCAGGCAAAAGACGACGCCGGTGACCAGAAGCCGGGTGCGGCCGATCTCCAGCGCCTCCTTGCGGGTGCCGTCGAAGCGAATGCGCCACGACCCATCAATGTCGCGGGATTGTGCGTCTTCGCGCCTCATCTTATTTCCCCCCGGTCGGCCAGGGCGGTGGTCTTGGCCGGACCGGCGGCACGTTCTTCGGCGCCCTCCGGCGGCCGGCGGGGAAGATCGGCCAGGGAACTCAACTGCTCCGGCCTGACCGGCGTCAGTTCCAAGAAGCGCTCGGCCAGCCGGCGCAGGCGCCACGGATCATTGAGGTAACTCCACTCGGCCTTGAGCACATGGATGGCTTGGCTCTCGGCGACGATGGAGCGGTCGAGCCCGGCCAGTTCGTCCTCCAGCTTGCGCACCTGGAACTCAAGGGCGAACAGCACCACCGTCATCACGACGCCGAGGAGCAAGGACATTAAGGTGGTGGTGCGGATCATGACCGGCGCCCCCTCACGCGACGCGCCGGGCGTTGGCGGTCTTGGGCGCCACCGGCCACGGCGGCGCCGAGGTACGCTCCGCCGCGCGCAGGCGGGCCGAACGGGCACGCGGATTTTCGGCGACTTCCCGGGCCGAAGGCCGGATGGCGCGACGGCGTAACAAGCGGAAACTGGGCGGCGGGACGGCTGTCGGCTGATCGGGCCGATGACGCGAGGACCGGGGACCGGTGCCGCTGCGTTGCCTGAGGAATTCCTTGACCCGGCGGTCCTCCAGGGAATGGAAGGAGACGACGCACAGCCGCCCGCCCGGATTGAGCAGGGTCTCGGCGGCGCTCAGGCCGCGCTCCAACTCGCCGAGCTCGTCGTTGACGTATATGCGGAGCGCCTGGAAGGTGCGGGTGGCGGGGTCGATGCCGCCGGGCGAACGGGGAACCACGCGGCGCACCAGGTCGGCCAGTTCGCCGGTGCGCGAAATAGGCGCGTGGAGGCGAGCCTCGACGATGGCCCGGGCGATGCGCCGCGACGCGCGCTCCTCGCCGAAGCGATAGATGATATGGGCCAAGTCGGTCTCGTCCAGGGTGTTGACCATGTCGGCGGCCGTCCGGCCCTGGCCCCCCATGCGCATGTCGAGGGGACCGTCGAGGCGAAAGGAGAAACCGCGTTCGGCGTCGTCGATCTGCATCGACGAGAGGCCGAGATCGAGGGCGATGCCGTCGACCCGGCTCAGATCGACGTCGCCAAGCAGGCGCACCATGTCCCCGTAGCAGCCCGTCAGAATATTCAGGCGCCCCTTGTAGAGCCAATTAAGATCGGCGCCGGCGGCTACCGCGCCGGGGTCGCGGTCAATGCCCCAAACGGTGCACAGCGCGGCCCCAAGCAGGGCCTCGGAGTAGCCGCCGGCACCGAAGGTGCCGTCCACGTAGATGTCGCCGTCGCGCGGCGCCAACGCGTCCACCACCTGACGCGGCATGACCGGTCTGTGTGTGCCGGACATGCTCACGTCCCCCCCTCGTTCGATTGGTTCGCGGGACGCAACCGCAGGGTGGCGCCGCGCCGGCGCAGGCGCTCGACCGCCGGTCCGCGGTGTTCGGTGTAGGTGTCGGGATCCCAGATCCTGATGCGGCTTCCGACACCGACGAACAACACCCGATCGGTGATGCCGGCGTCTTCCATCAGTTGCCCGGGCAGCACGATGCGGCCTTCGGGGTCGAATGACAGGGAATGGGCATTTTCCAAAATGACGGTATTGAGGTCATCTTGGTCGTCGGAGAACATCTCGATTTCCTCGAGACTGTCATTGAGGCGCTGCATGACGTCCTCGGCGCAGGCCTCGATGGCCGGATACTTGAACAAGGGAAAGGCGTAAAGGCCGGCAAATCCCTTGTCGCGAAAGTAATCGCGGAAAGGCTTGGGCACGGACACGCGCCCCTTCTTATCGATCTTGTTGATGTGCCTTCCGACCAGAAGCGCCATTTCGGACCCCAAAACCGCTCCGCCTCGCCTGCCCCAAGACGCCCGCAAAGCGGCGCCATGCTTGATTTTCCCAAGATATGGTTACTGGGCATATTTGGGATATCATGGGAAATCATGGGCGTCAATGGGATAGGGTGACATTACTTGGGTTAACAAAGTCTTTCCAAAACGGAAATCCGTCTGTCTCTAAAGACCTGGAATATCGTCAAGTCCCGGACCCCATCGCTGGTCAATTTGGATCAGGAATGAGGCAGAATTATGTTCAGTTTTTGTTCTTTTATTGTAAAAGCAGAGTCCCCAGCTTCTAATACGGTCCCATGGCGGGCCCGCCGAACAGGCATGTGATAAGGGTGCCAGACGGCCTGTAAGCCGGGTTCTGTCCCCACGCCGGCCGCCAAGGCGGACGGCGCGATGGATGGCCATTCATCTGGGACGCCCGTTGCCGGACGCCTCACGCGACCGACCCGGACGGCGGCGCGGAAACCCGCCCGCCAAACCCGCTCGCGAAGGAACGAGTGTGGCGTGCCGTCCCTACTTGGTCTTGCTCCCGGTGGGGTTTGCCGTGCCGTCCCCGTTGCCGGGAACGCGGTGCGCTCTTACCGCACCCTTTCACCCTTGCCGGCGGTCCGTCCCGCGAAGGGACCGCGACCTGGGCCGGCGGTTTGCTTTCTGTGGCACTTTCCCTGGGGTCGCCCCCGCCGGGCGTTACCCGGCACCGTGTTTCCGTGGAGCCCGGACTTTCCTCCTCCCGCGCGGAGCGCGGAAGGCGGCCATCCGGCCGTCTGGCACCTCTATAAAGGTAGCCTTCCGGAGCGTCCCGTCAAGTGCACAGGGCCGCCACGGCGGCCGCCAGTCGCGCCGTCTCGGCGTCGGCGACACCGTCGAAGCGGGCCGGGCGGAAGCGCCGCTGGAAGGCCGTGGTGGTAGCGGAAAGGTCTTTGGTCTCGTAACCAATTTCGGACAACAGGGCGGGCAGGGAGTCGGGATCCACCGTTGCGGGAACCGCCGCCTCCGGCCACAGGCCGATGCCGGCCCCGGCCAGGCGCCGCCAGTCGAACAGTTCGCCGGGGTCGCGCTTGCGCCGGGGCGCCACGTCGGCGTGCCCGACGACGTTGCGCCGGGCGATGGGATGACGTGCAAGAATGCCTTGGGCGAGGTTCTCCAGGGCGCTCATCTGGGCCTCGGGAAAAGGCCGGTATCCGAACTCGTGCCCCGGGTTGACCAACTCGACGCCGACCGAGCGGGCGTTGATATCTTCTTCTCCGCGCCACCACCCCCGGCCGGCATGCCAGGCCCGCCTGCCCTCTTCGACCAGGCCGATGACCGAGCCGTCCTCGTCGATCACATAGTGGGCGCTGACCCCGGCCTCGGCATCGCCGAGACGGGCCAGGGCCGCCTCGGCGCTCCGCATGCCGGTGTAATGGATGACCAGCATGTCGATCGGGCACCCGGCCGGGCGGGCATCGAAATTGGGCGAAGGCATTTCAATCATGGCGCCTGGACCTTGGCGGCGGTGGAGCGGGAACCCCGCAATTGGACGAGGGCGACGCCGACGATGGTGATCAGACCGCCGCCGAGGGTGCGCGGGCCAAGGGGTTCGTCGAGGACGGCGGCGGCGATGAACACCGCCAGGACCGGCCCGAGCAGGCTCAAGGGCACCACCCGGTTGACAGGATAGCGGACCAGGAGACGATACCACAGGGCCAAGGCGACGACCGTCGCCACCAGGCCGAGAAAGAGCACCGCGCCCCAGCCCCACCGGTCGGCGCTTGCCAGGGCCGCCCAATGTCCGTCCTCGAGGACCAGGGAAACGACGAATAGCTGGGGTGCCGCGAGCACCGTTATCCAGGCGTTGAGGACGAAGGGATTGACCGGCCCCAGGCGCTTGACCTGAATATTTCCGAGCGCGAACATGAAAGCGCCCGCCACCACAATGAGAAGATGAAGAAGACTCGTTTCGCCGCCGCCGGCACCACCCAGGATGGCGACGCCGGCAAAGGCCAGCACCATGCCCGCCACCTGGCTCGGGTTCATCCGCTCGCCGAAGACCACGCGCGCCAGGATGACGCTGAACGGCACGAAAAGCTGGGCCGTGAGGGCGGCGGTGCCGGCCCCGATTCCGCTCAGGCCGGTGAACATGAGCCCGAAATGGACGGTGCCCATGGTCACGGAGACGATGGCGATCTCGGACAGCGGCCGGCCCAGGGGCTTGAGGAACGGCGCCAGCACCACCGCCGCCACGGCGAAGCGCAGCGCCATCATCAGGAGCGGCGGAAACTGAGCCAGGCCGATCTTGGCGATGACGAAATTCGACCCCCAGATGACGATGACGGCGGCGGCGGCGGCGGCGTCGAGGGGCCTCATGGCGGGGAACCGGCGCCGCTCAAGCCAGGCCGCGCTCTCTGCGGAACCGGTCGTGGGCGGCGTTGATGGCCGCCATCTTGCCGTTGGCCAGGTCGATGAATTCCTTGGGCATGCCTTGGGCGATCAGGGAATCGGGATGGTTCTCGCGGCTGAGGTCGCGGTAGACGCGTTTCAATTCGGCATCACTGGCTCCCCGATTCAAACCCAGCACCGTGTAGGGATCCTCGTCTTCGGACTCTCCCAGGCTCGCCCTGATACGCTCGAAGACGCGGGCATCGAAGCCGAAGATCACAGCTATCCGGCGCAGGTAGTCGAGCTCTTCCGGATGAAGGCGGCCGTCGGCCATGGCGATATGGAAAAGGCTGCCCAAGAGCTCCTCGAGCAGCGCCGGCTCTCGGGCGAACAGGCGGGCGATCTGCTCGGCGTAGGGCTCGAAGCCGCGGGAGTCCTGGCGCGCCTCGTCGAACAGGCGGCCCACGTCCTGCATTTCGTCGGGCGGAATGTGGAAGACCCTCTTGAAGGCGGCGATCTCGTCGCGGCTGACGTGGCCGTCCGCCTTGGCCATCTTGGCGCTGAGGACGATGACGGCGATGGTGAAGGCAAGCCGGCGATCCTCGCCGGTCGCCGCGCCGCCGCCCCGCATGCGGTCCACCGCGTGCCCGGCGACGGCGCCCAGCAGCGCCCCCAACGGCCCGCCCAGGGCGAACCCCGCCATGCCGCCAATGACTTTGCCCCATATGCTCATCTTCGCGCCCGCCCCATACCGGATAACCAATCCGCGCCCAAGATAGGCCGATGGGACCGCCGTGCAAGCCCTTCGTGGCGCCGGCCCGGAAATCAGCCAGGCAATCGTCGGGAACCATGGAAATTGCCATAAATCTCTATTTCAAATTATTATGCCAACATTGTAGATATAGGTATTTTAATTTATATTGATAAAATTTTACATAAATCAGCTTTACATTATAATTAATTGTTTTTACTTGACACTTTACTTTCTCGCCGGTTAAAATGGTTTCAGCATATTTGGTATCCACCCACTCCGCGACCGGCCGTGCCGGGCGCGATGGCGGACGAACACCACTGGAGGCAACCATGGATCGCTACGGAATTCGCTTCGGTTTCATGACCTCGGTCGGCCTTACCGCGCTCGCCCTGGTGGCGGCGGCGGTAACGGCGGCGGCGGCGGCAGCGACAACGGTGGCGGAGGCGGCGGAGGAAATAGCGGCGGTAACGGCGGCGGCGGTAACGGCGGCGGTAGCGACAACGGAAACGGCGGCGGCCAGGGCGGCGGGGGGAACAGCAGCGGAAGTGGCGGTGGCGGCGGCGGCGGTGCCAGCGCCGGTTCCAGTTCGGGCGGCCAGGGCGGCGGGGGAAACGTCGCGAGCAGCAACGCGGGTTCGAATTCAGGGTCCCACAATGGCCTCGGCACCAACCATGGCGCCGTCGCCAGCGCGCTGGGCGCCCTCAACGCGGCGCACGCCTCGGCCACGGCGCGGGCCAACGCCGCGCCCAACTCCCGGGTCGGCCTGATCGCCGCCTACGAAGCGGCGGTGGCCGGCCTCGGGGAACTGGCCGGCGATATCGAAGCCCTCAACCAGACCATCGCCGATTTGGAAGCCCAGTTCGCCGCCGCCGAAAGCCTGACGCCCGAGGAACAGGCCGCCCTCGAGGCTCAGATCGAAGCCGACCTGACGGCCGAGGAAAGGGCGGCGATCGAGACCCAGCTCGCCACCGACACGACCCTTACGGCGGAACAGCGGGCCAGCCTTGAATCCCAACTCGCAGCCGACCTCACCGACGAGGAGCGGGCCGCCATCGAGGAGCAGTTGGCGGGGACCGAGGGGCTTGAGGCGGAGCTTGAGGCGGCGCAGGGCGAACTGGCCGAGGCCGAGGATACGTTGGCCAATTCGGCCGAGATCGAGGCCGAGGCCCTATCGGCGGCGGCCAACAAGACCGTCACCGACGAAGTGGTGGCGGCGGTCAACGACTTGTTGGGTATCGAGTCCGCGGCCCCGACCGAGGAACCGACGCCTTAGTAAACCCCTCCCCTTCAACAATTGAAAAAGCCCGGCGCTGAATGATATCGCGCCGGGCTTCGTTATTTCGAACTCGGATGAGAAACCTCTATTTGGACGGCGTCGAAACCGCCGCCGCCAAGGCTGTGCGCAGGGGTTTCAACACATCCGGGGCGATGCCGCCGACGGCCAGTCCGGCCGCCCGGCGATAGCGGGCAACGGCTTCCAGGGTCTTAGGACCAGCGATGCCGTCCACCGGCCCCACCTCATAGCCGAGACGGACCAGTGCCACCTGAACGAAGCGCACCGTCGGCGCGTCGGCGAACACGGTCGGCGGCCGCACCGTCCACGCCGCCGCCAGGCGCTCCGCTCGCGGGCGTTCGTCGGGGGTCATTTTTCCGTAGATGGCCTTGCGCAGGGTCAAGGCCTCGCTGTGTCCGCTGCTCTCGGCGATGGCCAGCCACTTGGTGGCCTGCATGCGGTCAACGGGAACGCCCAGGCCGGCGCCGAGGACGGCGCCCAGGGTATATTGCGCTTCGCCATGGCCGGCCTCGGCCGCCTTGGCGAACCAGCGCGCCGCCCAGGCTTGCTCCTTGGCGACGCCGCGTCCGTTGGCATAGGCATCGCCAAGCTGATACTGGGCCCGGGCGTTGCCCGCCGCCGCCGCCTTCTCGAACCAGGACACCGCGCGGCGTGCGTCGCGGGCTACGCCACGACCCGTACAAAGGGCGATTCCCAACATGTACTGAGCACGCGGATGGCCGCCCTCGGCGGCGCGGCGAAACCACCCGGCGGCAACCGCATAGTCCTGCTTGACGCCGTTGCCGCTGGTGTAGCGCAACCCCAGGCCATAGGCGCTGTCGGCGTCGCCGGCCCGGGCCTTGGCGCGCTCCCCGGCGACGGCTGGCGCTTCGCCGAGGCGCTCCAGCCCGGCGCACGACGCAACACCCAGAACGACGAGCAGAAGCGGCGCGGCGAACGTGACGATGTGCTTCTTGATATGCATTAGTCCCCCGATATCGACGTAGCGTCGCGGCGCCTATCCCCGGTTCGGGCCGAGGCGCCCGACGATGGGAAGCTTGAGCGCCGGGTCGGCCGGATCGATACCGAAGGTGAGCCCCAGCAGGTTGATCTCGAACCCCTCCTCGACGCCGACCAGGACGCCGAAAAGGCCCAACAGGGAGAACTGGATGCCGGTGCCGCTGTGCGCCTTGGCGACGACATCGCCGTTGGGCAGGTAGTCCTTGCCGATGGCGGTCGGCGGCAGGTCGACGCGCAATTCGGGGATGGCGCGGGTGACGAAGGCGGTGAATGTGTTGGAATTGGGACCGGGCCACACCCGGTACTCCTTGGCGTGGGGGTAGGCGCGCGCCCGGGCGTCGATGCGCGCGATCACCGCGTCGACGCCGTCGCCCCGCAACTCGGCGAGAAGCTCGGGCACATTGCCGAACCAGCGGCCGTCGGGCGGGCGATTGGAAATGCTGAGCGCCGACATGCCCCTATAGGCGCGCCAGCCGATCACCTCGTAGACATCGAAGGCCGGCGCCCCGGTCGGCTTGACGGCGATCCAGCTATGGACGCCTAAACTGCCGCGCCAGCCCCAGGCGCGCGCCGCGTAGACTTGGACCACGGCCTCCGACGTGGTGGCGGGATCGGGCGCGATGCCGGCCGATTCGCGCGATGCCGAGCGCCAGTCATGGGCCATGCTTGCCCTGCCCCAGGCAGCCGCCAAGACCAGCCCGGCGATGACAATCAGCGCCGTCAGAACCGCTCCGCGTTTCCATCGCATGTTCGTCTTTCCCATCGGGGGCGCGAGGATAGCGCCCCCGGCGCGATGCGCCAAGTGGCGGCTCATCACGTTTCGGTTAGTGCACTACCCACTTGCGTGGTCCGGCACCAGCCCACACCCGGCCACAAACTATATGTCCGGCACCAGCCCGCACAAACAAGATGGCCGGGTGCGGGCTGGCGCCGGCCAAACAAACAACGCGCAAGAGGGCGGAACTTACGTCGCCGCGGTGGTGCTCAGGACCTGGCGCACCAACTCGTCGGGGACGTCGTCGAAGGAAGCGTAGTTCATCGAATAGAGCTTGGCGTAAAGGCCGCCGTGCTCGACCAGTTGGTCGTGATTGCCGGTCTCGATGATCTCGCCGTCTTGCAAGACGATGATGCGGTCGGCGCCGCGCACGGTGGCCAGTCGATGGGCGATGACCAGTCCGGTGCGCCCCTCGAGCAAACGCGCCAGGGCGCGCTGGATCAGCATCTCGGTATGGCTGTCGATATTGGCGGTGGCCTCGTCGAGGATCAGGACGCGGGCATCGGCGACGATGGCGCGGGCGAAGCTCAGGAGCTGACGCTGGCCCAAAGACAGGTTGCTGCCGCGCTGTTCGAGCGGCGTGTCGTAGCCCCGGGGCAGGCGCGTGATGAAGTCGTGCGCGCCGACGGCCCGCGCCGCCGCCTCCACGCCTTCGCGCGTCGCCTCGGTGGTGCGGTAGCGGATGTTTTCGAAGACCGTGCCGGTGAACAGGAAGGGTTCTTGCAGGACCATCGCCACGTGGCGCCCCAACGACGCCTGGGTCATGTCGCGCACGTCGATGCCGCCAACCAGAACCTGGCCTTCCCATACATCGTAAAAGCGGTGCGCCAGCGACGTCGTGCTGGTCTTGCCCGAGCCGGTGGGGCCGACCAGGGCAACCGTCTCGCCGGGCTCGATACGGAAGTTGACGTTTCTCAGCACCGGTTGGTCCGGCGCGTAACCGAAGGTAACGCCCTTGAACTCGACGGAGCCGTCGATCTCGACCGGGGCCTGGGAGTCGGGCTTGTCCTTGATATCAAGCGGCACGTCGAGCACCTCGAAGGCGCGCTGGCCCGAGGCCATGGCGCGCTGCATGACGCTGTACTGCATGGTCAGCGAGCGGATCGGATCGAAGAAGCGCTGCACGTAGAAGAGGAACGCCACCATGACGCCGAGGTCGAGACGCTGGGACAACACCATCGAGCCGCCGACGACGATGACGATGGCCATGGCGCCGCCGGTCAGGAAATCGACGATCGGCACCATGACCTGGGCGAACCGGGACGAGCTTAGGTTGGCCAGCAGATTGTCGGTCGCCTTCTCGTCATAGAGATCGAAGTTGACTGTCTCGCGGGTCATGCTCTGCACCGTGCGCATCCCGTGGATCGCCTCGGCCAGGGCACCGTTGGCGGTCGAGACGGTCTCCCGCGCCCTGACAAAGGACTTGCGCGCGTAGGGCAGCCAAATGATGCGCACGATAAACAAGATCGGCACGACCGAAAGCGTCAACAGGCCGAGCTGCCAATCGAGGGCCAGCAGAACCGCCATGATACCGATCAAAAGGACGAAATCGCCGACGGCGAATACCGAATTCTCGAGAAACTCCTGCATGGCGTTCACGTCGCCTTGCAGGCGCGACATCATGCGCCCGACCTCGGTCTTGTCCATGAAAGAAAGGCCGACCCTTTGCAGATGCTCGAACATTGCCCGGCGCAGATCGATGAGGATGCGCTCGGCGACGCGCCCGACGATTATCTCCTGCAAGAAGTTGGTCAGGTAGTTGACGCCGATGACGGCGAAGAAGGCCACCACCACCAGTTCCAACAACTCGCGGTCGGTGCCGGCGATGAGCGCGTCGTCGATGGCGTGACGGATGACCAGCGGGATCGCGATCTGGCTCGCCGTATAGACCAGGACGGAGCCCACGGCCACCGCCAGGCGCCGCCGATAGGGCCTTAGGTAGCCGGCAAAACGGCGCACCACGTGGCCGTCGAAGGCGGCGCCGAACATTTGCTCGTCGTGGCCGACCTGGGACCCGACGACGGCCCGGGGCGGCCTTTCGCCGGCCTGGTTGGCGGTGAATTGGCGGCCCACTGCCATGCCCTACCCTTCCCCCCCTTCGGCCGGTCTGAGCTGCAATTCGTAAAGTTCGCGGTAGCGCCCGCCGGCGGCGATCAGTTCTTCGTGGGAGCCGCGCTCGACGACGCGTCCGTCCTCGATGAACAATATTTCATGAGCGTGCATCAACGAGCTCAACCGGTGCGAGATGATGATGGTGGCGCGGTCTCCGGTGGTGTCCTTGAGCGCCGCGCGGATACGCTGTTCGGTGGCGGCGTCGATGGCGGCGGTGGAATCGTCGAAAACCAGGAACGCGGGCTTGAGCATGACGCTCCTGGCGATCGACAGGCGCTGGCGTTGGCCGCCGGAAAGCGATACCCCGCGCTCGCCGACCAGGGTCTCGTAGCCCATCGGCAGGCGGCTCACATAGTCGTGCAGCTGGGCCGCCCGGTTGGCGCGCGCGATGCGCTCGCCATCGGCCCACGGATCGCCGTAGGCGACGTTGTTTTCGATCGAGGCGGTAAACATGAAGGTGTCCTGCTGGACGACGCCGACGGCGCGCCGCAAACTCTCCAGCGTCACGTCGCGGATGTCCTGACCGTCGATGGTGATGCGCCCGCCGCCGACGTCATAGAAGCGCGGGATCAGGTGGGCGATGGTCGACTTGCCGCTGCCCGGCGGGCCGACAATGCCGAGTACCCGGCCGGGGCCGACCTTGAAATCAACGCCCTTGAGCACCCGTTCGTCGCCCGCCGCGTCGCGGTAGGCGAAGTCCACATCCTCGAAGCGCAACACCCCATCGGTCACCTCGAGGTCGTTGGCGTCGGGCGCGTTGCGGATGGAAGGCTCCAGATCGAGCACCTCGAACAGCCGCGCACCGCAGGTCGAGGCGCGGGCGAAGGCATTGACCATCATACCCAGTTGGCGCACCGGCATTTGCAGGATGGTCATGAAGGCAAGAAATTCGGCCAGCTTGCCGACGCTGATCTCACCCTCGATCACCTTGAGGCCGCCGATCCACAGCACCAGACCCATGGCGATGAAATAGGCAAACGTCATGGCCGTCGTGTTGCGCACCCGCACCCCGATGCGCCGGTTGGCCATGTCGAGGGCGCGTCCGGAGGCGACGTCGAACTTGCCCATTTCGTGATCCTGGGCGGCGAAGGCGCGCACCACCCGGATGCCGCCCAGGTTCTCGTCCATGATCAGGGACAGTTCCGACATGCGCTCCTGCAAAAGGCGCCACATTTTCCTCAGCTTGAGCCGCGCCACCGACGAGCGCCAGGCGACGAAGGGCACGAAGCTCAAGGCGAGCAGGCCCAGCACCGTGTCCGAGCTGATGACGAGATAGGACCCAATGCCGATCAGGTTGGCGAGCAAAACCAGGCGAACCATCCCAGCGTTGAAAAAGAAGCGCACGCCTTCCAGGTCCAACAGCCCGCGCGTGATCAGATCGCCGGTATGCACCCGGTCGTAAAATCCGAAACTGAGCCGTTGCAGCTTCTCGTAATAGACTAGGCGCAGGCCGTAACCGACCAAATGGCCGACGGACTCGCCTATGTAGTTATGCAACATGGTGAAACCGCCGCGCAGGACGCTGGCGCCGAGCAACATCATGGCGGCGGTGAACAGTGCCGCCTGCGCCTCGTCCTCGCTCCCCGGGCCGCCGGCCAGAAGGCCGTGGGCATGGTCCACCGCCTGGCCCAGGAACTGGGGGATGAGAAGCTGGAAATTGGCGGCGACGATGGTGGTGATAAAGGCGATGGCGACGCGCCACGGATGCTTGAGCGCCAGGCGAATGATGCGCAACAGCGTCCCCGCCCTTCCCGACGGCGCGCCATCGGTGGTCAAAATCCCGCCGCCGTCGCCGCCCTCCGCCTGGGAAGCGGCGACCCGGCGCGTCGCCGTGGCTGCGTCTACGTTCACCCTTGACCCGAAAGCCGTTCCACACCGCCGCGCGCGGCGGCCTGCCCTAGCGGGCGGCCCGGCGCGGCCGGTGACAGGAATAGCACCCCGCGCCCCGGCGTTTCAATAGGCGGCGGGGGAGGATTGATGCGCCTTCGGTCATGGCGTTCCCGTTTTCCTTGGCGATATGTTCCCTTATAACAGTCCGGCACACGGCGAGGCACACGATGAACGAAGGCTCTTCCCAAGGCAACTGGCAGTTCTGGAT
>JASLLZ010000019.1 GCA_030746775.1 Rhodospirillales bacterium | reverse complement strand
TTATGCCGTTTGTTCGCCATCTCTGATCCTCCGTTTTACTCATATTAACGGTGGACCAACTCAATGGGGGATGACCAATGAGCGTGTGCCCGTTTCTGCAAAGGACTCACGCCGAGAACTTGGCCGCCTACCGCCAAATAGTGCAGGAAGGGCAAATGTCACGTCACGTCGCGAGCCTCGGTCGTCGCGCCAATGGCCCTGTGGGCTGCGGCGAGCGGGAACGGGATAGGAGTCTGGATGCGGTCAACTTGGTGATTGAGATCCAGCGATGCCTGAAGCAGTTCGGGCTTTACGACTTGGACATCGACGGCATTAACGGCCCCAAAACACAGGCCGGAATTCGCTTAGCAGAGAAACATTACGGGCTGCAAGTTGACGGCAGGCCAAGTCTCGTGTTGCTCAAGGCGCTCGAGTCCGAGGCGCAGGCGCAACGCGAAGGTGTGTCCAACCGCCAAAACTGGGTCGATGCCATCATCCGCGCCACCAAGAATATCAAGGGCCACTTCAAGCAATAGCCGCAATGTTAGGGTTCGATTCAAGCCTATGCCTATGCGATCATGGGCGATGATGTGAATTTCCTGAGCGAACTGGTTTCGTACCGGGCCTTTTGCTGATTCTGCAAATCAGCCACCTGCCCGGAGAATTAGAGCACATTCGGATTAGAAGGAATATCCTGCATTGACGAGGTAGTTCCTGCATTTGGTTGGAGAGAATTCTTTGAGGGCGTTTCCAATTGCCCTCCAGAGGTCATCGACGGTCGTGGTGATATTGTCTCGCCTTTGCGGCACCCCTATAATGGCCCGGAAACAAGGGGGGAATTCGCATGGCTGAGAAACGGCCCAAGGTCATGGTCCTGCATGACGAGCCGGAGCTTTATCTGGACATCATCGAGGACCGCTTCCCCGATCTGGAAAAAGTGCTGTGCAAGACCTCCACCGAGGTGCCCGACGTCCTGGAGACCTTCAGGCCCGAAGTGGTGATGAGCTTTCGCCGGATCCCGCCCGGACCCTTCCCGCAAAAAGCACTGACCACGTCTTCGACCATCAAGTGGATCCATTCGGGCGGCGCCGGCAGCGATCATATCGTGCCCTGGGATGCGGACCATGTCACGGTCACCAATTCGTCGGGCATCCATGTCGCGGCGCTGTCACAATATGTCATTACCCAGATCCTGTGGTTCTGCGCCGGCATGCCGCGCTTTCAGCGCCAGCAGAGAGCGCATCAATGGGAACGCCACCCCATCGACACCGTCGACGGCCGGACGCTGTTAATCGTCGGCATGGGCAACATCGGAACCGGCGTCGCCAAACGCGCCAGCGCGCTCGGCATGCGCGTCATCGGCCTCAGGACGGCGCCCGGCACATCGCCCCATGCCGAGAAGGTGCTAGCCATCGAGAGCCTGGACGAATGTCTTCCGGAGGCCGATTTCGTCGCCCTCACCCTGCCCCGGACGGACCGCACCCGGGGCCTTTTCGACGCCGCCCGGCTGGCCCGCTTCAAGCCCGGGTCCACCCTCATCAACATCGCGCGCGGCGACATCGTCGACGAGACGGCGCTGATCGACGCCTTGAAGGACGGTCCCCTTGCCGGCGCCGCCATGGATGTCTTCTCCGAAGAGCCCCTGCCCGCCGACAGTCCGTTCTGGGACGCCGATAACGTCATCGTCACCCCCCACACGGGCGACCCCAAGGACTGGGAGAGACGCGCCGTCGAGGTCTTCTGCGACAACCTGGAGCGCTATATCAAGGGCGAGGCGCTGATCAACATCGTCCTGCCGGACCGGGGGTACTGAACAAGGGCGGAACTGGGCCAACCATGTTCAAACACACGTTCTACCAGCGGCTGGCGGCGGGCCGCGACACCTTCCTCAAGCGCGTCGCCGAGGACGTCGCGCCGAAGCTCGGCATGGCGGACGAATGGCGGGGCGTCATCTCGCTGACCGGCAGCAACTCGGCTCGGCCCGGCTATCTGAGGACCGACATGATCCGGCGCATCGCCGAGGGCGCCTGCGGCCCGACCGGCCTTGACGCCATCGGCGAAAACATCCGCCAGGTGGTGAAGGAGGCCTATGGCGATCACTACGACGCGGTTTCGTTTTGCACCTGCGAGGCGGCGCTGTGGGCGTCACTGGAAACCCTGGCGGCGCCGTCGATGGTCGGCCCGGGGGCCGGCGATCGGACGCGCTACATCGGCCTCCACGAACTCTATGCCCAACACCATTTGAGCTACGGCCGGCCGACCCCGCCGCTCTACAAGGACTTTCTCTCCGACCGCCTGCAGACGGCGGGTGAGCTGGGCGTCCTCGGCCGGCGCCTGTCCGGCCTCGACGTCGTCATCGTGCCGGTCGCCGGTGCCCGCTACGAGGTCCACGGCATCAAGCCCAGTGTGGTCTCGTTGCTCACCGACGCCGACCCGGCGGCGACCGGCAAGGCGGTCCAAGAAGTCATCGAGGGGCGCGGCAGCCCGGTCACCGCCATCACGACCCTTGGTTACGAGACCACGGGCTTCGGCCGCGGCGCCAAGGCCGACGACGGAACCGCGGCCCTGATGGTCGCCATGGGCGAGATTGCGCGCCGCTACGGTGTTCCCTACATCGTCGACAAGGCGCGCGGCGTTCCCTTCCTGGGCTCGCACCCGGACGCCTATTCGGCCGACGTGGTGCTGTTCAGCATGGACAAGGTGGCCGGCGCCCTGACCAGCGGCCTGGCCATCGGGCGCGAGGACCGCTTGATCGGACTGCGGCGCGCCATGGGGGTGCACAGCGAACGCTTCGGCGGCTCGCCGCCTCACGGCAAGGGGCGTTACGCCGCCTTCGACCCCGGCCGCGAGGCATTGGTCAGCCAACTGGCGGCCCTCGAATGGATCCGCGACAACACAGACCTCATCGAAGCCAACGCCGAGCGTCTCCACCAAATCGCGGTGGAGGCCTTCGCCGCCCTCTCGGAGCGCTATCCCTCGGCGATCCTCATCGAGAACACCGTCGATACCGGCGGCGTCGAGATCAACTACACCCGCACATGGAACGGCGACGGCTTCGGCATCCCACTGTTCACCAACGAGGATGCGGTGGCCGGCACCAACCTGATCGCCAACGGCCTTGCCCAACTGGGCATCCATCCGCCGGGCGGCGAGGAGGGCAACCTCATCGTCACGCCCGAGCGCGGATTGCTCGACGAGGACGGCGTCCTGATCGAGGATCGGGCGCGCGTCGCCCTCACCGGCCTCGCCCAGGTGCTGGAGGTCCTGTCCAAAATGGTCGAGGAATAGAAAGAGCCTCGAGCGCCCACACAACCGATTGCCGGAGGAATCCATGACACCACCCCAAGAGGCCGCCGAGGCGCGCACCGTCCACGTTATCGGCGCCGGAATCGTCGGCGTTTGCACGGCGCTCTATTTGCAGCGCGCCGGCTTCACGGTCACCCTGATCGACCGCGACGATCCCGGCGAAGCGGCGTCTTTCGGCAACTCGGGTTCGCTCGGCACCGCCTCGGTGCCGCCGATCGGCATGCCCGGCACCCTGGCCAAGGTGCCCAAGATGCTCTTCGACCCCTTGCATGCGCTGGTCTTGCCTTTGTGGTATCTGCCGCGCTCGTGGCGCTGGTTCCTCCACTTTTCGCGCAACAGCCGTCGATCCCGGGTCGAGGTTCTGGCCGAGGCCCGCAACCGGCTGCTGTCGCATACCTATGACGCCTTCGATCCCCTGTTCAAGGATGCCGGCGCCGAGGACTTGATGCAGCGCGTCGGCCGCTTGGAAATCTACGAGAGCGAGGCCTCCTTCGCCGACGCCGCTTTCGGCTTCGAGCTGCGCCGCCGCCACGGCGTCCCCATGAGCGAGCTGAGCGGCGACGAGATGCGCGAGTTGGAACCGGACCTCGGGCCGGGCGCCGTCAAGGGTATGCTGTACAGCAACGTTTCCCACACCGTCAGCCCGCTACGCCTGACCCAGGTCCTGTTCCAGCATTTCATGTCCGGCGGCGGTGCGTTCTTGAAAGAGGCGGTCACCGGTTTCGACATCGGTGCCGACGGCCCGCGCCGGGTGTTGACCGAGGCCGGCGGGCACGAAGTCGATCTGGTGGTGCTGGCGGCCGGCGTATGGTCGCGCGAGTTGGCGCGCCAACTGGGCACCCGGGTGCTCATGGAATCGGAACGGGGCTACCATTCGGTGGTGGCCGATTCGGGAGTCAATCTCAAAACCGCCATCGTGGCGGCGGACCGCAACATTTCCATCACGCCGATGGAGGACGGCCTGCGGCTGGCCACCATGGCCGAGTTCTGCGGCGTCGACGGCCGGCCCGACTATGAACGAGCCGAGCGCATATACAAGACCGCCACCGCCATCCTGCCGGGCCTCAAGACCGAAGGCGGCACGCGGTGGTACGGCCCCAGGCCGTCAACCCCCGATTCGATCCCCGTCATCGGGCGTTCGCCCCACCACCCGTCTGTCCTCTTCGCATTCGGTCACGGCCACCTGGGGCTGACCATGGCCGCCTTCACCGGGCAATTGATCACCGACCTGGCGGTGGGGCGCGAGCCCGCCATCGACATCACACCCTATCGCCCCGACCGCTTCGAATAGGCGTTCGGGGCCGGGGTTATCCCTGACTCGACGGGAGAACCGTGATCTGGGCCATGGTGACGTGGGGCGGCTGGTCAAGGGCGAAGACCACGGCCCGTGCCACGTCGTCGGCGCTCAGCACGCTCGGCCTTTCGTCGTATGCCTTGACCGGGTCTTTTCCCCCGTCGTGGCTCAGGTGGCGGGCGAATTCGGTCCGCGTCAGGCCGGGCAGGACCTCGATCACCCTAAGCCCGGTCTCGGCGAAGTCGATGCGCAGGCAATCGCTGAACCCGTGCACGGCATGCTTGCTGGCCGTATAGGCGGCGCTGCTGCCATAGGGCCTGATGCCCATGATGGAACCGACGTTGACGATGTCGCCCTTCTCCCGGGTCACCATGCCCGGCGCGATCAGACGGGTCAGGCGGATCAGGCCGATGACGTTGGTTTCGATGATGGCGGCCATATCGTCGGCGCCGTGACGGTCGAAGCCGACCCGCCCGCCCAGGCCGTGGCCGGCGTTGTTTATCAAGATGTCGATCTCGCCCAGTCCCGCCGGCAGACGGTCGAGCAGGGAGTCGAGGGAATCCCGATCCGTCAAATCCAGCGCCACGGGATGGAAACGCTCGCCGAGACGCTCGGCCAGGGCGCGCAAGCGATCGACGCGCCGCGCGGCGCCGATGACGCGGCAGCCGCGCGCGGTCAGGGCCTCGGCCACCGCCTCGCCGATGCCGCTGCTGGCGCCGGTCACCAGGGCGACCGATCCTTCGTCGATATGCGTTGCTTGCGTCATGGCGCCCTCCTGTCGTGCAGGGCGACGTTGACGCAATCGCCGCCGTTGCGCAAGGTGTCGGCGACAAGGACGACGTCCATGAACGACAAACGGCTGGCCAAGGCGCGCCGGCGCCTGCTCGACGAAATCCAGGCCGAGGCCCGGGACACCGAGACCTGGACCGGGCGCGGCGCCTTCTCGGACCCGGTCATGGCGGCCCTCGACCGGGTCCCCCGCGAGGCCTTCGTGCGCGACAACGACGTCGTCAGCGCCTACGTCAACCGGCCCCAGTCGATCGGCTTTGGGCAGACCATCTCGCAACCCTTCATGGTGGCGTTGATGACCGAGCTTCTGGACCTTGGGCGCGCCGACCGGGTGCTCGAGATCGGTACCGGGTCGGGTTACCAAACGGCGGTGCTGGCCGAGGTCGCGGGCCGGGTGTTCTCGGTCGAGACCGTCGCGGACCTGGCCAGCGCCGCCAGCCGGCGCTTCCGCGACCTCGGTTACGACACCGTCGAGGTGCTGAACCGGGACGGCTTCGCCGGCTGGTCCGAGAAGGCGCCCTTCGATGCCATCATGGTCACCGCCGCGCCCGAACGCATCCCCCAGACCCTGGTCGATCAACTGAAGCCCGGCGGGCGCATGGTCATCCCCATCGGCCGGGTCCACGAAGTCCAGTTCCTTTACTTGGGCGCCAAGGACTCCGACGGGCGCTTCGCGGCCCACAAGACCCTGCCCGTGGCCTTCGTCCCCATGGTCGGCAAGGAGCGCAATGAATAACCGCGTTCAGGCGATGACGGACGCGGTGGACCCAAGGCCCCGCTATGCCCTGATCGACGCGGCCCGGGGCGTCGCCATCCTATTGATGATCGTCTATCACTTTTCGTGGGACCTGACGGTTTTCGGGCTCGCCGATTTCGGCGTTTTCACCGATCCAGCGTGGATCTGGTTCGCCTACGTGATCGTCATCATCATCCTCGGCGTCATGGGGATCAGCCAGGTCATGGCGCGCCGCCGCGGCCTGACGCTCAAGGCCGTTTCGCGGCGCTTTGCGCTGATCGCCGGCAGCGCCGGGGCGGTGTCGCTCGCCACCTATTTGATGGACCCGGGCAGTTACGTCTTTTTCGGCATTCTTCATCACATCGCCCTGGCCAGCATCCTTATCGCCGGCGCCCTGTACCTTGCGTCCCCGGTCCTGGTCGTGCTGGCGGCGGCCATCGTCGCCGCGCCCGAGTACCTGGCCCACCCGGTTTTCGCCGCCGATTGGCTGTTGTGGGTGGGCCTGGCGCCGGTGACGCCTGAATCGGTCGACTACGTGCCCCTGGTGCCGTGGCTCGGCGTCCCCTTGTTGGGGGTGGTGGCCGGGCGCTGGATGTTCAGGAGCGGATCGGTTCCGGCCGTGCTTGCCTGGCGGCCCGCCCATCCGATCACCAGGTTGATCCGCCTGGCCGGACGGCACAGCCTGGCCCTTTACCTGATCCATCAGCCTGTTCTTTATGGCGGCCTTTATCTGTTCATGGGCCTTTATCACCGCTCCTTGACATAAGCCCTGGTATTGCGACTGGCCTCCCCGTCGAGGACGGCCTATGCTTCGCCGGATACGTTTGGGAGAAAGGGGAGAAGTTCGTATGAGCGGCGATACACCCGTTGACGCCCGCGCCCTTAGGGAAGACGTGAAGAAGAAATACCGGGAGGTAGCGATTGCGCCCGACGGTGAATTTCACTTCCATACCGGGCGGCCGTTGGCCAAGCGCCTTGGTTACGATGACGATGCCGTGGCATCCTTGCCCGACGCGGCGGTGGAATCGTTCGCCGGCGTCGGAGACCCGTTTTCGCTGCGCCAATTGGAAGCCGGCGAACGTGTTGTCGATATCGGCTCGGGCGGCGGCTTCGACTGTTTCATCGCCGCCGGCAAGGTCGGCCCCGAGGGTCAGGTCGTGGGCATCGACATGACCGAGGAAATGTTGACCAAGTCGCGCCGCACGGCCGAGGCGATGGGGGTGACCAACGTCGAGTTCCGCGAGGGCCTGTTGGAGGACATGCCGGTCGAGGACGGTTGGGCCGACGTCGTGATTTCCAACGGCGTTATCAACCTGTGCGCCGACAAGCGCCACGTGTTCGGTGAAATCCAACGCGTCCTGCGCCCCGGCGGTCACTTGCAGTTCGCCGATATCGCCAACGGCCAACCCGTGCCGGCGGAGGCGATCTCCAACATAGACCTCTGGACCGCCTGAATTGCCGGTGGCCTGCCGTGCGCAGGCTGGCAGAAGATGATGGCGGACAGCGGTTTCGTGGATTTGGCGATCGGCCCGCCCGTCGATACCTTCGGCGGCGCCGGCGGCGAAGAAAAGGCGCGCAAGTTCGAGGTCTTGGGTTACGCCTTCCTCGGACGCAAACCGTGATCGCCTGACTAAATTGCAGGCGGGCCGCCGTCCAGCGTCGTCGGCGGCCCGAATTCGCACAATAAATTTACCGGTCCATAGCCCAGGACGCCCTTGAAATCGGGCCGGCGAAGGGTGATCCTCGCTTCATGCAGATCACGACATCGCGCCACCGCGTCCAAGCCGTCCTCGGGCCGACCAACACGGGCAAGACCCACCTGGCGCTTGAGCGCATGCTGGGCCACACAAGCGGCATGATCGGCTTTCCCCTGCGCCTGCTGGCGCGCGAGAACTATGACCGGGCGGTGCGCCTCAAGGGCCGCGACCAAGTGGCCTTGATCACCGGCGAGGAAAAGATCGTCCCCGCCAACGCGCGCTATTTTCTGTGCACCGTCGAATCGATGCCGGTCGACCGGCGGGTTTCCTTTCTCGGCATCGATGAAATCCAGATGTGCGCCGATGCCGACCGCGGCCACGTCTTCACCCACCGTCTGCTTGGCGCCAGGGGCGCCGACGAGACCATGTTCATGGGCGCCGAGACGGTGAAGCCCCTTCTGCGCCGTCTCGTGCCCGACGCCGAGTTCGTTACCCGCCCGCGCTTCTCGACCCTGACCTACGCCGGCCAGCGCAAGGTGACCCGATTGCCGCCGCGCAGCGCGGTGGTGGCGTTTTCCGCCGCCGACGTCTACTCGCTGGCCGAACTGGTGCGCCGCGAGAGAGGCGGCGCGGCGGTGGTGCTGGGGGCGCTCAGCCCCAGGACGCGCAACGCCCAGGTCGGCTTGTATCAGGCCGGCGAGGTCGACTATCTGGTTGCCACCGACGCCATCGGCATGGGCCTCAACATGGACGTCGATCACGTCGCCTTTGCCGAAACCCATAAGTTCGACGGCCACCGGCCCCGCTCCTTGACCGCCGTCGAGTTGGCCCAGATCGCGGGCCGCGCCGGGCGCTACATGAACGACGGCACCTTCGGCACCACCGCCGATGCCGGCGCCCTTGACCCCGAAGCCGTCGACAGCATCGAAAACCACCGCTTTCCCGCCCTCAAGGCTCTTCAATGGCGCAACGCCAAGCTACGCTTCACGTCGCTGGCGGCGTTGCAGTCCAGCCTCGCCAAGCGTCCGGCCGAGGCCGGCCTGGTCAAGGCCGACGAGGCCGACGACGAACTGGCCCTTGCCGGCTTGGCCAAGGATGCGGAAGTCGCCGCCCGGGCGACACAGACAGACACCGTCCGCCTGCTGTGGGACGTGTGCCGCATTCCCGATTTCCGCAAGGTGATGAGCGATGCCCATTGGCGTCTCTTGAAGCGCGTCTTTATTCACCTGACGGGCCCCGACGCCCGCCTGCCCACCGACTGGGTGGCCCGACAGGTGGAGCGCATCGACCGCACCGACGGCGATATCGAGACCCTGGTGCAGCGCATCGCCAACGTCCGTACCTGGACCTATGTTTCCTATCGCCACGACTGGCTGGACGACGCCGAGGATTGGCGCGGCCGCACCCGCGCCGTCGAGGACCGGCTGTCCGACGCCCTGCACCAAAGCCTGACCCAGCGCTTCGTCGACCGCCGCACCGCCCTTTTGGTCAGCCGCATGAAGAACCGCCAACCCCTCCGGGCCGCCGTCGACCCGCAAGGCGAGGTCAGGGTCGAGGGTCATGTCGTCGGCCGCCTGGAGGGATTCCGGTTCGCCGCCGACACCGCCGAGGGCCGCGACGGGGCGGCGCGCGCCGTGGCCAACGCCGCCGAGGGCGCGCTCACCGGCGAGATCTCGGCGCGTGTCGGGCGCCTGGAGAACGCCGCCGACGACACCCTGGTCCTCCGGTCCGACGGGTGTATCGCGTGGCAGGGCGAAGCGGTGGGCCGCCTTGCCGCCGGCCCCGACGTGCTCAGGCCCGGGGTCGAACCCCTGGCCGGCGCCGCCCTCAAGCCCGACTTGCGCGAGCGTCTGCGCCGCCGCCTGGCGGCGTGGCTGGCCGCCGCTGTCGGGCGCCGTCTGGAGCCCCTTGTCGGCGCCCGCGCCGCCACCCTCAACGGGGCCGCGCGCGGCCTCGTCTTCCGCCTTACCGAGGCCCTCGGCTCGATGCCCCGCAGGGGGGCGGAGGAACAGGTGGCGGCCCTCGACCGCGCCGACCGCCGGGCCTTGCGGATTCTCGGCATCCGCCTCGGCCGCGAAAGCATCTACATGCCAGCCCTGATCAAGCCGGCGGCGGTCGAGATGCGCGCGCTGTTGTGGTCGGCGAGCCGGGGGCGGGATACGGCGGTGCCGCCGCCGGGCCGCGTCTCCGTGCCCGTCGCCCGGGACGCGCCGGCGGAATTCTACGAGGCCGTCGGCTATCGACCCCTCGGTCCCCTTGCGGTGCGCGTCGATATCGTCGAAAGGCTGGCGGCCCGCGCCTGGCGGCTGTCCGAGGACGGGCCTTTCGCCGCCGGACCGGAGTTCCTGACCCTGGCCGGCTGCGGAGCAACCGAGATGGACGCCATCCTGAAGGGTCTGGGCTATCGCCCGGCCGGCGGCGACGGCCCATCCCTTTACGGACGCCGGCCGTCGCGGTCGCGCCGGCCCCGGACCGGTCCGGCGCGACGGGCGCCATCCGACGGCCCCTTCGCTAAGCTGCGCCATCTTCCCGTCGGCCGATGAGCGGCGAAACCCAACGCCTGGACAAGTGGCTGTGGTTCGCGCGGTTCTTCAAGAGCCGTACCCTGGCCAGCCGTTTCTGCGCCTCGGGCCGCCTCAGAATCAACGGCGCGTCGGTCAACAAGGCCCATCACGGAATCAGGCAGGGCGACGTGCTGACCTTTCCCAAGGGGCCCCACATACGCGTCGTCGAGGTCCTGGGCCTCGGCCTGCGGCGGGGACCGGCGAGCGAAGCGCGCACCCTGTATAACGACCTCGAGCCGCCGCCGGCAAAGCGGCCCGTGGCCAAGCCCGTCCCTGTCGCCCGCCGCCTGCGCGGCAGCGGACGCCCGACCAAGGCCGAACGGCGCGCCACCGACCGCCTGCGCGAAGGGGATTGAAGGTTCGTTGTTCGGCACCAGCCCGCACCCATTTATATTTCGGCACCAGCCCGCACCCCCTCCCGGCCACCCCTAGGTTACAATGCCATGGGTGGCCGGGAGGGGGTGCGGGCTGGTGCCGTCCACGCGAGTGGATCGTAATTATTCTATGGATTCCGCTACAATCGCGCCCCTCGAGGCCATGAAATAGAGCCCCAGGTGATGGGTGATGGTCTGGGGATGGGCCGCCGTCGCGGGCAGGCCGAGGGTCTTGGCGGTCTCTTTCGACAGATCATAGGTGGCGCAGCCGGGCTCATGGACCACCACGTCCTCAAGGGTCGGCATCATGGCGTGATTGCGCGCCGACAGCACGGTCAGGACGAAGTCCATGACGCAGATGTCGGTGCAGATGCCGACCACGACGATGGCCTGGAGGCCGTGTTCGTTGACCCAATCGACAAGCCGGTTGGCGCCGCTTTCCACCACCGTCGCCCCGACGAAGCCGTTGATGCAGTCCTTGCGGATCAACGTGGCCTGGGGGCTCTCATGAAGCCAGGCCAGTTCGGGCACCAATTCCTCCTCGCCCGTCCCAGCCCCGCAATGGGGCGGATAGGGCGGCTCGGGCTTGCCCGGCTCGTGGGTATCGAGAAAGGCGGCACACGTATGTAAACTTAACACGCGTAGGGGAATCTGAATAATGGGTGCCGACATAGGGGGAGGAATCATGGCTGACCGCCCACCGAAGGCTGATTTCGCAATTGTGATTGATTTTGCGCGAGATGAAGCCAGCCCACAACGGATATTCCAAGCGGCTGACGCGTTGATAACGGCGTTTCAAGAGTTCGACCAAACGCTCGTCAAATCAATCGACTCAAGCATTGAGCCTATAATGATTTTGGAGGACATCGAGGCTAGTTCGTTAAAAATCTGGCTTCGCAATTCACTCCAAGCCTCCGAGGATCAAGCGCTCAAAGAGTTAGATTGGAAGCCACAGGTTGGCAAATACCTTGTCAAGGCAAAGTACATCCTGTTGGACTTCGTCAACCACAAGATCAAGGTCGATGACGACCGCCGGCTAGTTCAATTGAGGCAGGACCTCAATCAACTTGCCCAAGAAACGGATGTTCGCCATCTACCTGATTACGCTCCCGTTTCGGGGTCTGAGCTTATTACCAATGTCGCCAGTGTTTCCGGTGCAAAAGCCCGTCTTTCAAAGAAAGATGGGCTGCGGCTGATTTCCGATGAAGGCGAAAAGACCTTTAATATGGACATTGAATGGTCGCCAGAAGACATGAAGGAAATGTTCGTAAAGGAGACAGTGAAACGACCGCCATATGAAATGATTCTCCTGGTAAAAAGGCCGGATTATATTGGGAATGCGAAATGGGAATTTCGCCATGGTCGGGCTCGTTTGTTCGCAAAAATCGACCATGAAAACTGGTTGAGGCAATTCCAAGCCCGACAAGTTGATGTGCGCCCTGGCGATGCTCTTAGATGCAGCGTTGAGCAAGAAGTTCAATACGGTTTTGACAACGAAGTAATTGGCGAAAATTACTCGGTCATTCAGGTTCTTGAGGTAATCGAGAACCGCACGGAACAACCTGATCTATTGGTTCCACCCGATGGCTAGAGGCAAGTACCTAAGCCTTGAAGAGGCCCGCAAGGGCAAAACCAAGAGCGCGACGATAGCCCGCTTCTGCAAGGAACACCCGTCCCAAGCAGACGAGCGTTTTTGGCCGCTTCTAAAGGCTGTGGTTACAGGGAAACCAGCAGATCAGCAAACATCGTCTCCGGACGCTTCCGGCGGTTATAGCGGTACTCAAACTCGCCCAGGTACTTCGGAAGATGCTTCGGACTGACATGAACATGAGTGCCCCGGATCGAACGCTTGAGCATGGACCAGAAGGCTTCCAGCCCGTTCACATGAACGTCGCCCCGCGCATATTCCTTGGCCCTGTGGTCAACTGTTTCATGCTTGTAGCCAAGTTTGGACAGGACGCGGTAGGGCAGCCATTCGTCAGAACTGATGCGCGTTCCCTTGGGCACTTGGGCTTCAATATGAGGGATAAGGGACTTGCCGGAAGCGCTAGGAACGACGCTGGTATAGAGTTCGCCGCCCCGCTCAAGAATACCGAATACAACGGTCTTGCCCTTGGCGCTACGTCCGGTAAATCCTTTAATCTTGGGACGCCGGCCGCCAACGTAGGTTTCGTCCACTTCGACGTGGCCGGTAAGGGGCGGAGTCCCGTCGGCATCGCCCATATGCTTGCGGATTTCATGGGACATACGAAGCGCGGTCGGGTAGGAAACGCCCAACTGGCGCTGCAATTCCTTCGCGGGAACGCCATGTCGTGTCGTGGTGAACAGATACAGGGCATAGAACCACTTTTGCAGCGGCGTATGGGACCGATGAAACATGGTCCCGACCATCGGGTAAATCTCGAACCCGCACCAAGCGCACTCATAGGCAGGATGGCGTTTGATGCGATGAAACTTCCCGTGCTTGCCGCATTTCGGGCAGTCAAGTGTTTCGCCGTGGCGAAGCTGCATCAGGTATTCCAAGCAGGTATCGTCATCGGGAAACTGCTTGAAAAACTCTTGGACTGTCGGGCCGTTGAACATCGCTGTCTCCTTTCAATAAGGAGATACTAGCAGAATGACTTACGGGTGTCAACTTTATAATCGTGAGGCGGCAATCGGCCGGTCGCGTTCGGCAAACAGCCGCGCCAGACGGTCGGTCTCGGCCACCATGCGCGAAACCTGGTCATTGGGCGCCGCCGGCGCCAAGGCCCCGGCGCCAACCGTGGCAAAGCCGTTGACCTCATCGACGATCACCAGCCCGACGGCGCGGCCGCGCGTATCATAAGCCCCAAAGGCGACGGGAAGCCGGTCGCAAACAGCATCAAGGACCGGATCGGAAGAGGGCGTCTCGGCCATGGTCGTTCCTCCTCAGGGCATGGATCGTCCATTCTAGCGGTCCGGGCGGCGGCCGGCAAAGCGGCCGGCGGTTCGGTATCGAATGCCCCTCGATCGCATTAGAGGTGCTAACATCGGGCGGCCTTGCTTGCGGTAACAAGGACGGTTTGCGATGTGCGGCATTGCTTTCGTGCGCGGCGAGAGAGACGCGGACAAGATCGTCCGCGGGATGCTTGACCGGCTCGCCTATCGGGGACCTGACGGCGAGGGCCGTTACGTAGATGTTGGTGCCGACGCCGTGCTGGGCCACAAGCGTCTGGCGATCATCGATCCCGAGGGCGGCGCACAGCCGATCCTCGCGCCGGATGGCAATGCGGCCCTCATCGTCAACGGCATGATCTACAACGACAAGGGGTTGCGTGGGGAACTCTCGGCCCGTAAGCCGGCGCCTTTTTTTCGAACCCGAAGCGACTCCGAGCCCATCCTGCACGGATTTCGCGCCCACGGGACGGAGATCGTCCGGCGTTTGGACGGCATGTTCGCCTTCGTGCTTACGGACGATGGTCGTGTCGTCGCGGCACGCGACCCCGTCGGCATCAAGCCTCTCTACATAGGCCGCCGCGGCGACGCGCTCTATCTGGCCTCGGAGATCAAGGCCCTGGTCGGGCAGGTGGACACGTTGGAGGAGTTTCCGCCCGGGCATCTGTTCGACGACCGCGACGACATGAAACGTTATTACGCGGTACCCGAGCCAAGATGCGAATTCATGAACCCCGAGGAGACCCGGGCGCTGGTCCGCGACACCTTGGAGCGCGCCGTCGTCAAACGGCTGCGTAGCGACGTTCCGCTTGGCGCATTTCTCTCGGGCGGCCTCGATTCCTCCATCATCGCGGCCATCGCGAAACGCCATCTCGACACGCTGCATACTTTTTCGGTCGGTCTCGAAGGGAGCGAAGACCTCGATGCCGCACGCCGTGTCGCCGAACATATCGGCTCGAAGCATCACGAAACCATCATTCGGCCGGACGAACTTGTGCGCCAATTGCCGACCATTCTTTACCATCTCGAATCATACGACCAAGACCTTGTCCGAAGCGCCGCGCCAACCTGGTTCGTGGCTGGGCTCGCATCGCAAACCGTCAAGGTCGTGCTGACCGGCGAGGGCGCGGACGAGTTGTTCGCCGGATATGCGTATTACAAGAACTATGCCGACCGCAGCGAGTTGCATAGGGAATTGCACCGGTCGATCACGACGATGCACAACATCAATCTGCAGCGCGTCGACAGAATGACGATGGCGCACGGGCTTGAGGCGCGGGTGCCTTTTCTCGACCTCGAGATGATCGACCTAGCAATGCGCATCGATCCCGCGCTCAAGATACGCCGGACGAACGGGGCAAGCATCGAGAAATGGATTTTGCGCCGCGCCTTCGAGGATCTCCTGCCCTCCGACATCGTGTGGCGCGACAAGGCGCAGTTCGATCAGGGCAGCGGTTGCGACGTGGCTCTCGCGGCGTCGACGCCGCAACGCCCGCGAATGGCCCGGTCCGACGCATCGCCCGAGGAGACGTGGTATCGCGCCGTATTCATGGACGTGTTTCCCAAGGCCGAGCAGGCCTTGCCCCTCGTCGCGCATTGGGCACCGCCGGCGCCAGCGCCCCGGCGCCGGCCATGGCAAAGCCGTTGATCTCATTGGCGATGACCAGCCCGACGGCGCGGTCACGCGTGTCGTAGGCACCGAGGGCGACGGGAAGCCGCTCGCAAACAGCATCAAGGACCGGATCGGGAGAGGACGTCTCGGCCATGGTCGTTCCTCCTCGGGGCATGAATGGTTTATTCTAGTGGCCGCTCGGAAAACGGCGAAGGAAGATGAATGGGCCGGCGTAAGCCCAATTCGGGAGGCTCGATGCCGACCTTCACGTCCCGCATCGAGGACTCGGCTATTATCGAAACGGATGGCAGCGTATTCTGAAGACCGAGAGCGCCGGAGTCGTCTCGACCATGATCTTCGGAGCACTCGCGAGCGGAAGAGGAGAGGAGTCGATGACGCAGATGCTCTCGGATGTCAGGGCGCGTCTCGAAAGGCTCGGCAGTCTTGAAACCGACACCTTCGAAGACCGCCGCCACAAGGTGACCTTGCTCGTGTTGACCGGCACCAGCCTCTTTGCCAGCGTGCTGTGGGGGACGATGTATTTCGCCATCCTCGGCCCCACGATCACGGTGTTCATCACCTTCGGATTCACGCTCGTCGTCGGGGCGGCGCTACTCATCTTCTTCGCCACCAGGCGGTTCGTCCTACTTCTTTATCCCTTCTTCATCATGATCCTGTGGAATCCCATCGCCATGCAGTGGAGCCTCGGCGGGTTCGCCGCCTCGGGCGTCGTGATGACCTGGTCGGTCCTTGCGCCTTTTTGCGCCCTTCTGTTTCAGACCCAACGCAAGGCGATGTGGTGGTTTGCGGCGTATCTGGCGCTTCTCGCCGCCTCCCTTGTGTTCGACCACCAGGTTCAGCAATGGGCGCCGCCGCTAGCGCATCGGACCTCGATGCTCTTTTTCGGCATGAACATCATCGGCCCGTCCGTGGTCATCTTCCTCACCATGATGTACTTCGTGAATGCATTTCAGCGCGAACACGAGAGATCGGAATCGCTGTTGCTCAACATCCTTCCCGCGCCCATCGCGGAGCGCCTGAAGGAGGGCCACGAGGTTATCGCCGACGCCCACGGGGAAGTCACGATCCTGTTTGCGGACATCGTCAATTTCACGGCACTTGCGGCACAACGAGGACCCGAGCAACTGGTGATATTGTTGAACGCTGTCTTTTCCGCGTTCGATCAACTCACCGAGAGATACGGACTCGAAAAGATCAAGACCGTGGGCGACGCCTACATGGTCGCCGCCGGCCTGCCCGACCCGCGACCCGATCACGCTGAGGCAACCGCCGATCTGGCATTGGACATGCAGGCCGAGACGGCGCGCATCAGCGAGGAATTCGGCGTACCGCTGGGATTGCGAATAGGCATCAACACCGGGCCGGTGGTGGCGGGGGTCATAGGGGAGCGAAAGTTCGCCTACGATCTCTGGGGGGATTCCGTGAATACCGCCAGCCGGATGGAATCGCAGGGGGTCGAAAATTGCATTCAGTTGACCGAAAGCACCTATGAACGCCTGAAATCCACCTTCCTGTGCGATGAACGCGGCACCATCCCCATCAAGGGGAAAGCGGAGATGCAGACCTATTTCCTTGTCCGAAGGCAAACGGGGGACCGTTGATACGGCCGTTCCTTCCTGTGGGCGTCGTTGGATGAAAACGGCTGCGCATGGCTGAACCGGCCCCGCCGGCGGTCACCCGAAGTCGGGAGGCTCGATGCCGCTGGCGCGGAGCTGTTGGGCCAGGGTTTCTTTCAGGCGTTCGAGGCCGGCCTCGGTGGCGGCTTCGCAGCGCGCGACAAGGACGTCTTGGGTGTTCGATGCGCGGAGCAGCCACCAGCCGTCTTCGGTGTTGACGCGCACGCCGTCGATGTCGTGCACTTCGATACCCGAAACCTTGGCGAGGCGGGCCTTTACTTCGTCGATGACCGGGGCCTTGCGGTCCTCGGCGCAGGAGAAGCGCAGTTCGGGCGTGTTGATCATCTGCGGCATGCGGTCGCGCATCTGGGCCATGGTCTCGCCGGAGCGGGAGACGATGGAGAGCAGGCGCACCGCCGCGTAAAGGGCGTCGTCGAAGCCGTAGTAGCCGTAGAAACGCTTGGCGAAGAAGATATGCCCGCTCATCTCGCCGGCCAGCGGCGCGTCCATCTCCGCCATCTTGGCCTTGACCAGGGAGTGTCCGGCGCACCACATGACGGGCTCGCCGCCCATGCGCGCGATCTCGTCGAACAGGGCCTGGCTCGCCTTGACGTCGGCGATGATCGGGGCGCCCCTGTCGGTGGCCAAGACCTCGGCCGCCAGGACGGCCAGAAGCTGATCGCCCCATAGCACCCGGCCCTGGCCGTCGACGACGCCGATGCGGTCGCCGTCGCCGTCGAAGGCGATGCCCAAGTCGCATTGCCCGGCGGCGACGGCGTCCTTCAACTGCTCCAGGTTGGCCTCCACCGTCGGGTCCGGGTGATGGGCCGGAAAGGTGCCGTCGATGGTTTCGTTCAACAACACGTGGCGCCCCGGCAGGCGCGCCGCGAGGGCCGTGAGGACCGCGCCGGCGGCGCCGTTGCCGTTGTCCCAGGCGACTTTCAAGGGCTTTGTGCCGGCGTAGTCCCGGACCAGGCGTTCGATGTAGGCCTCGGCCACCGACTTCTCCTCGGCCCGCCCGGCGCCGGAGACGAAATCGCCGGCGGCGACGAGGCGCCCGAGGTCCTGGATCTGGGCGCCGTGGAACGAGTGCCCGCCGAGGACCAGCTTGATGCCGTTGTATTCGGGCGGATTGTGGGAGCCGGTGATCATGATGCCGGCGTCGGCGGGCAGGGTGTGGGCGGCGAAATAAAGCATCGGCGTCGGCCCCAGGCCGATGCGGGTCACGGTCAGGCCGCATTGGACCAGCCCCTCGGCCAGAGCCGCCTCCAAGTCCGGCGAGGTCAGCCTGCCGTCATAGCCGAGCGCCGCCGTCGTGCCGCCGGCGCGCCGTATCAGGGTGCCGAAGCCGCGCCCGATGGCGCGCGCGTCGCCGGCGTCCAGGGTCTCGCCGACGATGCCGCGAATGTCGTATTCGCGCAGGATGGCCGGATCGAGGGTGCGGGCTTCGCTCACCGTCCGATCCCGCTCACGCCGGCACCGGATTCGACGGACGCCCGATGCTCGAATAGCGCATGCCGGCCGCCGCCATGTCGACGGGGTTATAGATGTTTCTCAGATCGACCATGACGTTGCCCCGCATCAGGCTCTTCATGCGCTCCACGTCCAAGGCCCTGAACGCGTTCCATTCGGTGAGGATGGCGAGCGCGTCGGCCCCCTCCATGGTGTCGTAGGCGTCAGCGCACCACTCGACGCCGTCGATGAGCGAGCGGGCCTCGTCCATGGCTTCGGGATCGAAAACCCTGAGTGTGGCGCCGGCGGCTTGAAGGGCCGGTATGATGTCGAGGCTGGGCGCGTCGCGCATATCGTCGGTGTTGGGCTTGAAGGCCAGCCCCAATATGGCGATGGTCTTGCCCTCGACCGAGCCGCCGCAGGCCTCGATCACCCTTTGCGCCATCTGTTTCTTGCGCTTGTCGTTGATGTCGACCACGGCCTCAACGATGCGCAGGGGCGTACCCGCTTCCTCCGCCGTGCGCACCAGGGCCAAGGTGTCCTTGGGGAAGCACGAGCCGCCGTAGCCCGGCCCGGCATGCAGGAACTTGGGCCCGATGCGCCCGTCCAGGCCGATGCCCTTGGCGACCTCCTGGACGTCGGCGCCGACGGCCTCGCTGAGATCGGCGATCTCGTTGATATAGGTGATCTTGGTGGCGAGGAAGGCATTGGCCGCGTACTTGATAAGCTCGGCCGTCTGGCGCTCGGTGAACAGGATCGGCGTCTCCATCAGATAGAGCGGCCGGTATATCTGGCGCATGACCTCGTGCGCCTGATCCGACCCGCCGCCGATAACGACGCGGTCGGGGCGCATGAAGTCCTCGATCGCCGAGCCCTCGCGCAGGAATTCCGGGTTCGACAGGACGGCGAAGTCGGCGTCGGGCCTTTTTTCGCGGATGATATCCTCGACCTTGTTGCCGGTGCCGACCGGCACCGTGGACTTGGTGACGACGACCGTGAAACCGTTCATGGCGGCGGCGATCTCGCCCGCCGCGTCCCAGACGTAAGAGAGGTCGGCGTGGCCGTCGCCGCGCCGCGAAGGCGTCCCGACGGCGATGAAGACCGCATCGGCGCCGGTGACCGCCGGGCCCAGCTCGGTGGTGAAGGTGAGCCGCCCGGCCTTGACGTTGCCCGCGACCAGATCGTCGAGGCCGGGCTCGTAGATGATCATCTCGCCCCGGTTCAACCGTTCGATCTTGCCGGCGTCGGTGTCGACGCAAGTCACCTCGATCCCGAATTCGGAAAAACACGCCCCCGACACCAGGCCCACATAGCCGGTGCCGATCATCGCGATTCGCATGGAATGGTCCCCCTTGTCAGACCGCCCGTGGAGGGCTCAGAGATATTCCTTCATGGACCGGCGCAACTCATCGCCAAGGTCGTCGCGGGCCAGGGCCATGAACAGGTTGGCCTGGACGAAGCCCAGTTTGGTGCCGCAATCGAAGCGCCGCCCATCGAAGCGCAAACCGTGCAGGGGATGGTGTTCGATGGTGGTGGCGATGGCGTCGGTCAACTGAATCTCGCCGCCGGCCCCCGCTTCGTGCTTGCTCAGGTGATCGAAAACCTCGGGCTGCAGGATGTAGCGCCCGACGATCGAAAGCGTCGACGGCGCCTCGGCGGGATCGGGTTTTTCGATCAGCGCCCGGGCGCTGGCCAGGCGGCCGTCGTCTTTGATCACGTCCAGTATGCCGTAGCGCTGGGTCGCCTCGCGCGGCACGTCTTCGACGATGATGACGGTGCCGCCCACCTGGCTGTGAACATCGACCATCTGCTTGAGGCAGCCCGGCCGGCCCACCATCAGGTCGTCGACCAGGATGACGGCGAAGGGCTCGTCGGCGATGAACTCGCGCCCGCACCAGACAGCGTGGCCCAGGCCCAGGGGGCGCTGCTGGCGGGTATAGGCGACGCGCCCCGGTTCCAGCACACAGGCCAACACCTGGCGCAGCTCTTCTTCCTTGCCCCGTTCGCCGAGCGCCGCTTCCAATTCGACGGCGTGGTCGAAGTGGTCTTCCATGATGCTCTTGCCGCGTCCGGTGACGAAGACGAACTCCTCGATCCCGGCCTCCAGTGCCTCCTCCACCGCGTACTGGATGAGCGGCTTGTCGACCACCGGCAGCATTTCCTTGGGCATCGCCTTGGTCGCCGGCAGGAAGCGCGTTCCCAGGCCGGCTACAGGAAAAACCGCCTTGCGTACGGGCTTTGACATGAAATTCCTCGACGGGATGAATGGGGCCGATCGACGCGCCTGTTGTGCCACAGCCGCCCGCCGCCCGCAACCCGGCGGCGCGTCCTTGCCGGCAATCACGCCTTGGCGTCGAGGAGCAGTTCCTTGGCTTCGTTGAGCTTGGCCGCCAGGTAGGTCGAACCGCCGTGGTCGGGATGCAGACCGGCCATCAGCCGGCGGTGCGCCTCCTTGATCTCTTCGGCACCGGCGCCGGGCTCGAGACCGAGAATCTGCAAGGCCTCGTCGCGGCTCATGGGCCGGTGGGCGAAGCCTTCCGAGGATCCGCCGCCGTGCGGCTCGGCGCGGGTGCGCCAGTCGGGATGAAGGCGGTCCAGGTAAGCCGTCAACACCTGCGCCGACTGCTCGTCGGCGGACTGACAGATACCAAGCAGCCCAATCAGGTCGTCCAGTTCCAGTTCGTCGAGGCGCCGGCCGGCATGGGGGCCGTCGATAACCTCGCCGGCGATGGCGCCCGTATCGTGGTCCAGGGTGACGCGCAGAAAACGGGTGGCGATTTCGGAGGTTTGCCCCGACGGCGCCCCGCCGCCGCCCGCCATGCGCGAGAAATTCTTTGCCGTGCGGGCGAAGGCACGGGCGCGCAAAAGCCAGGGCAGCAAGGCCGGCAGGGCCAAAAGCGCCCAGTTCAGCCGACCGGTGACGGCAAGAAAACCGATGGTCCCCAGGATCAGTCCCAGGGCAACCCTTTTCGCCGTCCTCGCCAGAACCGTGGCGTTGGCGCCGGCAAACCAGCGGCCGGCCAAAAGAAGCCCGATAAGAAGTGCGAAGCCAAGGATGAAATAGGGCAACACGCCGTCCGCTTGCTCCTTCTCTAGGTGGGGTTCTTGACCTGGTGGGCGATGCGCAGGGCCTCGCCGCCCTGGCGTTTGGCCAGGTCTTCCAGGGCCGGCCGGCCGCCGGCGGCGAAGACCGCCACGGCGCCCAGCAATTCGCGCAGCGTCCGGGCGCTGCTGGCGTCGAAGCTGCAACACGCCCCGTTGGTCAAACGGGCGATCTGGCGGAAGGCGAATTTGGCGATCGGGTCTTCGCCTTCGTGGAACATGAAGGCGGGCACGCCGAGGAGACCCAGTTCGCCGGCCAGCGCGCCCAGCTTGTCGACGTCCTCTTCGATGCTGTCGCCGACGAAGACCAGGGCGTTGACCTTGCGCTTCTTGGTCTCGTTGATGGCGTGGCGCAGGACCTTGCCGATCTGGGTTTCGCCGGCCAGGCAGAACGTGGCGGTCATAAGGCCAAGGAGATCCGCCGAACTGGTAAGCCAGGGGCTGACCTTGAATTCGCCGAAACCGCGGTAGAAGGCGAGCTGTATCTCGAGACCGCCGAGATCGTCGGTGGCGGCGAACATTTCGCCCTGGATGTGGGACGCGTGATCCCAGGTCGGCTGGCGGCTGGCCGTCGCGTCGAGGGCGAAGAGCAGCCGTCCGCGCTCGCCCGTCGCCGGACGGTGGGGGACCGCCGCCACCTTGCGCAGGAAGGCCTCGACCTCGGCGTTGGAGGATTTCGTGACCGGAACCTTTTTGTCGTCGCTAGCCATCTATCGCTTCTGTCCCAGGGCGTGTCGTTCCTTCCAGACTACTCCTTGGCCGGAACGGTTTCCAGTGGAGGAACACCGGGTGGGGGAACATTGAGGAGGGGAACATTGAGGGCCGCGACCAGGGCCCGCACCTCCTGGCGCGCCGCGACATGGGACAAGGTCAGGGGCGGCCCGCCGGCCATGCCGCCGGGGTCCATCACGGTCAGTCCCTTGAGGAACAATTCGCGAAATATCACGCGCTCGCCGAAACCGGGCGCCAGGCGAAAACCGATGCGTCCCGACAGTTCGTCCAGGATGTCGGCCATATCGTGTTTGTTGCGGGCGTGGAGGTTGCTCAGACGGTTGCGCATGACGATCCAGTCGATCGCCGGAAGCCCCATCCGGGCGCGCTTCTTCCTCTGCTCCCAGATCATTTTGGCGTATTGGCTGGGACCGACGATACGAAGCGTCTCGCCGTCAACCCGCGCCAGGACATCAAGGTCGAGGAAACTGTCGTTAAGCGGCGTGACCAGGGTATCGGCCCAGGTATGGCCCATGCGCGACAGCGCGCTGTCGCTGCCCGGCGTATCGATGACGATGGCATCCTTGGCCGGGCCGAGGCGCGCGATCAAGGCATCCAGGCAATCTTCCTCATCCCGGGCACCGCCCTGACCGGGCCCGACGTGCCCGGGGACGGGCAGGTCAAGGTCGAGGCGGCGGGCCAAAGCGCGCCGGTTTTCGATGTAGCGGGTCAAAGTACCCTGGCGCGGGTCCAGATCGATGGTGGCCACGGCGTGGCCGAGCCCCATGAGCGCCACGGCAAGGTGCATGGCGGTGGTCGACTTGCCGCTGCCGCCCTTGGCATTGCCGATGACGATAACCCGCGCTTTGACGGATTTTTCCATGCCGGATAATAACAACCGGGCCGGCGCGCAAATACCGTTACTTGTGGATAACGCCGTCGGGACGGAAGGCGTGGAAGACGAAGGCGAAGGTAACGTCGTGGGTAACGTCCTCCAAGGTATCGCCCTGGCGCCGCTGGACAACGATGTTGCCGACGTCGCGGCCCTCGGCGATGAGGCGTGTGTCGAGGGCCGAGTTCTGTCCCGCCACCCAGCGTATAACGATGTCTCCTTGGGTGATCGTCCCTTTGTTGCGGAGCAGGGGAAGGCTCCAGGCCTCGTCCCCTATCGCGACCACGCGCACCATGGGCTCAATGCCATCTGGAAAATCGCCCCGATACAGCATCGGCCGCGACTTGCTGTCGTAATAGGCATAGGGATTGCGCCCGTAAGGGCGAATGCGCGCGTTGGTGGGTACCTGCACCGTGCCCTTGGGCGCGCGGGCCCGGAAGCGGGCTACCGATTCGAGCCGCGAGGGCAGCATGGTCAAGGTCTTGCCGGTCATCTCGCCGACGATGGCCTCGCCCAGGAACTGCTGCCACCAGCTCTCCGTCTGGCGGTCGTACATGACGAGGTCCGAATTGCGCAGGTTGCCCGTGGTGCCAAAATCGAAGACCCGGCCGTCGAGGCGGCGATCGAAGACGATGCTGGAATTGCACAGCGGGCAATAGGTCACCGTGATGGGCACCCCGCCCAAGGTGTCGTTGGCGATCTCATGATACATGAGAATACGCAGCGGATAGGCGCGGCTGACGCCGTTGACGGTGACGCCGACCACGGGCTCGGTCTCGGCAAGGCCGCTAACCTGGCCGATCGGCACAAACTTGGGATCGTCGATGGCGGGGATACCGTCCTTGCGCACCCCGCCCGAGAATATCTCGCTGTAGTCGATGGAATGCTTGGAGAAGTCCGTCCGTGACCACACGTATCGCCAAGTCTCGGGATTGGCTGCCGCTGTGGAGACGATGGCGGCCATGATAAGGACCGCGACGAGCCACGTCCTGATGCCCGTGCGCAGGAAACGGGTGGCGGCGGATAGTTGCGTTTCCAACATGGTTCCACAGTGCCACCATTAACGGGCCGGCGGCAATTCACGTTGCCTTCACATGTTGGTGAGGCGGCGGCGGGCGCGCCCCGGCTTGACCCCACCGCGGCCCTTGACCAGACTGCCGACGCGCTAAGGGCGGGAAACGCATGCTGCATGCCATCGAAAACGCGGTGATCGGGGCCGGTGTCATCGGCTTGGCGGTGGCCCGCGCGCTGGCCCTTGACGGCCGCGAGGTGGTCGTCCTCGAGGCCGCCGAGGCGATCGGCACAGGCGTCAGTTCACGCAACAGCGAGGTCATTCACGCCGGCATCTATTTCGCCCCGGACTGCCTAAAGACCCGATTGTGCGTCGCCGGGCGGACGATGCTTTACGGCTACTGCGCCGAACACGGCGTCGCCCACCGGCGCTGCGGCAAGCTCATCGTCGCCAACGGCAGCGAAGAGACCGGGCGCCTGCGCGACCTGTTCCGGCGCGGCGCCGAGAACGGCGTCGATGACCTGGAATGGCTTGACGGCGCCGCCGCGCGCCGGCTCGAACCGGCGCTGCAAGCCTCGGCCGCCATCCTCTCGCCGTCTTCGGGCGTCATCGACAGCCACGCTTTCATGCTTGCTCTCAGAGGCGACGCCGAGGCCGGAGGCGCCGCCGTGGCGCTTTTGAGCCCGGTAACCGGCGGTTCCGTCGAGGACGGCGGCATCGTCTTGGACGTCGGCGGCGCCGAACCGACGCGGCTTGGCTGCGCCCGGGTCTTCAATTGCGCCGGCTTGGGCGCGCAACGGATCGCCCACAACCTGGCGGGCCTGGGCCGGGAAACCATCCCCCGGCGCTACATGGCCAAGGGCACCTATTTCACCCTGCGCGGAAAATCGCCCTTCCAGAGGCTGATCTATCCCATGCCGCTGGCCGGCGGCCTGGGTGTCCACCTGACCGTGGACCTGGCCGGACGGACGCGCTTCGGTCCCGACGTGGAATGGGTCGAGGACGAAGAATACAGTGTCGATCCCGACCGCGCCAAGGTCTGCTACGATGCCGTGCGCAGCTATTGGCCGGAACTGGCCGATGACGCGCTGCAACCCGACTACGCCGGCATCCGGCCCAAGGTCCAGGCACCCGGAGAGGCGACCGCCGATTTCGTCATCCAAGGTCCCGAAGATCACGGCGTGAAAGGTTTGGTCAACCTTTACGGCATAGAATCGCCCGGACTCACCGCCGCCCTCGCCATCGCCGGGCGGATGGTGGAGCTTGTGAAATGACGGCGTGCGAAGCCTGAAAGGTAGAAAATGGCGATAGCGGCATTGCCACGCGCCTTGGCGGCAGCGGCTTTCGCGGCGGTCTTTCTGTTTTCCGCCCTGGCAACGGCCCAGACCGAAGGTCAAGTGCGCAGCCAGGGCCGGGTGATAACACCCGACGAAAACCAAGCCCCGATCGTCGGCCCCATCGGCCCGCTGTTCGAGCCGCGCGAGGAGATGCGCAAGTTCATCCAGAACATTTCGACCTTCGCGCGGCGTTATCGGCGCAATTTCACCATCGTCACCCAGAACGGCCTGGCCTTGCTCACCAAGTCCGACAGCGGCGACGAAACCCAGGCCCTGCCGGCGCGCACCTACATGCGCTCCATCGACGGCGTCCTCCAAGAGGCCCTGTTCTACGGCCTGCCGGAAATGGGCAAGCCGACGACCAAGGATCGCCGCGACGCCCTTCTCAAGCTGGCCGGCGTCGCCAAGAAAGGCGGCCTCAAGGTCCTGGTCATGGATTACGCCAAGACGCCGAAGACCATCGATGCGGCCTATCGGGCAAGCCGGGCCAGGGGACTGGTCGGCTTCGTCGCCCCGGCGGTGGGCCTGGAAATCAACGCGGTGCCGCGCTATCCGCGCTATCCGGCGGGCGCCAATTCAACCAGCATCATATCGTTGAAATCGATCAAGAACTTTCTCTATATCCGCGATTCCTCGGCCTTCGGCCGCCAGGACGAGTTCGCCTTGAAACTCCACGACAATAACTTCGACGCGGTGGTGGTGGACATCTTCCACCGCTCCGGCGAACCGCTCACCAGGCGCGCCGTGGAGACCCTGAAGTTCAAGAAGCTGGGGGCGCGTCGCCTCGTCCTCGCCTACCTCAACATCGGCGCCGCGGAAAGCCACCGGTCGTATTGGAAAGCCCACTGGCGAGAGGGTTCGCCGCTGTGGATCAGCGCTCCCTACCCGGGCGACGCGGACAAGTATTTCGTCGAATATTGGCGCCCGCAATGGCGCCAGATCATAACCGGCAACACCGATTCCTACGTTTACGGCATCGTCCTGGACGGCGTCGAAGCCTACCGCTACTTCGAAGGCGGCATGGAGGCGGTGGAAGTGGTCCGCTAGTTAACTATGAAGAAAAGTCCTTCGCTGGCGCTTAAGTCGTACTTTTCTTCAATGTTGACAATGAGAAAGGCGAGCTTGAGGCGGCCCGCTGAGTCGTGCCAACGGTCCTTGATATTGCCGTCCGCTTGTCGGCGCGGCTCACAGGGGGCTTGGATACATCCCCTTGATGACGAAGCCGTCCTCGGGCGGATACTTTTGGGCAATCAAAGCCCTGGCCTCGCCTTCGTCGCGGGCGATGACGTCGCGCAGTTTTACGTCGGCCCATTGGTCGTCGAAATAAGAGTGGCTCCGATTGGCCTTTACGAGGGCGCGGACATCTTGGTTATAGATGGCAACCTCGAAGGCCCGGCTCCCAGTCTGCGGTAAGCGAAGCATGTTCCCCATCCTATACGGTTGCGACCGTCTCCAGGCGGTGCCCCGTCGAGATGACCTTTCGATTGGTCAGAGTCAGGCAACCGCTGACGGTAACGCTACAAAATACGGGTTAACAAAGAGTTTCGCCGGAACAAGGCCCTCTTCGGGAGCGCCCAACGCCTTAGGATGGGTCGTCGGAGACGCTCACGCTGTCGATCACGAATCCCTTGTCCTCGGGGTACTTGGCCTGAGCCTTATTGCGCGCCCCGCGCTCGTCCTCGGCAATGATGTCAACATAGTGGATATCCGCCCAGTCGTCGGTAAGATGGCGATGGCGCTCGCCCTCCTTCACCAACTGGCGGACTTCCTTGTTGTAGACGGCCACTTCGAATTTTTTTGCACGGCTCACCGCCCCGGCCCCCTTCCTGGTTCCACGGTCCGAAGTATGCCCCATAAATCTTTCCCACACCATAGGCAAGCCCCAATATCCGCGCCTTGCGCGACCGATGGCTTCGGTGGGGGCGGCAGGCGATGAAAAAGGGCGACCCGGCCGATATCGCTCCGGTCACGGCCGAGCGCTTGCGCCAGGAGACCCTGAAGCAGAATCGCGAAGACCTGAAACGGGACGCCACCGGGCAACGGCGCCGGCGCGGAATGCGCCGTGAACGGCAAGACCGCTTGATCCTTGAGCGGCGGCAACGGGGTTTGCCGCGCCGTTGGTCCCGGGCCACGGTGTGGTCCTTGGCCATCGGGACCGGTCTCCTCGCCATCGTGTGGTTCTTTCCCTAAGGCGGTGGCATGGCGCAATGCACAGCGACATTCTAATAATCGGCGGCGGTATCGTCGGCTCCGCCATCGCCTATCATTTGGCACGCGGGGGAAGGAGCGGCGACATCATCGTCGTCGAGCCGGACCCGACCTATGCCTTGGCGGCAACGCCTCGGGGCAACGGCGGCATCCGGCAACTCTTCAGCCTGCCCGAGAACATCGCGATGGCCCAGTACGGGCTGTCGTTCTTCCGCCGCTTCGAAACGGATATGGCGGTCGATGGCGATCCCGCCCCCATCGGATTTCGCCGTCAAGGCTATCTTTTCATTTCGGACCGGGGCGGCGAGCGGCAAATGGAGAACAACTTTCGCCTTCAAGCCGCCAACGGGGTGGGGGCGGATTGTCTCGACCGCGATGCACTGCAGGCTCGGTTTCCTTCGCTCCGCACCGACGACGTGGCGTTGGCCGTCCACTCGCCCGACGACGCCTGGATCGACCCCTACGCGGCGCTGCAAGGATTCCGCCGCAAGGCCCGAAGCCTGGGCGTTCGATACCTGACCGACGCGGTGGTGGACTGGCGAGGCGACGGACACCTGGCCCGGCGGGCCATCCTGGCATCGGGCGCGACCGTGGACGCCGACATCCATGTGCTGGCGGCGGGGGCCTGGTCGGCCGACATCGGCGCCATGATCGGGCTCGCCCTTCCCGTCGAGCCCATGGCGCGCGAGACGCACTTCTTCCGTCCCGCCGCCAAGATCGAAAAGCTGCCCTTCATCAAGACCGAATCCCACCTTGCGTTTCGGCCCGAAGGAGGCGGGTTCGCCGGCGGCCTGCCCGACTGGTCGGTTTCCGCGGGCTGGAACTTCGATGCCTCGCCCGACGGCTTCGAGAAAATCGTCTGGCCCGCCGTCGCGCACCGCGTCCCGGCGTTGGAGACGTTGAAGCTTGAACGCACATGGGTCGGCCATTACGCCCGCAACACCCTTGACCTCTCCGCCATCGTCGGGGCGTGGACGGGCGGCTTCGAAAACGTCTTCATGGCGGTCGGGTTCTCCGGCCACGGCATCATGCATGCGCCGGCCGCCGGACGGGCCCTTGCCGAACTCATCTTGGACGGCGGTTTCCAGACTCTCGACTTGTCGCGCTTCGGCTGGAGCCGCGTTCCGGAGGCGCGCCCCTATCGCGAACGGAGCATCGTTTGACGGCGCCGGCGACGGCCGCGTCACAAGACGCGGGACCGCCGATATGCTATATTGCCTCTCATGTTGGTTGCAGCTTTCCAAGCCCCCTTGGTTGTCGCGCCACCCGATAGCGCGCCCCTTCCGGACGGCGCCGGGACCGAGTCCAGGCCCATCGAAGCGACCGATGGCCCGGGGCGCGGCGCCCACGAGAACGGCGCCCGCGACGCGGACTTGGGCGGCGACCGCCGCGGCGATGGTTCGAACCGTCCCGGCGGCGCCGCAGGCAACCGGCTCTTCTCGCCCCAACTTCTGACCCCGGAACAAGAACAGCTGCTCCATGCCCTCAAGGCCCGCGACGCCGAGGTCCGCCGCCACGAACAGGCCCACGCCGCCGCCGCCGGTCCATACGGCGGCGCCGCGCGGTTTAAATATCAACGCGGACCTGACGGCCGTTCCTACGCCGTCGGCGGCGAAGTCTCGATCGACGTCAGCCCGGAGTCGAGCCCCCGGGCGACGGTCCGCAAGATGGCAATCGTCATCCGCGCCGCCCAGGCACCGGCGGAACCCTCGGCCCAGGATCGCTCCGTCGCCAATCAGGCGCGCCAGATCAAGCAACAGGCGGAAGCGGAGCTGCGGGCCGAGAAGACGGGCCGGGCGGACGGCGCGGAGGGCGCCGCCCCTATCCAATCGATTCTGGCTTCCAAGGCATACGGCCGCGGCGCCGACTTGCTGTCGAGGGCAAGCGGCGCCGAGCCCATGGCGGCGGCCCACGACCGGGTGGTATAAGCCGACCGCCGATTCAAAACCGGTGGATCAATGCCCAAAGGCACACTCTCCATAATTGCCGCGCTTGTCCTCGCCATTGGATTCTGGAGTGGCTGGAAGTGGTGGATTTCGCCGCCCGCCCCGTCCAAGCCCTCCCAGAGTTCAAGCGGCGGCGGCGCCGACCTCGATAAGGGCAAGACCGGCGGCAAAACCCAGCGATCCAAATCCCTGAAGACTTCCAAGGCCCAAGACAAAGACAGGTTCGGTGCGTTCAAATCATCGCTTCCCGAAAACCAGTTCGAGGAAGGGGAGCTCCTGGTCGTCGACCCCCCGGCGACGTTCGACAGTGGCGCCCGCCAGTTGGGTTTTACCATTATCGAAAGGGTCAGCCTGGGCGATCTGGCGATGAACCTCTACCGCGTTCGCATCCCGGCCGGATCAACGACTTTGCAGGCACGTCAAACCCTGGCCGGCCGCTTCCCCGGCCTGACCATCGACGTCAACCAGCACTTCGAGGCCCAGGCCCTCAAGGATTACAAGGATAAGACCGCCCGGCCGCTCGCCGGTTGGCGGACCGCCAAGCCGACCTGCGGCAAGGGCATCGAACTTGGCATGATCGACAACGGCGTCGACGTCAATCACCCGGCCCTCAAGGGCCAGAAGATCGAATTCAGGTCCTTCCACAAGAAGGACCGCCGGCCCGGTCCGGCCGACCACGGCACCGCCGTCGCCGCCATATTGGTGGGCAAGCCGCAATGGGGCGGATTGCTGCCCGGCGCCGAGCTCAAGGCGGCCAACATGTTCGAAAAGAACAAGGTGGGCCGGGTCGTCGGCAGCTCGGTGGCCTTGTTGAGGGCGATCAACTGGTTGGCCAAGAAGAAGGTCAAGGTCGTCAACATGAGCATCGCCGGCGGCGACAACAAGATCGTCCGCCGGGCCCTCGACAAGGTCAAGAAGAGGCGCATGATTTTGGTCGCCGCCGCCGGCAACTGGGGAAGCGCCGACCGCCCCGCCTATCCCGCCGCCTATTCCGAAGTCGTGGCGGTGACCGCGTTTGGCGAGGAACGGCGCGTCTATTCCAAGGCCAACCGGGGGCAATACATCGACTTCGCGGCGCCCGGGGTGCGGATCTACACCGCCGTCCCGCGCGGCGGCCGGGTGCAGAGCGGCACCTCGTTCGCCGCGCCCTATGTCGCCGTCCTGGTCGCCCTGGAGCTGGCGCGCGACGCCAAGAAATCCGTCGATTCCCTGCGCCAGGCCTTGCGCGCCAAGGTGGTCGACCCGGGAGATCCGGGCAGGGACACCGTCTTCGGCTGGGGCTTCGTCGACGGCCCGCCGGCCTGTCGCTGAACACCCGCTTCAAGGAATTACAGAAATCCGCGATAAGGTTCCTTCACCACCGCCCGGTGGACGTGGCGCACCAAGTCGATGATGTCAAACCAGGGCAGGCCCGTCGCCTCCTGCACCGCCGCCCCGTAGGGGGCGAAGTTAATCCCCTCGCAGACGATGGCGCCGACGTCGGGGTGGTTGCGCGCCAGGTCCCGGACCATGCCGACGACGCCTTGCCGCACCGCCTCGGGATCGACCTGCATGGCGCCCCGGGGATAGGTGTCGGTGAAGGCCGGAACCTCCTCGGCGCCCATGATGACGACGGGTTCGTCGGTGATGCCGGCCGCCGCCAGCACGCGCCCCGTCAGGCGCCGGCTGTGGATGGTCAGGATGCCGACCCGCCGGCCGGCCGGCAGCATGCGCGCGACCATGGGCACCAACAAGAGGCTGGAGGTGAAGACGGGGACATTGACGGCCCGGCACAAGGCCTCTTGAAAGGTGGTGAAATAGCCGCAACTTGTGGTAATCGCCCGCACGCCGGCGGCCTCCAACTCTTGCGCCGCGGCGACATAGGCGGGGATGGCGCGCCGGTCCTCTTCCAACTCATGGCTCTCGGCCTCGGGCACCACGACACGGCGCAGACGGACCGGAAAATCGAAGGTCGAGGCATTGCCCACGTCGCCGGGAATCCTGGGAAACCGGCTGTCGGTGAGCAAGATGCCGATGGACTGGCCATAGACGGTCCGTCCGCCGCGATAAAGGGCCATGACGGGATCTCCCTGCCAGGGTCCGGTCGCGTGACGTTCCGCCGGCCCGCGTTGACATCCGATTGGCGATACCAGTAAACAAGATGATCGTTGATTCCGTCAACAAACAGGGCCTTCGGGGCCACCTCTCGACGAGGGCGATTGGCGGCCACGCAAGACAAGCACCGATCGGTGCGGGACCCGACACCATGCGAATCGAGGCAAGCAAGATCGTCCCGGTGGCGCCAAAGGTCGCCATCACCTTCGACGGCGAGGTTCTGTCGGGCTATGAGGGAGAGAGCCTGGCCGCCTGCCTGACGGCGGCCGGAAAACTGACCCTGCGCCGCGCCAGGTCGGGCCGGGCCCGCGGCCTGTTCTGCGGCATGGGGGTGTGTTCGGACTGTCTGGTGACGGTCAACGGGCGCCAGAACCAGCGTGCCTGCATGACCCCGCTCGGCCCTGAGATGATCGTCGAGACCCAGTCCCAGCCCGGCACCGATCCCAGCGACGATCCCCCCTATTCCATACCCGAAGGCGAGACGACCGAGCACCCGGTCGAGGTGCTGGTGGTCGGGGCCGGCCCGGCCGGCCTTCAGGCGGCCCGGGCGGCGGCGGCGGCCGGTGCCCGCGTGGTCATCGTCGACGAGCGGCCGGCGCCCGGCGGTCAGTACTACAAGCAGCTTAGCCAAACCCACGCCTTTAGCGACCAAGCCGCCATGGACAACCAGTTCCGCGCCGGCCGCGATCTGATCGCCGAGGTCGAAGGACTGGGCGTTCGCATTCTGCGCCAGGCCCTGGTGTGGGGGGCCTTCGCGGCCGACGAGATCGGCGTCGTCGCCGACGGCGAAGCCATGATCTTTCGGCCCCGGCAACTGATCTTGGCGACCGGCGCCTATGAGAAGGGCGTGCCGCTGCCCGGCTGGACCCTGCCCGGCTACATGACGACGGGCGCCGTCCAGACCCTGGTCAGAGCCTACCGGGTGGCGCCCGGCCGACGTGTCCTGGTGGCCGGCAACGGGCCCCTCAACTTTCAGGTCGCGAGCGAACTGGTGGACTCGGGCGTCGAAGTAGTGGCCCTGGTCGAGGCGGCCCGGCGCCCCGGCCCAGGGCAGGTTCCGGCGGCCTTGAGGGCGTTCCGCCATGCGCCCGATCTTATGCGCGATGGCCTCAAGTATCTGGCCCGCCTGGGCCGCGCCGGCGTTCCGGTCCTCTATGGCCACGTCGTCGTCGAGGCCCGCGGTTCGGACGCCGTCGAGACGGCGGTCGTCGCCCCCATCGGGCTGACCGGCGAGGCCGCCGCCGAGGGACGCCGCGAATTCGCGGTCGACGCGGTCTCGGTCGGCTATGGGTTCATGCCGTCGAATGACATTTCGCGGCCCCTCGGCTGCCGCCACCATTACGACGCCGACCGCGACAGCCTGGTCGTCGAACTGAGCGCCGATTGCGAAACCTCGGTCGCGGGCGTCTTCGTGGCCGGCGACTGCGGCGTCATGGGCGGTTCGCGGGTGGCCATGGAGCAGGGCTTCATCGCCGGCTGCAAGGCGGCCGGAAATCTTGGCAAGGCGCTGCCCGATCCGGTTATCGCCGAGAGGGACCGCCGGCGCCGGCGCCTGGCCTCTCACCAACGCTTCCAGAAAGCCATCTGGACCGTCTTCCGCGCCCCGGCGCTGACCGATCAGCTGGCCCGGGACGATACCTTGGTGTGCCGCTGCGAGGAAGTCACGCTGGCCACCCTGCGCCGGACCGCCGAAGGCGATTCGGAATCGGTCGGCAACCTGAAACACCAGACGCGGGCCGGCATGGGTCCGTGCCAGGGACGCTACTGCGGCGCCCTGATGGCGCGCATGATCGACCGCCGCGTCGGCTCGGCGACCGGCGAGTTCTCATTCTTCGCGCCGCGGCCGCCCATCAAGCCGGTCCCCGTCGGCGTCATCGCGCGGCCGCAAGCCGATCTCCGGGGTCTCGTCAATAAGGCCGAGCCCCTCGACGGTCCCGTTGGTCGGCCGGCAACGGCAACAGGCGAGAGCCTTGAGACCGACGTCCTGATTATCGGTGGCGGCGTCCTCGGCTGCGCCACGGCCTACTATCTGGCGCGCGAGGGAGTCGAGACGATCCTGGTCGAAAAAAACGACATCAACGCCAACGCCTCGGGGCGCAACGCCGGTACGCTGCACGCCCAGCTTCAGCAGGCCCAGGCACGCCATCCCGACCCCGCCTGGGGCAAGAGCTTCGACGACGCCTTGCCCCTCTATCTGGAGGCCGGCCAAACCTGGAAGGCGCTGAGCGAGGAGCTCGATTGCGATATCGAACTCAAATTCATCGGCGGCCTCATGGTCGGGGAGACGCAAGACGATATCGAGTTCCTGGAAAACAAGGTCCGCCGCGAACGCGCCAGGGGGTTGGAGTCGGTCTTCCTGTCGACCGCCGAGCTGCGCGATTTCGCGCCCTATCTATCGCCGCACATCCTGGGCGCCGAGTTCTGTCCCCACGAAGGCAAGCTCAATCCGATACGGGCAACGCCGGCCCTGGCCCGGGGCGCCAAGGCCGCCGGCGCCCGCATCGTAAGGCACACCGAGATCCATGACCTGGAAGCGGCGGACAAGGGTTTCGTCGCGGCGACAAGCCGCGGCCCTATCCGTTGCAAGCGCGTCGTCAACGCCGCCGGACCCTGGGCGGCCCACATCGCGGCCATGGTCGGTGTTAGCTTTCCGATCGTACCAAGCCCGATCCAGAGCGTCGCCACCCAGGCCGCCGCCCCGCTGGTTCGCCACATGCTGCTCCACGCCCACCGCAGGTTGAGCATGAAACAGACCACCAACGGTAACGTCATCATCGGCGGCGGCTGGCCGGCCTTGTGGGAAAAGGGCATGGACCAGCCGCAAATTGCGCGCGCCAGCATCGAGGGAAACCTGTGGGTGGCGGCCTCGGTGGTGCCGGCGCTGCGTCAACTCAAGCTGCTGCGGAGCTGGACGGGGATTAACTTGCTGGTCGACGGCAAGCCGCTTTTGGGCGAGGTGCCCAAACGACCCGGTTTCTTCAACGCCGTGACATCGACCGGCTATACCCTGGGCGCGGTGTCGGGACGGCTGATCGCCGAACAGATGACGGGCCGCAACCTGTCCTACGATATCACGCCCTTTTCCATCGAGCGCTTCGATTACATGTAGGCGGACACGCGGGGGCTTGCCAAAAGACCGTTTTCGCACAATCTTAGAGTCTTAATAATAATATTTAGGAGGTACATGATGTCACTGAGAATAGGCGCAACCGCGCCCGACTTCACCGCCGAGACGACTCAAGGTCCGATCACCTTCCACCAGTGGATCGGCGACGGCTGGGCCGTCCTCTTTTCCCACCCCAAGGACTTCACGCCCGTGTGCACAACCGAGCTCGGCTACATGGCCGGCCTCAAACCGGAATTCGACAAGCGGGGATGCAAGATCCTCGGCCTCAGCGTCGATCCGGTGGATAACCATGACAAATGGGCCAAGGACATCGAGGAGACCCAGGGTCACGCCGTCACCTACCCCATGGTTGGCGACCCCGAGCTCAAGGTGGCGAAGCTTTACGACATGCTGCCGGCCGACTCGGGCGATACGTCGGAAGGCCGGACGCCGGCCGACAACGCGACCGTGCGCTCGGTCTTCGTCATCGGCCCCGACAAGGCCGTCAAGGCGACCCTGACCTATCCGATGAGCACCGGGCGCAATTTCGACGAGGTGCTGCGGCTCTTGGACTCGTGCCAGCTGACGGCCCGGCACAACGTGGCGACGCCGGTCAACTGGAAGGATGGCGAGGACTGCATCATCCCGCCGACGGTTTCGGACGACGACGCCAAGGCCAAGTACCCGGACGGCTTCGAAACGGTAAAGCCCTACTTGCGGTTCGTCGCCCAGCCCAAGTAATACCAAGGATATTTATCACCGATCCTTGGTATAACGGGCGCCGGGAGGCGCACCATGACAAGGCGGATCGGCGACAAGATGTGGACGGAATTTGTCGCCTGGTGCCGGGCCCGGGGATTGCGGCCGTTGCCGGCCCATCCCTGGACCCTGGCCGCCTATGCACGCTGGTGCGAGCCCCGCTACCGCTACCGGACCATCGTCAAGCGCCTGCGCTCCATTGCCCGCGCCCATGTCTTGCACAGCCGCTCGCCCCGCGACCGCCATCCGACGGTGACGCGCACCCTGCGCCGCATCGAGGCCCGCGCCCGGGCCAAGAACCAAGGCGCCGCCCTATTTAGGGCCGACGACTTCACCAAAGACCATGCGCCGCCCGCCACGGCGCCGGCCGACGCCAAGACACGGCGCGTCCTGCGCTCGGTGCCGCCCCTGGTGCGGCGCCGTCCGGCTCCCCGGATGCGCAGTCAAAAATTATAGGTCTGCGAAGAGGGACACGAACTATCCTAACGAATGGTTCGTCTATCGACCGAGCCCTTACCAATGCCGGAGGCGTATAGGCAGAAGACGACCTTGGTGTCGGTTTTTAATCCGACGATTGCCCATTGATCGCGATCTTTGTTAACGAAGGTGGAGATGACCTCAACCACCTCGCCCTGGTCATTTTGAACCTCGAATTTCGTGATTTCACCGCCAGTGAAACCAGCAATCATCAGCTCGTAATTCGGGATGACAGGCGAACACTTCGTGCTCGGGAATATCTCGTTCAAAGAAAAATAGTGATTGTCCGCCTTGGACCCGAACGACGCGCCTTGACCAATGAAAAGGACCAGCGCGACAGCGCCTCGGAATAGAACGGCTTTGAATTGAACAGGTACATAGCTGGACATGGTCTCGTTCCCTGTTCGTCGCCTTTCCACCGATTGGCCGTCGACGACCCGCGTCTGCTGATTGTATATTGCCAATGGTACACGGCATTTCTGAGAATTTATTTCAAATCCTTGTGAGCGCTCGTCCGCTCGTGGCTCTGCTCGGAGGCGACACGCCCTAATATTCAACCTTTACCTGGCGGGTAATGGCTAGTGGAT
>JASLLZ010000199.1 GCA_030746775.1 Rhodospirillales bacterium | reverse complement strand
TCCGCCCCTCCCCGAACCTGTCGGCGCGGCAATTAAGCACCGCCCGGTCACGCCCGCCAAGAGGACAGCGACGGGTTTCTCATGAAATCGGTTCCCTCGTTAAAGACGGTTAACCACAGAGGCACAGAGACACAGAGGAAGAAAGAAAGAAAAAATGCGCGCCGAGCGCGCGGCGGTTCTTTCTCTGTGCCTCTGTGCCTCTGTGGTTGACTGAAAACGTGGAGACAGGGCAGGAAACGGCTTTTTCCTGGCACCAATTGCGTGTATGAAGAGAAGGGGATGGAACATTGCACGAACATAACCCCTCACGCCGAGGCCGATTCGGCGCCTGCCCTGGCCCGGGGCGTTTGCCGGCTGCTTGCCGACATGGGATACGACAGCCTTACCGAGTTCAGGCTCAAGTCGCGGCGCCGGGCCGACGTCATCGGCCTCGACGGCGCCGCCGGCTTCGTCATCGTCGAGGTCAAGTCGTCCCTTGCCGACTACCGGGCCGACGCCAAGTGGCCCGAGTACCGTCCCTTCTGTGACGCCTTCTACTTCGCCGTGGCGGAGGGCTTTCCCGTCGCGGCCCTGGCGGCGGACTGCGGCGTCATGGTTGCCGACGC
>JASLLZ010000198.1 GCA_030746775.1 Rhodospirillales bacterium | reverse complement strand
CCGCGCATGCCTCGAAACCTCCATATTTGTTTCAAGGCATTGAATCAGCTAATAGTTAATGAGTTATGACCCTAGTTGTCATTGAATTGCGGATATGAAATACTCGTTTTGTGTGTATGTATAAAATAGTGTTTTGGCTGATGAAAGATTAACGATCTCAGCATGAAGGTTTTCGGAAAATGGAATGGGACACTCTTCTAAATCCCAAGAGATTGCGTCGTACCAGGCAGGAAATAGATGAAGGGCGAAGCCCTTTTCAAAAGGACATCGACAGAATTGTCTACTCTGCCGCATTTCGGCGCTTGGCAAACAAAACGCAAGTTCATCCACTCCCAGAAAACGACCATATCCACAACCGACTAACACATAGCATCGAAACAGCGTCGGTTGGTCGTTCATTAGGCACAATCGTCGGAAAAAACATTGAAACGGATCTCCAACGTTATGAACTGACCAGAGATGACCTCGGTTACGTAGTTCAAGCTGCTTGCTTGGCCCACGATATAGGAAATCCACCATTCGGTCATGCAGGTGAACAGGCGATTGGAAATTGGTTCCAACAGAAATTTGGATCAGAAGATTGTACTCTTGATAAACTAGGCCATGGACTCATTAACACGTAGCCAAATTCGTATGGCGGCCAACTTTATCATGGCAAGGTAGTTGTCGGCA
>JASLLZ010000197.1 GCA_030746775.1 Rhodospirillales bacterium | reverse complement strand
AAGACGCGCCTCGGCAACCTCGGCAACATCCTCGACGAGTCGGCCGAGCAATGCGACCTGCTGCAGCTCGAATCGCCGGTCCTGTTGAACGCCGAGTTCGCCGCCATGCGCGCCTATCTGGGCGACAGCGCGGTCGAGGTGGACTGCACCTTCGAGCCCCGTCCCGAAACCGACGACTCGGCCCTGCGCGAGGCCATCGCCCGCATTCAGAAGGAGAGCGAGGACGCCATCCGCGGCGGCTGCGTGCACGTCGTCCTGAGCGACAAGAACATCGGACCGGCGCGCGCCCCGATCCCCATGATCCTGGCCGCCGGCGCCGTCCACACCCATCTGGTGCGCCAACACCTGCGCACCTTCACCTCGCTCAACGTGCGCTGCGGGGAATGCCTGGACGTCCATTATTTCGCCGTCCTGGTGGGCGTCGGCGCGACCACGGTGAACGCCTATCTGGCCGAGGAGACGATCGCCGAGCGCCACCGCCGCGGCCTCTTCGGCGACCTCGCCCTCGAGGAATGCCTGCGCCGCTACAAGAGCGCCGTCGGCGACGGACTGCTGAAGATCATGTCCAAGATGGGCATCTCGGTCATCAGCTCCTACCGCGGCGGCTACACCTTCGAGGCGGTGGGCCTGTCGCGCGCCCTGGTCGCCGAGTTCTTCCCCGGCATGCCTTCGCGGA
>JASLLZ010000196.1 GCA_030746775.1 Rhodospirillales bacterium | reverse complement strand
ACCCATCAATCCAATTAGCGCAATTGAGGCAATGGGTTAGGAAGCATTTGGGCTAGTTATCTGGGACAGCCCCATTCCTAGTTATCGGTCAATCGACCGCGGCCATCAGGGATGACCCATGTCGAAGTCCTCGCACGAAAGTTCGAACTGGGCCAGCCCTTCCTCCAGGTAGCCGGCGAGGAGCGGAATGCCGAGTAGGTATTCGGCCGTGTACTCGGTGTGCCGGTCGGCGGCGGTCTTCACCGCCTCGTCCCAGTCCTCCTTGCCGAAATCGCCGCGACCCAGCCAGGTCAGGGCGACCATTTGGCATTGCTCGTCCCAATTGAGGCCGTCGATCCAGGCTTTCAATTCCTGGACGTTGGAGTTGTCGGTATTGAACATCGGCTCGTCTTGGAATTCTTCGTCGTCCGGCGCCACGGTGTCGGCCTCGTCATCCGCCATCGGCACCTGGGCGTCGAATTCCCGAGCCTTGACGACGACAAAGCAGATCTTGTCCTTGTCCATATCCAACATCGCGCCCTTCCCCCTTTCGGAGTCGCCGGCGGGGCATGGACATCCCGCCTCGAGGAGCCAATCATGGCCCTCCCGCGACCGTCACGGCATTAACCTAAATCAAGAATAACTCATTTATGGCCGGGATACGCTACCGATGGGCCAACCGTCGATCACTTGAAAAGCTGCAACACCGTCTCTTCG
>JASLLZ010000195.1 GCA_030746775.1 Rhodospirillales bacterium | reverse complement strand
AGATAGCCGCCGATTCCCGGCGCTACCATCGGCACGACGACCATGGCCATGGTAACGTAGGCCAGCATGCTGGCCGCCTCCTCGCGTTCGTAAAGATCGCGCACGATGGCGCGCCCGAGGACGAAGCCGGCGCCGCCGCCGATTCCCTGAATGACGCGCCCGGCGATCAGAATGCCGATTTCGGAGGCCGCCAGACAGATCACCCCGCCGGCCGTGTAAAGGGCCAGGCCGGCGAGCAGGACCGGGCGCCGTCCGAAACGATCCGACAACGGCCCGTAGATTAGCTGCACCCCGGCGAAGGCAAAGAAATAAAGCGTCAAGGTCAACTGAACGGTGGCGTAATCGGTTTCGAATACGCGCTGCAAGCCGGGCAGGGACGGCACCAGAATATGGATCGCCAGGGGACCGCTGGCCACGGCGGCGATGATGATGTAGAGCGGTGGCCGGCGCGGCGGCGTTGTTTGGCTGGCGGGCATTGCTGGACGAACACTCTGATCGCGGTCAAGGACTTGTGGGTTGGAAGCAGGCCCACAATGGCCGATAATCGCCGAATTGGCGAGAAGCAAGGAACGGCGGGACCCGATGGCGCTGATCGAGTGGCGGGAATCATACAAGATCGGCATCCGGTCCATCGACTACGAACACGAGAACCTGATCTGGGTCATCAACGACTTGTTGGGGTGTCAACGGCGGAGCAATTTGGGGCCGGCGGGGCGGAGTAAAAAGGGGCCACTCGGTTCGATGGGATCGAGGCTTTG
>JASLLZ010000194.1 GCA_030746775.1 Rhodospirillales bacterium | reverse complement strand
CTCGGCTTGGGCGCCGACGCGGCCACGCTGCCAATGATCGGGGAAGACCAGCTGGCCTCCATCGTGCGCGGCGGGCGGCTCTATGACAACTGGTTCGAGGAAACCCGCGTCGAGGCGCGGGTCCGACGCCACCCCGCCTATCCGGCCACCGCTCCCGGCACGCCGGCCGACACTTGGCGCTGCGCCGCATGTCATGGCTGGGACTACCGGGGCGCGGCCGGCGCCTTTTCTAAAGGCCAGCACTACACCGGGATCAAGGGCATCCGCGCTCTGGCCGGCGGCGATCCAGAACGGGTCATCGCCGTGATGAGGGATGAGACCCACGGCTACACCGATATCATGTTGGGGCCGCGCGACTTCGCGGATCTGGCTGCTTTCGTCACCCGGGGCTAGGTGGATATGAACCGCTCCATCGACCGCGCTACGGGAAAAGCCAAGGGCGACGCGACCAAGAACATGGGGTTCTACAAGATCGTTTGCGCCAACTGCCATGGCCGGGACGGATTCAAGGTGCGGACAATGGCGCCCCTGGGCAAGATCGCCCGCGACAACCCCTGGGAATCGTTGCACAAGATTCTCAACGGCCACCCCAACGAAAGAATGCCGGCGCTACGCGTCGTCGGGGCGGGGGTATTGGCCGACGTTCTGGCCACCATACAGGCCCTGCCCGAGGAGAACAGGCTGATCTCCATCGTGCGCGGGGGGCGGCTCTACGACAACTGGTACACCGAAACCATGTCGCCGCCACCGGCGACACGCCATC
>JASLLZ010000193.1 GCA_030746775.1 Rhodospirillales bacterium | reverse complement strand
CTAGCATCTTGGGGCGCGGCGCTCCATTGCTTCAAGCGAGAGTCGCCAGGGCCGCTTCGTGGGCCTTCACCGAGACCTCGCCAAAACAGCAGAAAACGACTTGGCCCAAGCGGTCGTCGTCGGCCAGGAAGGCGGCGACGGTTTCGACGGCGATGGCCGCCGCGCGCCCCGGCGGAAACCGGTAGACCCCGGTCGAGATGGCGGGAAAGGCGATGGAGCCGAGCCCGGCCGCCGCCGCGATCTCAAGGCAACGGCGGTAGCAACTGGCCAGCAAGGCTTCCTCATCGCCGCCGCCGCCCTGCCACACCGGCCCCACGGTATGGATGACGTGACGCGCCGGCAACCGATAGCCTTTGGTCATCCTGGCCGCGCCGGTCGGGCAACCGCCGAGGGCGCGGCACTCGGTCAAAAGCTCGGGTCCGGCGGCGCGGTGAATGGCGCCGTCGACGCCGCCGCCGCCGAGCAGGGTCTCGTTGGCGGCATTGACGATGGCGTCGACGTCGAGCCCGGTGATGTCGCCCTCGACGATGATCATGCGCGGGTCCATGGCGGCTCTCCCTCGGCCTTGATTATAACCCGACCGGGGCTCAAGAATATCGCCATCGGGGCCTTGACCGATCCGCCACACATGCTAGAGCATTTCAAGCTCATTCGGCACCGGCCCGCACCCTCACCCGGCCACCCACAGCGTACAATGGCATTGGGTGGCCGGGTGGGGGTGCGGGCTGGTGCCGTAACTCAGCAACAGGCGTTGGTTCCGTTTCATGGCCGAAAACGCGCCATCGACCGTCTTAGTCTACGTCGGCCTCGACCGGGTCGGCGACGGGCTTCTGAA
>JASLLZ010000192.1 GCA_030746775.1 Rhodospirillales bacterium | reverse complement strand
GCTTGTCGTATCGGGTTGCGATGCGGCGCCGCGGACAGGAAAATCTAACAGCATTTCATCAAGTATGCGGCCGTGCCGGCCAGCGTAAACATCGCGATGCCCAGAACCATGACGATCAGGCCGGCTCTCTTACTCTCAATTCCTACGAACCTGACGGGTTTGATCGATGAAGCAAGGCCAAGGGCGAAGGCCGCGACGCCGAGGATGATTACGATAAGGGTCAACTGCTCCATCTTCACCACTTTACTTTACATCCTTCCAGGCTGAAAAAACCGAAGAAGATCCATGATCACTGCGTGTCCATTGGCTGCTTCGCCCTTGTGGCGCCAGGGTGCCGCCCCGTGATTACAGGTGAAACGCGATAGTGTGATAGGATCGCCCGATGCGGACGCTGGCCTTGATTCTCGCCTTGCTTGTCGTTCCCACCATTGTCGGAGCCGGCGAGAACGACGTTTACATGGTCTACAAGGAAAATCGTGCGGTCCTGCGCGTCATCGATCGACCGGGTCCATTGACCAGCACCGCGTTGCCGGCCGCCGGGGCCCGGGCCGCCCGCCATCCGTTCCTGACGGCAAGCGCGCTCGCCCCGGACGAGGAACATGGCTTGCGGCAGATTCTCGATGCCTCGAACAGTACCGCCGAGTTCCTGGCGAAGTTGCGAACGGCCGGATACCGGGTGCGGCGGGAATAGGGGCTGCCTGCGGTCAGGAAACCTTGCCCCGCCATTCATCCAGGTCGGAACGGGTGTTCAATAGCTAAATTCGCTCCCCCTTAACCTCGCTACATTTTGATGCCCCTAGAGCAAATTCCGAGCAGATGGAATCAACTGCTCGGGATTTGCTCTAGGCTCTGTACTCAATTAGGGGATTCACAAATTGGTTTTGATGTGATTCAAAGTCTCTA
>JASLLZ010000191.1 GCA_030746775.1 Rhodospirillales bacterium | reverse complement strand
GAAACGCGGGGCATCGCCTCGGGGTTTGAATTTTTGGGGCGGACGGCCGGCTTCAGCATCGGCGAAAGCCTCATCCCCTACAGCGAAGAGCACTCCTACGGCCGGGCCTTCCTGGTTGGTCTTTTGAACACCATTTTGGTCGCCGTCGTCGGCGTCGTCCTGGCGACAATCCTCGGTTTCATCGTCGGCATCGCGCGGCTGTCGAGCAACTGGCTTTTGTCGAAGCTGGCCGGCGTCTATATCGAGATTATGCGGAACATTCCGGTTCTTTTGCAGATTTTTTTCTGGTACTTCGCGGTCTTGCGCACCGTACCGTCGCCGCGCCAGAGTTTGTCGTTCTTTGACAGCTTTTTCCTCAACAAACGGGGCCTCTACACACCGGCGCCCATTTTCGAGTCAGGATTCTGGCTGATCCCCACTGCCTTCTTGGTTGCCATTGTCGCCATCTTTTTTCTGGCCCGTTGGGCACGCCGGCGCCAGGACTTGACCGGCCGGCAATTCCCGGTTTTTTCGACCTCGATGGGCCTCTTTTTCGGCCTGCCGTTCCTCGCCGCCGTCTTCACGGGCTTCCCGCTCAGTTGGGAGTACGCTGAGCTCAAGGGCTTCAACTTCCAAGGCGGCATGGTTTTGACGCCGGAATTCATGGCCCTCCTGGTCGCCCTTTCCATGTACACGGCTTCCTATATCGCCGAGATCGTGCGCGCCGGGATCATGGCCGTCAGTCATGGCCAGACGGAGGCCGCCAGGGCGCTTGGTCTCAGGCCGGGACCGACTCTGCGCCTGATCATCGTTCCCCAGGCCCTGCGCGTCATCATCCCGCCCTTGACCAGCCAGTATCTGAACCTGACCAAGAACTCGTCACTGGCGGCGGCCATCGCCTATCCGGATTTGGTCCTGGTGTTTGCCGGCACGACGCTCATGCAGACTGGGCAAGCGGTCGAAATCATCGCCATCACCATGGCGGTCTATCTTTTCCTCAGCT
>JASLLZ010000190.1 GCA_030746775.1 Rhodospirillales bacterium | reverse complement strand
CAGGATGTCGGAGATTGGCGCAGCGAAGCTCACGCGGAGTTCGATTTTCGGCATTTTCCGGGTCTTGACGGTGGCCGTGCATTGGGACTGACACCCGATCAATGCTCGGTCAATCTAATCTGGGACAGGCGCTACAAATATGTCCATTTCACCGGCCTGCCGTCGCTGTTTTTTGATCTGGAAAATGACCCCGGCGAATTTCACAATCTTGTTGGCGATCCCGCCAGTCACGGACTGGTGCTCGAATATGCGCAAAAGATGCTGAGCTGGCGCATGAACCATGACGAACGGACCCTCGCCAACACGCGGCTCGGGCCAGCTGGCATGGTCGAACACCGCCCGCCGCGCCGCCGAAGACACGAAGCTGCAGATTAGGAGGTTAATTGCACCTTCGTGCGAGCTGGCATCTTCAGGCCCAAAGCCGTCAGGGAAATCACTGAGCTCGACACCTTCCACACGTAGCGTGCCGTCTCATCTGCAATCTCGACTTCGAGCCCGTTTACCTAGGTATGTCTCAGTTGTTTAGGGCGCCGCGATTGATCCAAGCCCGGACCAGGTGCTTCTCCCACTTCGAAAGGTTTCTCTCTTCCGCGAAGGGCATCTTTAGGCCAAATTTTGAGCGGCCTTCGAGCAGCACCATGATATTGCTGGTGAAGGCGTCACCCGGCACAATGATCGGGCCGAACATGGTGCCTTTCATGAGGTTTTCATAGTCTCTCATGTCAAGGCCGCTTTCTTCATAGCCCTTGCCGCCCGGTAGGTGGCATTCGAGACAATACAGTTCGAGAATTGGATACACCTGATCCCTGAAGATGGCTGAGTCCTTGGCGCCGACGTTGATCCAGGCGCGGAGCAGCTTGCGGTCGCTCTTGCTTGGCCCTTGCTGATAGCTGCGGTGCGGCATTCTAATTTCTTTGGCGGCACGCCCCTCAATCAGCACCATCAGGTTACTGGTAAAAGCATCGCCGGGAGTGACCACCGGACCGAACTTGGTGCCCTTCATGAGGCCTTCGTAAGTTCTCAGGTCGAGGCCACTTTCCTCATAGCCGGCCCCGCCCGGCTCATGACAGTCCAGACAGTAAGTCCTGA
>JASLLZ010000018.1 GCA_030746775.1 Rhodospirillales bacterium | reverse complement strand
GGCTGCGCTTCGCCATCCGCGAGGGCGGCCGCACGGTGGGCGCCGGCGTCGTCGCCTCGATCATCGAATAAAGGGGACGGCGTAGGCCGGACGAGCAAGAAAATGGAAAATCAAAACATACGCATTCGCTTGAAGGCCTACGATCATCGTGTGCTCGATCAGTCGGCGAGTGAAATCGTCAACACGGCGCGGCGGACCGGCGCCCAAGTCTGCGGTCCCATCCCCCTGCCGACGCGCATCGAGCGCTTCACCGTGCTGCGCGGACCGCATATCGATAAGAAGTCGCGCGAGCAGTTCGAAATCCGCACTCATAAGCGGCTTTTGGATATCGTCGACCCGACGCCACAGACAGTCGATGCCCTCATGAAGCTCGACCTGGCGGCGGGCGTCGACGTCGAGATAAAGCTGTAGGGTATGACCGTCATGCGCACCGGACTCATCGCCCGCAAGCTCGGCATGACCCGTCTGTTCGTCGAAGACGGGAGCCACGTTCCCGTCACCGTCCTGGATGTGTCGGATTGTCAGGTGGTCGCCCAAAGGACCGAGGAGAAGGACGGCTACACCGCCATGCAATTGGGTCTTGGCACGGCCAAGGTGAAGAACGTGGGCAAGGCCATGCGCGGCCACTTCGCCAAGGCCAAGGTTGAGCCAAAGCGCCGCCTTGCGGAGTTTCGCGTCAGCCCCGATGCGTTGCTCGACGTCGGGACGTCGCTTAGCGCCGAACACTTCGTCGCCGGTCAATTCGTCGATGTCAGCGGCACGACCATCGGCAAGGGCTTCGCCGGCGGCATGAAACGCCACGGGTTCGCCGGCCTGAGGGCGTCGCACGGCGTTTCGGTCAAGCACCGCAGCCTTGGTTCGACGGGCCATTCCCAAGATCCGGGCAAGGTATTCAAGGGCAAGAAGATGGCCGGCCATATGGGCGGCGTGAACCAGACCATACAAAACCTGAAAGTGGTCGCGACGGACGGTGAACGCGGTCTCGTCATGGTCAAGGGGGCGTTGCCGGGGGCCAAGGGCGGCATCGTTCTGGTGCGTGACGCGGTAAAGCGGCCGCTTCCCGACGACGTGCCCTTCCCGACCGTCACCGCGGCCGACGAGGCGCCGGCCGAGGAGACCGAAGCGCCGCAGGCAGAGGACGCGCCGGCCGAGGAGACCGAAGCGCCGCAGGCGGAGGACGCGCCGGCCGAGACGGCCGAGGCGGACGGCCCATCCGACGATCAAGCCGAGACCAAGGACTGAGTGGCCATGAAGTGCGATGTCATCAATCTCGACGCCAAGAAGACCGGCGACGTCGATCTTGACGAGGCGGTGTTCGCCGTTGCCGTGCGCGCCGACATCCTGGCGCGCGCCGTCAATTGGCAGTTGGCCAAGCGCCGCGGCGGCAAGCACAAGGTCAAGACCCGTTCGGAGGTGCAGGGCAGCACGCGCAAGGTATATCGCCAAAAGGGCGGCGGCCGGGCCCGACACGGAACCCTTCGCGTGAACCAATTCAGGGGCGGCGGCGTCACCTTCGGTCCGGTCGTGCGCAGCCACGCCCACGGCCTGCCCAAGAAAGTGCGGCGGCTGGCCTTGAAGACGGCGCTGTCATCCAAGCAGGCGGACGGCAAACTGGTGGTTCTGGACTCGGCCAAGCTGAAGGCCGCCAAGACCGCCGGCCTGGCCAAGAAATTGACCAAACTGGGCTGGTCGTCGGCCCTGGTTATTGACGGTGCGGATGTCGATGCCAATTTCGCCCGCGCCGCGGCGAACATCGTCGGCTTGGACGTGTTGCCCAGTCGCGGCGCCAACGTCTACGACATCCTGCGGCGCGATACCTTGGTGCTGACCACGGACGCCATCGAAAATCTGGTGGAGCGGTTGAAATGAGGAAGTCCCCCGCCAAGGCCGTGAAACTGAGCCGTGAGCGCATGTACGCGATCATCCGCTCGCCGGTCATTACCGAAAAGGCAACGCTCCTGTCGGAATTCAATCAGGTCAGTTTCCACGTGCCGCTGAACGCCGTCAAACCCGAGATCAAGGCGGCCGTGGAAGGGCTGTTCAGCGTCAAGGTGACGGCCGTCAACACCCTGCGTCAAAAGGGCAAGGTCAAGATGTTTCGTGGCCGCCGCGGTAAGCGCGTGGACACCAAGAAAGCGATCGTCACCCTTGCCGAGGGACAGTCGATCGATATTACCACGGGGGTCTGAGCCATGGCACTGAAGCAGTTCAAGCCCACCACGCCCGGCCGTCGGGGACTTGTCCTGGTCGACCGCTCGGGCCTGTGGAAGGGCAAGCCGCTCAAGGCCCTGACAAAGGGATTGATCGGCAAGGGCGGGCGCAACAACATGGGCCGCATTACGGCGCGGCGCCGTGGCGGCGGACACAAGCGGCGCTACCGGATTGTCGATTTCAAGCGCGCCAAGTTCGATGTGCCGGCCACCGTCGAGCGGCTGGAATATGACCCCAACCGCACCGCCTTTATCGCCCTGGTGCGCTACGAGGACGGCGAGATGTCATACATCCTGGCGCCGCAGCGCCTGGCGGTCGGCGCTACCGTGGTGTCGGGAGAGGTCGTCGATATCCAGCCCGGCAACGCGGCGCCGCTAAAGAACATTCCGGTTGGCACGATCGTCCACAACGTCGAGATGAAGGCGGGCAAGGGCGGCCAGATCGCGCGTGCCGGCGGCGGTTACGTCCAGTTGGTGGGCAAGGATCAGGGCTATGCCCAGCTGCGCCTGGCGTCGGGTGAGCTGCGCATGGTGCGGGCCGAGTGCCTGGCCACGATCGGCGCCGTCTCAAATCCTGATCAGGCCAATATCAAGCTTGGCAAGGCGGGCCGCAAGCGCTGGCTGGGCAAGCGCCCTTCGGTGCGCGGCGTTGCCATGAACCCGATCGATCACCCCCACGGCGGCGGCGAGGGACGGACGTCGGGCGGGCGCCACCCGGTGACCCCCTGGGGCAAGCCGACCAAGGGCAAGAGAACGCGTAAGAATAAACGGACGGACGCGCTGATCATGCGCCGCCGTCATCGTAAGAAGTAGAAAGGCAAGGAGAATCAGCGTGGCTCGTTCCGTTTGGAAAGGACCCTTTGTCGACGGCTATCTTCTCAAGAAGGCGGAAGCCGTCCGCGCCTCGGGGCGCAACGAGGTCATCAAGAGCTGGTCGCGGCGATCCACGATCCTGCCCCAGTTCGCCGGCCTCACCTTTGGCGTCTACAACGGGCGCAAGTTCATTCCGGTGTTGGTGACCGAAGACATGATCGGCCACAAGTTCGGAGAGTTCTCGCCAACGCGAACGTTCTACGGTCACTCCTCCGACAAACGAGCGAAGAGGGAATAGGGCATGGGTAAGACATCGGCTGAACGCCGCCTCGCCGACAATGAGGCGATGGCCTATTCCAAGAACTTGCGGACCAGTGCGCAGAAGCTCAACCTGGTGGTCTCCGACATCCGCGGCCTGAGCTGCGAGAAGGCCGTCGCCCACCTTACGTTCTCGCGCCGGCGCATCGCCGGCGAGGTAAAGAAAGTTTTGGAGTCCGCCATCGCCAATGCGGAAAACAACCACCAACTGGATGTCGACCGCTTGATCGTCGCCGAGGCGACGGTCGGTCGCGGTCTGGTGATGAAACGGTGGCGTCCCAGGGCGCGCGGCCGGACGGGCCGGATACAAAAACCGTTCAGCAACCTGCGGCTAGTGGTCCGCGAAACCGGGGAGACCGAGTAGATGGGACAGAAGGTCAATCCGATCGGCTTTCGCTTAGGGATCAACCGCACCTGGGATTCGCGGTGGTACGCCGAGGAGGGCTATGCCGAGCTTCTTCACGAGGACCTCAAGATTCGCGACCACCTGCGCCAACGCCTGTCCCAGGCCGGCGTGTCGCGCATCGTCATCGAGCGGCCGGCAAAAAAAGCGCGGGTCACCATCCACACGGCGCGGCCGGGCGTTGTCATCGGCAAGAAAGGCGTCGACATCGAGAAGCTGCGCTCGGCCTTGGCCACGATGACCGGCTCCGAGGTGCACTTGAACATCGTCGAGATCCGCAAGCCCGAGATCGATGCCCTGCTGGTCGCCGAGAACATCGCCCAGCAGCTGGAGCGCCGGGTGCACTTTCGCCGCGCCATGAAGCGCGCCGTTCAGTCGGCCATGCGCCTTGGCGCGCTGGGCATCCGCATCAACTGTGGCGGGCGGCTTGGCGGTGCCGAGATCGCGCGCATGGAATGGTACCGCGAGGGACGGGTGCCGCTGCACACCTTGCGTGCCGATGTCGATTACGGCACCACCACGGCCAAGACCACCTACGGCACCTGCGGCGTTAAGGTGTGGGTGTTCAAGGGCGAGATCATGGCCCACGACCCAATGGCGGTCGACAAGCTGGCCATGGAACAGCAGCCGACCCGTTGAGATTCAGAAGAGTAAAGCGAGACAATGCTCAGTCCGAAACGCACAAGGTACCGCAAGGCCCACAAGGGCCGCATCCACGGCAAGGCCAAGGGGGGGGCATCGCTCAACTTCGGCTCCTTCGGGCTAAAGTCGCTGTCGCCGGGCCGCATTACGGCGCGTCAGATCGAGGCCGCGCGGCGCGCCATGACGCGTCACATGAAGCGTGTCGGCCGCGTCTGGATCCGCGTCTTTCCGGACGTTCCGGTTTCCCAAAAGCCGGCCGAGGTGCGCCAGGGCAAGGGCAAGGGCTCGCCGGAATTCTGGGCCTGCCGGATCAAGCCCGGCCGCATCATGTTCGAGATCGACGGCGTGCCGTCGGCAACGGCGCGCCGCGCCTTCGAGTTGGCGGCGGCAAAGCTGCCGCTTCAGACGCGATTTGTTTCGCGCATCGCCGAGGAGGACTGAAACGGTGAAAGCGGCCGACCTTCGCGCCAAGAGCGACGATGAATTGAAAGAACAGCTTGTGGACCTCAACAAGGAAGCCTTCAACCTGCGCTTCCAGGTGGTCAGCGGGCAGTTGGAAAACACGGCGCGGGTGCGTCAGGTCCGTCGCGACGTGGCGCGCATCAAGACCGCCCTTGTCGAGCGCCAACGGACCGTGTCTTAGAGAGGATTGGGGATTATGCCAAGGCGCATCATGCAAGGAGTGGTGGTCAGCGACAAAATGGACAAGACCATCGTCGTCAGGATCGAACGCAAGATCAAGCACCCGCTCTATAAGAAGTTTATCCGCCGGACCAAGAAGTATGCCGCTCACGACGAGGCCAATGCCGCCAAGATCGGCGACATCGTTCGGATCCGGGAATGCAAGCCGCTGTCGAAGCGGAAGCACTGGGAAGTTCTGAGCGAGAACGCCTGAAGGAAATGGTGATGAGCGGCGAAGGAAGACCGAGATGATCCAGGCCGAGACAAACCTCAGTGTCGCCGACAACTCCGGCGCCCGGCGGGTGCAATGCATCAAGGTGCTTGGTGGATCGAAGCGCCGGTCCGCCTCGGTGGGCGACGTCATCGTCGTCACCATCAAGGAGGCGATCCCGCGCGGCCGCGTCAAGAAGGGCGAAATTACACGCGCCGTCGTGGTCCGCACGGCCAAGGAGGTTCGCCGCTCCGACGGCTCCGCCATCCGCTTCGATCACAACGCGGCGGTGCTCATCAACGCCCAGGGCGAGCCCGTCGGGACGCGCATATTCGGCCCGGTAACCCGCGAACTGCGCGCCAAGAATTATATGAAGATCATTTCTCTTGCTCCCGAGGTGCTGTGATGGCCGGCAAGCTGAAGATGAAAAAGGGCGACCGCGTCATTGTCATCACGGGCCGTGACAAGGGTAAACAGGGCGAAATCCTGCGCGTTCTGGCAAATCGAAACCGCGCCTTCGTGCAAGGAGTCAACATGATAAAACGCCATACCCGTCCCGGTCCCGAAGGCGCCGGCGGCATCGTCGAGAAGGAGGCCGCGATCCACCTCTCGAACTTGGCCCACGTCGACCCCAAGACGGATCAGGCGACGCGGGTCGGCTTCAAGGTTCTGGACGACGGCCGCAAAGTGCGTTTCGCCAAGCGCTCCTCGGAAGTCATTGATCGGTAGGGCTGGACGATGACCCGCATGCACGAATACTACGAAACGGTGGTCCGGCCGGCGCTGACCGAGGATTTCTCGTACACCAATCCCATGCAGGTGCCGAAACTGGACAAGATCGTCATCAACATGGGTGTTGGCGAGGCTTCCCAGGACCGCAAGAAGATCGAGGCGGCGGCTGGTGAAATGGCCATCATCAGCGGACAAAAGCCGGTCATCACCTTGGCCAAGAAATCGATCGCGGCATTCAAGCTGCGCGACGGGATGACGGTCGGGTGCAAGGTCACGCTCAGGCGCGATCGGATGTATGAGTTTCTTGACCGTTTGATCAACATTGCCCTGCCCAGGGTGCGTGACTTTCGCGGCCTGCCGGGCACAAGCTTCGATGGGCGCGGCAACTATGCCCTGGGCCTGAAGGAGCAGATCGTCTTTCCGGAAATCGACTACGACACCGTGGACGAAGTGCGCGGCTTGAACATCGTGATCTGCACGACCGCCCGGACCGATGCCGAGGCCAGGGCCTTGCTGCGCGGCTTCGATATGCCGTTGACCGGCGAATCAGATAAGGAAGAGGAGCGCAATGGCTAAAAAAAGCGCCATCGAACGGAACCTGAAGCGGATGCGCCTGGCAGAGCGGTACGCCGCCAAGCGGGTCCGGATGAAGGCCCTGGCCAAGGACCAGGACGCGTCGCCCGAGGACCGTTTCAATGCCCGGCTCAAACTGGCCGAGTTGCCGCGCAACTCGGCGCCGGTGCGCGTCCGCATGCGTTGCTTGATCACCGGCCGGCCGCACGGCAATTACCGCAAGTTCAAGTTGTCGCGCATCGCGCTTCGCGAACTCGCGTCTCGGGGCCAGATCCCCGGGATGGTGAAGTCGAGCTGGTGAGGGGGACAACCGAATGTCGATGAGCGATCCCATGGGCGACATGCTGACCCGCATCCGAAACGGCCAGCGGGCGCGGAAAAACACCGTCCTCGCGCCGTCCTCGCGCTTCCGCAGCAGCGTGCTCGATGTTCTCAAGCGCGAGGGCTACATCCGCGGCTATTCGGAGCTTGAGACCCGGCCCGGAATCAGCGAGATCAAGATCGAGCTCAAGTACCACGAAGGCGATCCGGTCATTCGCGAGATAAAGCGCGTCTCGACGCCGGGGTGCCGAGTTTACTCGAAAATCAAGGACCTTCCCAGGATTTACAACGGCCTGGGCATTTCGATCATATCGACGCCGCGCGGCGTCATGTCGGATGCCGAGGCGCGCGCCGCCAACGTCGGTGGCGAAGTCCTGTGTCGGATATTTTGACAGCGCATCAGCGAGGAATGTGTCATGTCGCGCATCGGTAAGAATCCGGTCGAAATTCCCCAAGGTGTCGACGTCGTCATCCAGGGAAGCGCATTGACAGCCAAGGGGAAACTGGGCGAACTCAGTGTGACCCTGGTCGACGAGGTCGAGGCCAAGGTCGAAGACGGCAAGGTGTGGGTGAACCCGCGCGGCGAAACCATAGCCGCGCATAAGTTTTGGGGCACCATGCGCAGCCTGGTCGGTAACGCGGTCACCGGCGTCAGCGAGGGATTTACCCGCAACCTGGAGATCAACGGCGTCGGCTACCGCGCTCAGGTCCAGGGCAAGGACCTGATCCTGCAACTGGGTTATAGCCATGAGGTGCGCTACCCCGTACCAGACGGCATTACCATACAGTGCGCCGACCAGACCCATATTTCGGTGCACGGCGCGGACAAGCAGCAAGTCGGCCAGACGGCCGCCGATATCCGCGCCAAGCGCCCGCCCGAACCTTACAAGGGCAAGGGCATCCGCTACGCCGATGAATACGTTATGCGCAAGGAAGGCAAGAAAAAGTAGGTCATGGCCAAGGCGAGAAAATTGTTGGAGCGCCGGGTACGACGAACCCGAAGCGCCATTCGCAAACGGGCTGGCGAGCGCCCGCGGTTGTCGGTGTTCCGTTCCGGCAAGCATATCTATGCGCAAATTATCGACGACCGCCGGGGCGCCACGGTGGCGGCCGCCTCAAGCCTGGACAAGGGCCTGCGCGCCAAGATGAAGAGCGGGGCGTCGGTCGAGGCGGCGGGCCACGTGGGCAAGCTCATAGCCGAGCGCGCCGTCGCGGCGGGTGTCTCCCTGGTCGTTTTCGACCGCGGCGGCTATCGCTATCACGGCCGGGTCAAGGCCCTGGCTGACGCGGCCCGCGAAGGCGGCCTTAGTTTCTAGGAGAGATCGAACGATGGCACAGGCACCCAGATCACCCCGCTCACCGCGGTCTTCCAGGTCGCCCCGGGAAAATTCTCGGGATCGCGGCCAGCGCGACGAAAACGAGGTCGTGGACAAACTGGTCCACATCAACCGCGTGGCAAAAGTGGTCAAAGGCGGTCGGCGTTTTTCCTTTGCCGCCCTGGTCGTGGTCGGCGACGGCCGCGGCCGCGTCGGATTTGGCAGCGGCAAGGCCCGCGAGGTCCCCGAGGCCATACGCAAGGCCGCCGAGCAGGCCAAGCGCACAATGGTGCGGGTGCCGCTGCGCGAGGGCCGCACTCTCCATCACGACGTGCACGGGCGCTACGGCGCCGGCAGGGTGATCCTGCGCGCCGCGCCGCCCGGCACCGGCATCATCGCCGGCGGCCCCATGCGCGCCGTATTCGAAACCATGGGCGTGCAGGACGTGGTTGCCAAGTCGGTCGGTACCTCCAATCCCCACAACATGATCAAGGCCACCTTTGCCGCCCTGGACAACTGCAACTCGCCGCGTTCGGTGGCCGCCCGGCGGGGGTTGAAGGTGGGCGACATCGTGGCGCGGCGCGCCGGCGGCGCGGCGGAGGCCAGGGAGTAGGTCATGGCCGAACCCAAGAAGGCGACGCTCACGGTCGTCCAGACCGGCAGCCCCATCGGCCGCAGGAAGGATCAGCGCGCCACCCTGATCGGGCTGGGCCTCAACAAGATTAGGCGCACCAGCGAGCTTGAGGACACGCCGTCGGTTCGCGGCATGATCCGCAAGGTCCACCACCTGGTGCGCGTCGTCGATGCTGAATGAATACCGATTGAAGGATTTGTGAAGCCATGAGACTCAATGAAATCGGCGACAATCCCAAGGCTCGCAAGACACGCAAGCGGGTGGGCCGTGGCATCGGTTCGGGCACCGGCAAGACCTCGGGCCGGGGCAACAAGGGACAACTGTCGCGCAGCGGCGTCAGCCTGCTTGGCTTCGAGGGCGGCCAGATGCCGCTCTACCGGCGCTTGCCGAAGCGCGGCTTCACCAACATTTTCCGCAAGCATTACGCCGAGATCAACCTGGATCGGCTTCAACGCGCCGTCGATGGCGGAAAAATCGACGCCGCCAAGCCGGTTAACGAAGAGGCCTTGCGCCAGGCGGGACTCGTCAACGGGCGCTATGACGACGTCCGGCTGCTCGCCAAGGGCGAGCTTAAGGCGAAGCTGACCATCGAAGTGGCCGGTGCATCCAAGGCGGCGGCCCGGGCGGTGGAGAAGGCCGGCGGCAAGCTCATCCTGCCCGAGCCGAAAGCGCCCGCCAAGGAGGGCAAGAAGGCCGCCGCCAAAGCCAAGGCCGCCGCCAGTGCCAAGTCCAAGGGCGCCGATGCCGCCCCGGATGATAGCCCGCAACCAAAGAGCACCGGCAAGGATGGACCGGGCAAGGACGACGGGAAATCGTAGATGGCATCCACGGCCGAACAGCTTGCCGCCAATATCAACTTCGGGGCTTTCTCCAAGGCCACTGAGCTGAAGAAGCGGATCTGGTTCACCCTGGGTGCGCTCATCGTTTACCGGCTCGGAACCTATATTCCGTTGCCGGGCATCAATTCGGTGGTGCTTAAGGATATTTTCGACCAGCAGTCGGGCGGCATCCTCGGCATGTTCGACATGTTCGCCGGCGGCGCACTAAGCCGCATGACCATCTTCGCCCTCAACATCATGCCCTACATCTCGGCCTCCATCATCATGCAGCTGATGACGGCGGTCTCACCCAAGTTGGAGGCCCTGAAGAAAGAGGGCGAGACCGGGCGCAAAAAGATCAATCAGTACACCCGCTACGGTACGGTGGTGATTACGGCCCTGCAGGCCTATGGCATTTCGGTCGGCCTTGAAGGCATGAATTCGTCCGGCGGCTCGGCGGTCATGGACCCTGGCGTATTCTTCCGTTTCACCACGGTAATCACCTTGGTCGGCGGAACCATGTTCCTGATGTGGCTGGGCGAACAGATTACGGCGCGCGGCGTCGGCAACGGTATCTCATTGATTATTTTCTCGGGCATCGTCGCCAATCTGCCCGGCGCCCTGGCCGGCACCTTGGAACTGGGACGCACGGGGGCGCTCTCGGCGGTCTTCATCGTCTTCTTGTTGGTCATGGCGGTGGGGGTGATCTTTTTCATCGTTTTTATCGAGCGCGCGCAGAGGCGCATCGTCGTACAGTACCCAAAACGCCAGCAGGGCAACCGGATGGTCGGCGGGGAAAGCTCGCATTTGCCGCTCAAAATCAATACCGCCGGCGTCATCCCGCCCATCTTCGCCAGCTCGATCCTGCTGCTGCCCGTCACCGTGATCGGCTTCACCGCCGGCCAGGGGCCGGAATGGCTGGGGACGGTGGCGGCCTATTTGGGACGCGGTCAACCGGTCTATCTGTTGATCTATATCTCGCTCGTGGTCTTTTTCGCCTTCTTCTACACGGCGGTCGTGTTCAACCCCACCGAGACGGCGGACAACCTGAAGAAATATGGCGGCTTCGTGCCCGGCATCCGGCCCGGCAAGAACACCGCCCAGTACCTGGACCATGTATTAACCCGGCTGACCGTGATCGGCGCCGCCTATCTTGCCGCCGTGGTTCTTTTGCCCGAGATCCTGATTTCACGATTTTCCGTGCCCTTCTATTTCGGCGGCACCAGCCTTTTGATCGTGGTAACCGTGACCATGGATACCGTGGCCCAGGTGCAATCCCACCTGCTGGCCCACCAGTACGAGGGCTTGGTCAAGAAGGCCAAACTCAGAGGACGGCGCTGATGTACCTGGTCTTGTTCGGTCCACCCGGAGCCGGCAAGGGGACACAAGCGAAACGCCTGGAGGCAGCCTGCCACTTGGTTCAGTTGTCGACCGGCGACATGCTGCGCGCCGAGGTGGCCTCGGGCAGCGCATTGGGAATTAAGGCGAAAGACATCATGGAAGCTGGCAAACTTGTTCCCGATGAACTGATCGTCGACATGATTTCATCGCGCATCGACGACGCCGAAGGCGAGGCGGGCTTCATCCTCGACGGATTTCCGCGCACCATCCCCCAGGCCCGGGCCCTGGACGCCATGCTCGACGGCAAAGGGTTGAAGTTGGACCGGGTAATTGAGTTGCGCGTCGATGACGAGGCCATGGTGGAGCGCATCACCGGGCGCTTTTCCTGCGCGTCCTGTGGCGCCAACTACCACCAGAAATTCAACCCAACCAAGGTGGCCGGCCTATGCGACGCCTGTGGCGGAGACCGCTTCGACCGCCGTGCCGACGACACCATGGAAACCGTGCGGGCGCGTCTCAAGGCTTACCACGATCAGACGGCTCCCCTTATCTCGTATTTTGAGAAGAAGGGTAATTTGTTGAGCGTCGACGGCATGGCCGCCATCGACGACGTGACGCGGCAAATAAGAGAGGCCCTGGATTGATTGCGGGTGGGGACATCGGCGAGCGAAAGCGGCGGGTCGAGACCGGGTTTCTCGTTTGGCGAGAGCGTGTTGACTCGCCGGGCATTGTGCCTATAATCGCCGCTCCGCGGCCGGCGCGGTCCAATAATCCATACTCGGCGGATTCCATACTCGTTTAGAACCAAGGTTAAAGGAGTACCAGCTTTGGCGCGTATTGCTGGCGTAAACATTCCGACCCAAAAGCGGACCGAAATTGCCCTTACCTATATTCTGGGAATCGGCAGGACCAAGGCCACGGAGATTTGCCAGAAAGTGGGCATTCCCCGGGAACGTAGGGTGAGCGAGCTGACCGAGGAAGAGGTCATGCGCATCCGCGAGACCATCGACGCCGATTACCAGGTCGAGGGCGACCGGCGGCGCGAGGTGGCGATGAACATCAAGCGGCTGATGGACCTTGGCTGTTACCGTGGATTGCGCCACCGCCGCGGCTTGCCGGTGAGGGGACAGCGGACACATACGAACGCGCGCACCCGCAAAGGGCCGGCCAAGGCGATTGCCGGCAAGAAAAAAGTACTCAGATAGAGAGACGAGAGGGCGAGCATGGCCAAGGCAACCACCCAGCGCACGCGGCGCCGCGAGCGCAAGAACATCGTCTCGGGCGTCGCCCATGTGAGCGCGAGCTTCAACAACACAAAGATCACGATCACCGATGCCCAGGGCAACGCCATCGCATGGTCCTCGGCCGGCAGCCAGGGTTTCAAGGGATCGCGCAAATCCACTCCCTACGCCGCGCAGGTGGCGGCCGAGGACGCCGGACGCAAGGCGATGGACCACGGCATGAAAACATTGGAAGTCCAAGTCAAGGGACCCGGATCGGGCCGCGAATCAGCCCTGCGCGCCCTACAGGCTGTCGGATTTGATATCACGGCCATTCGTGACGTGACTCCGATTCCTCACAACGGATGCCGCCCGCGCAAGCGGCGGCGCGTCTAGGGAATCTCAGGCTACCCGGTATCCGGCGTCGCCGAACTTTTGATCGAGAAACCCCGTTCGCGGGGCTATGGATTGGCATTGTGACCATGAGGTTTCACACGTGATTCAGAAAAATTGGAAAGAATTGATCAAGCCCGTGAAACTTGACGTCCTGCCCGGGACCGACCCGTCGCGGCGGACGACCGTCGTCGCCGAGCCGTTGGAGCGTGGCTTCGGCCTCACTCTTGGCAACGCGCTGCGCCGCGTCCTTTTGTCCGCCTTGCAAGGCGCGGCGGTGACGTCGGTCCAAATCGACGGCGTTCTGCACGAATTTTCGTCGATTCCGGGCGTTCGCGAAGACGTCACCGACATCGTCCTCAACATTAAGTCGATGGGACTGCGCATGGGGGGCGAGGGGATCAAGCGCATGACCCTCCAGGCCGAGGGACCCGGCGAAGTGACGGCTAAAATGATCGAAACCGGCCATGACATCGAAATCATGGACCCGGATCTGATCATCTGCACGCTCGACGACGGCGCCAAGATCTCCATGGAGCTGACGGTCGAACTGGCCAAGGGCTATGTGCCGGCGGCCCAGAGCCGGGCCGAGGACTCCCCGATCGGCATGATTCCCATCGACGCCGTCTTTTCGCCGGTGCGCAAGGTTACCTACAGGGTCGACAACACCCGCGTCGGTCAGGTCACCGACTACGACAAGCTGTCGCTCGAAGTGACGACCAACGGTTCGGTCCTGCCCGATGACGCGGTGGCGCTGGCCGCCCGCATCCTTCAGGACCAATTACAGTTGTTCATCAACTTCGAGGAGCCGACGGCGACCCACGAGCAGGAAAGAAGGGAAGAGCTTCCCTTCAACAAGGACCTCCTGCGCAAGGTCGACGAATTGGAGCTTTCGGTGCGCTCCGCCAACTGCCTGAAGAACGACAACATCATCTATATCGGCGATTTGATCCAAAAGACCGAGTCCGAGATGCTGCGCACGCCCAACTTCGGCCGCAAATCCTTGAACGAGATCAAGGAGGTCCTCACCCAGATGGGTCTGCATCTGGGCATGGAGATCGAAGACTGGCCGCCGGAAAACATCGAGGACCTGGCGAAGAAACTGGAGGAGCCCTACTAAGGGCGCCACGCCGCCGAAGCCCTTGGCCGGGGCGGAGATAGAGGAGATACCGTCATGCGTCATCGCCTGAGCGGACGCAAGCTCAACCGGACATCAAGCCACCGCAAGGCCCTGTTTTCCAACATGGCGGTGGCCTTGCTAACCCATGAACAGATTACGACGACGCTGCCCAAGGCCAAGGAGCTGCGGCGCGTCGCCGACCGCATGATCACGCTGGGCAAACGCGGCAGCCTTCATGCCAGGCGCCGTGCCCACGCTTTTCTGAGGGACGATCCGACGGTGAGCAAGCTGTTCGACGTGCTGGCCGCCCGCTACCAAGAGCGCGGCGGCGGTTACACACGCGTGCTCAAGGCCGGGTTCCGGTATGGCGACAGCGCCCCGATGGCGATCATCGAACTTGTCGACCGCGATACTGAAGCCAAGGGCGCCGGGGATCGGGCGCGGATAGCCGCCGAAGAAGAAGCGGAGGCCGCCGAGGCCGATTAGTCGATTGCATCCGCTGGGCGCCGCGCCGAGGCCTCGAACGGTTCCATCCATAGGTTACACCCATTACTATTCCCACCGGGTCCTGGCGGCGCCAAGGACGAGGAGAAGAGCATGGGTGCGAGCGAATGTTTCCGCCGGGCGGCCTTTTTTACGGCCGTCTTGCTGGTCGTGGCCGGGAGTGGCGTCCGAGCTCAGGAAACGCGGGCGCCCATCTCCAGGGCGGAGCTGCAGCTCTCCTTCGCGCCGCTGGTCGAGAAAGCGGCACCCGCCGTGGTCAACATCTATACCCGCAAGGTCCAGCGCACCCGGTCGTTTTCGCCGTTGTTCGACGACCCCTTTTTCCGGCGCTTCTTCGGCCAGGGCTTCGGCCTCGCCGTACCCCGCGAGCGGGTCCAGAACTCGCTGGGCTCCGGTGTTATTGTGCGTGGCGACGGACTTGTTGTCACCAACCACCACGTCATCGAGGGCGCCGACGAGATCACCTTGGTGCTCTTCGACCGGCGTGAATTCGACGCCGAACTGGTTGGCTCGGACGAACGCACGGACCTCGCCGTCCTGCGCTTCGACACCGGCGGCGAAACCATGCCTTTCCTGCGCTTCGGAGATTCGGACGCGCTTAAGGTCGGCGACTTGGTGCTTGCCATTGGAAACCCCTTCGGCGTCGGACAGACGGTGACCAGCGGCATCGTGTCGGCCCTGGCGCGCACCCAGGTCGGCATCTCGGACCTCAACTTCTTCATCCAGACCGACGCCGCCATCAACCCCGGCAACTCGGGCGGCGCCCTGGTCGGCATGGACGGCGCCTTGGTCGGCGTCAATTCGGCCATCTATTCCAAAACCGGCGGCAGCCTCGGCATCGGCTTCGCAATTCCCGCCAATATGGTGCGATCGGTAATTGCCGGTGTTACCGATGGCGGCCGCCTGGTTCGCCCCTGGTTCGGCGCCCAGGGACAAGGGGTCACGGCGGAGATCGCCTCGTCCCTGGGCCTCGACCGGCCGCGCGGCGTTCTGATCAGCAAGGTCTTTCCCGGCGGTCCCGCCGACCGCGCCGGGCTTGGGGTCGGCGACGTGGTCGTGGCCGTCAACGGCAAGGCGGTGAATGACGACGAGGCGCTGAAGTTCCGCGTCGCCACCTTGCAGGTCGGTGGCACGGCGGAGCTCAAAGTATGGCGCCGGGGTAGGGAACATCGGCTGCTCGTCGAATTGGTGGCGGCGCCCGAGGATCCGCCCAGTGAAGTCACGGAACTGAGCGGCACCCATCCCTTCTCGGGCGCCACGGTCGCCAATATGTCGCCGGCGCTGGCCGATGAATTGGGAAGGGACGGGTTCGAGGCGGGGGTCATCATCTTGCAACTGCGCCGCGCCAGTACGGCCGATCGTCTGCGCTTTCGCGTCGGCGATCTGGTGGCATCGGTGAACGGCACCAGAATCGAATCGGTGCGCCACCTGAAGGCGGTGATGGCGAAGCCCGCTAAACATTGGCGCATCACCATCCGGCGCAATGGCAAGACCCTGTCCAGGATCATCGAGCGGTGAGCACGCTGTTCGAAGCTCAGGCGCCTCGGCCCCTCGCCGACCGCTTGCGGCCCGGCTCTCTGGACGAGGTGGTGGGTCAGGCGCACCTGCTTTTGCCCGAAGCGCCCATCGGACGCATGGTGGCGTCGGGAAGGCTTGCCTCGATCGTGCTTTGGGGGCCGCCCGGTTCGGGAAAGACCACCATCGCGCGCTTGCTGGCCCATTGCTCCAATTTGGAATTCGAGCCCTTGTCGGCGGTTTTCTCGGGCGTCGCCGATCTGCGCAAGATCTTCGAGGCGGCGCGCAAACGCCGGGAAATGGGCGCCGGCACGCTGTTGTTCATCGACGAGATACACCGTTTCAACCGCGCCCAACAGGACGGCTTCCTGCCCTATGTGGAGGACGGCACCGTCATACTGGTCGGCGCCACTACCGAAAACCCGTCCTTCGAGCTCAATGCGGCCCTGTTGTCGCGCTGTCAGGTGCTGGTCCTCAACCGTCTCGACGACGGGGCCTTGGAGGAGTTGCTGGGCCGCGCCGAGGACGGAGAGGGACGGACGGTTCCCGTCGAGGCGGATGCGCGCATCAGCCTGCGCGCCATGGCCGACGGCGACGGGCGCTATCTTCTCAACATGGCCGAGGTCCTGTTCGCGCTGCCCGCCGAGCCGCTTCTCGACAGCCAGGCCCTGGCCGAGGTCGTTCAGCGCCGGGTGCCTGTTTACGATAAGCACCAGGAGGGCCATTTCAACCTCATCAGCGCCCTGCACAAGTCCCTGCGGGGTTCGGACACCGACGCCGCGCTGTATTGGTTCGCGCGCATGATCGTCGGCGGCGAGGACCCGCGCTACATCGCGCGGCGCCTGGTGCGCTTCGCCGTCGAGGATGTCGGTCTGGCCGATCCCGACGCCCTGGTCCAATCCCTGGCCGCCTGGCAGGCCTATGAGCGCCTGGGCTCGCCGGAAGGCGAACTGGCCCTGGTCCAATGCGTCATATTCCTGGCCACGGCGCCCAAGTCGAATGCCGGAAACAAGGCCGCCTCGGCAGCCTTGGCCGTGGCGCGCGAGACGGGCTCGCTGATGCCGCCCAAGCACATTCTCAACGCGCCGACGGACCTGATGAAGGACCTCGGCTACGGGGCGGATTACGTCTATGACCACGATACCAAGGACGGCTTCTCGGGACAGTATTATTTCCCCGAAGACATGGAACGCCGGCAACTCTACCGCCCCGGCGGGCGCGGCTTCGAACGCGAGATCACCAAACGGCTGGCCTATTGGAACAAGCTGCGCCAGGGCAAGGCGGACAAGGGCACTTGACCGTCTTGCATTGGCGGATGCGAAAAGGGAAACTGAGGGTCGAATAATAATCAACCCCAAGAGCTCCCCGACATAGGAATATGAAGATGCTTTTATCCATCGCCTTGGGAGGCGCGCTCGGCGCCATCGGGCGTTATCTGGTGATGAGCGGGGTCGGTCGCTGGTTGAGCGATTTCACGCCGATCGCCACCTTGAGCGTCAACGTCTTGGGATCCTTCATCCTCGGCGCATTGATCGAGGTGCTGGCGCTGACCTGGTCGCCGGGCCGGGAGATGCAAGCATTCATGGTCGTTGGCGTGCTGGGAAGCTTCACGACGTTTTCTGCCTTCTCCATGGACGTTATCTTCCTCCTCGAGCGTGGCGACATGGCGGGCGCCGCGAGTTACGTCGTGGTGTCGGTCGTCGCCTCCGTGGTTGCCTTGTTCTTGGGTATGTATCTCTTCAGGCAGGTCTTGGCGTGACCGTCTCACGAACCCGATTGAGGAATGACCGAGCGACCCCTTTTGGCGGGATGGCGATCCGGCTCGGCCTGTTCCCGGACTGCGCGGTGTTTTCGCGCTTCGGCGGCCCGCGAGCGCAGTCGTTGCGTCCAGTCCACGGCGGTGGCCGACAGGGGGTGGCGGTGCGTCTGCACATTAAAGGCGATGGTGCGCGGACGGGGCGCGCCGATTTCGCGGATTCCCGGCCGCGCTCCGCCAATTTCCCGGACCCGGCGTCTTTGTCTGCCGATGACCCCGATCAGCGCCAGGCCGGCCACGAAGCCGCCTATATGGGCCCACCAGGCAATGCCGCCGGCGGCGCCCCGGGGGGCAGTGAATTCGGTGAGTGCCGGCCCCACCTGGAATAAGAACCATAGTCCCGTATAGATCACCGCCGGCAGGCGGAAAACGACGGGGAAGAACAAGATCGGCGTCAGGATGGCGATGCGCGCCGTCGGATAGATCACGGTATAGGCGCCGAGGACGCCGGCGATGGCGCCCGACGCACCGAGGGCAGGCGACCCGGAACCCAGATTGAAGGAAAAATGGGCCAAACCGGCGATGAGACCCGCGACAAGGTAGAGAAAGACGAAGCGCGGCGCGCCCAGGCGCTCTTCGAGGGCGCGGCCGAACAACCACAGAGTCCACATGTTGACGCCCAGATGAAGCCAACCGCCGTGCATGAAGACGCTGGTAAGAAATGGCAACAGGTTGAAGCGGGAAAGTCCCAGTGCTTGGGCCACCTCGGGATCGGTGTAGCGCGCCGGCAGCAACCCGTTGTGAAGGATGAACTGCTTGGCCAAGTCGTCCGGCAGGCCGCTTTGATAGACAAACACCGCCACGTTGGCCACGATCAGGCCGATTACCGCGCCCGGAATGTCTTGGACCTCGACCGAAGTGCGGATGGGGATCATGTAGCGATTCCTAGGGATTGCGGAGGACGCGGCGTGGCCCCGGCGTCCGGCAACCGGTAGGCGTCAATTCCGTTCGACCATGAGCAAGGCGCCGTCGGCAGCGACGACCTTGATGGCGCATCCGGCCTCCATGTCCTCACCCTTGACGGTCCAGGAGATGCCGTCGATCATGATCCGTCCGCGTCCGTCGACGATGGGTTCCTTCAGGGTGACAACGCGCCCGACATGCTTTTCGGCGCGCCGGTTAAGCGTCGGATCGTCCGATTCGATCGGTCGGGTGCGGGCATAGGCGCGCCAGCCGACGATGCTGATCACCGAGAGGGCGGCGAACAGAAGGGCCTGGTACTGCCAGCCCATGCCTTCGAGGGCGAGCAGGGCAAAACCCACGATCGCCGCCGCGACGGCGGGCCACAGAAAGACCGTGCTGGGCGCGAACACCTCAATCGCGATCAACACGGCGCCGAGCACCCACCAGTGCCAGAACTCGATGCGATCCAGCAGTTCCATTACCAGGAGCCTGTATAAGCATTCATGACGTGCTGCGCCGCGCTTTCAAGGTTTTGGGCTAGGAAGCCGGTGCGCCGCGATGCCGGCCCATCGCAAGTGCCGGCTGACAACGTCCCAAGGCCTTGAAAGCGCGGCCCTCCGGGTTGAACTGGGAAGCCCAATTGCCGCGTCGCGAAGGCTTGACGATGCGCCGCATCGCCGGCGCCACCGCTCCTAACACTCGGGCTTCCCAGATCAACGCAGCGCATCATGAATACTTATACAGGCTCCTTGGCGTCCTTGCCCAGGGCCTCGCGCACGATTTCGCCGATGCCGCCGACGGCGCCGATGACGCTCGACGCCTCCAGGGGCATGAACAGGATCTTCTGGTTGGACGAATTGGCGAATTGGCCCAGGGCGTCGACGTATTTCTGGGCAACGAAGTAGTTGACCGCCTGGACGTTGCCCTTGGCGATGGCCTCCGAAACCACCTGGGTCGCCCGGGCCTCGGCCTGGACTTCCCGTTCGCGGGCCTCGGCGTCGCGGTAGGCGGATTCCCGTCGTCCCTCGGCGGCCAGGATGACCGATTGCTTCTCGCCTTCGGCCTTGAGGATTTCGGATTGGCGCAGGCCCTCGGCTTCCAGGATATTGGCGCGTTTCTCGCGCTCGGCCTTCATCTGGCGGCCCATGGCGTCGACGATGTCGCGCGGCGGGGCGATGTTCTTGATCTCGACCCGGGTGACCTTGACCCCCCAGGCGTTGGTCGCATCGTCGATGACCATCAGCAGCCGGGCGTTGATCTGATCGCGCTGGGAGAGAAGCTCATCGAGGTCCATGGAGCCCATCACCGTGCGCAGATTGGTCAGGGCCAGGTTGAGCATGGCGTATTCCAGGTTGGTCACCTCATAGGCCGCCTTGCCCGATTCAAGGACCTGGTAAAAAACGACGCCGTCGGCGGTGACCATGGCGTTGTCCTTGGTGATGACCTCTTGCTCGGGCACGTCGAGCACGCTTTCCATCATGTTCATCCGGGCGCCGATACGGTCGATGATGGGTACGATGAAATGCAGCCCCGGGTGCAAGGAGCGCGTATAGCGCCCGAACCGTTCGACGGTCAGCTCCATGCCCTGGGGCACCGCCTTGACGCCCATCAGGACGAGAACCACGGCGAGAACCAGAATGGCAATGACGAAAGTGGTAAATCCACTGATCTCGGGCATCGGCCCCTCCCCATTTTTCGATGCTGCCGGCGCCGCCCGGTCTTTGCAAATCGCGGCGTACCCCAATGTCGCGCCATGATAGCATGAGCCGGCCCGGGAGTGGTCCCTTATCACGCGAGTTGTCGAGGAAGATGAGCCAAGTCCGCATGCTAACCGTGACGATCGAGGAAGACGGCCTGCGTCTCGACCGCTGGCTTCGCCGCCACTGTCCCGAGGTTCCCCACGGGCGCCTGCAAAAGTGGCTGCGTACCGGCCAGGTCCGCGTCGGTGGGCGGCGCGCCAAGGCCGGCCAGCGGCTGGCGGCGGGCGAGGCGGTGCGCCTGCCGCCCAAGGGAGCCAAGGCGGCGGCCAGGCCCCGGCCATCCCCGCTAATCGTCGATCCCGCCGACGCCGAGGCGTTGCGAGAGCGCGTTCTCTATCGTGACGCCCACGTCATTGCCCTGAACAAGCCGGCTGGTCTGGCGGTGCAGGGCGGCAGCGGCACGCACCGCCACCTCGACGCCATGTTGGACGCCCTTACCTTCGATGCCAAGGAACGGCCACGCCTGGTTCACCGCCTGGACAAAGACACCTCGGGCGTTTTAGTGCTGGCCCGGGACGCCGCCGCCGCCCAGCGCCTGGCCGCCGCCTTTCGCACCGGCGAGACGCGCAAGCTCTATTGGGCGGCAACCGTCGGCGTGCCGAAACCGGCCCGGGGCCGCATCGACCAGCCGCTCGGCAAGGTCGCCGGTCGGCGCGGCGAGCGGGTCACGCCGGTGGCCGAGGGCGGGCGGCGGGCGGCAACCCTCTACCGGGTCGTCGAGCGGGCCGGCAAAAAGGCGGCGTGGCTGGCCCTCGAGCCCCTTACCGGGCGCACCCATCAGCTTCGTGTCCACTGTAGCGGACTCGGCACCCCGATCCTGGGCGACGGCAAGTACGGCGGGCGCGATGCCTTCCTGGCCGGCGGCGACTTGGCCCGCGCCCTTCATCTTCATGCCCGGGCGCTGCGCATCCCGTCGCCCGGCGGCGGTGTGATCGATATCCAGGCGCCCCTGCCCGAGCACATGCGCGCCACCTGGCGCTTCCTGGGCTTCGACGAGAAGGCCGACGAAGACCCCTTCGCCGAGTTTCCAGGTTGATCCATAGCCAGTGGGTGAAGTCCGCCGAACGGCCCGCGTCGAGTGGCGGCGCCGAGGCTGATCGGTTGTTTTGGCTGTATGTTCGATATGGGGTTCTACCCCACCTCGGTGCTAACATGGATTTTCGAGGCGCGTCATGAAAAGAAGCACTTTGTCCTTATTGTTACTGCTGATGCTGGCCATACGCCCAGCGGCGGCATTGGAATCGGAAGGAAAAGTACCCGACCACGACCTTTCCGTGGCGCAAATGCTCCACAAGGGAATGATCTCGTTCGGCTACCCGGAAGCGATGAGGGACATGCTGCGTCTGTTTGCACTGAGAAACTCGGAGAAGGCGGCCAAAAAGAACCGCGACTATCTCGTCAAGGAGAAATGGCATCCCGATCTCGTCGAGGGGTTCGACCAGGCCGTCGCCTGGGTCCGCACACTGCGCCAGGATCCCAGGCGCGCTTACGAGCTCTGGAAGGTCTACCGTGAGAAGGGAAAGAAACAACCTTTCCCGTCCCTGGCGGATGCGCTTCTGATCCTGGCAGTAGATTCGGGTCTAGCTGAGGCCCGTTTTGAGTGGGCGCGTTCCTATTTGGACGATGATGGTTTTGGTTACCCACTACGCGAACTTGCCGATGCGGATTACCTTCCGGCGCAATTGGAATTCGTCAGGCGTTACAGAGAAGGTGATGATCTAGAGAAGGACAACGCAAAGGCTTTCTATTGGCTCTCTCGGGCTATCCGAAAAGGCGCGAAAGTGATGGAACGGCACCGGCTTTTGAGCGAATCCCTCACTGAAGAAGAACACCGAAGGGTCGAGTCCTGGTTCAAATGGAACGTCCCTCCCAGCCCATGATCGTTCAGCGGTCCTTGTGTTCAGCTCGGCAGCGCTCCAACTGTTCGATCAGGTCGGCCTCCTCCCTCTCTTTTTCTTGAAGCCTAACCTTCAGGCCCTGCGCCTCTCGTTCACCTTGTCGAGCGCCGCCGCGTGAAGGGCGTAGTCCTCCGGGTAGGCCTGGGCCTGGCGGCTCAGGGCGTCGGCCTTGAGGCCGAGGTCCGAGCGCCGCTCCATGTCCTTGAAGGTGGATTCGGTAGCGGCAAACTGGGTTTCCAGCGCGCCGCGCAGGTCTAGGGCGTCGTCGACAAAACGCTGTCGCGCCGCGTCGCTCGGCGCGCCCTTGGCGCGGGCCAAAACGTCGGCGTCGAAGACCTTCAAACTCCGTTCCGTAAAGCCCTTGCCTTCGGCCAGGTTCATGGTCTTGCGGGCCTCGGCGAATTTCGCGTAGTGATCGCCGTAAAGCTGCGCCGTATTGCCCGCCCCGAAGGCCCAGGCGTCCTTGTTTTCTTCGTTCTTCAGGTGTTCGCTGAGTTCGGGCGGCGTGTCGTCGGCCAATAGGGGGCCGCCGGGCTCTCCTCGCGCCGGAATGCGCGCCGTGCCGCCTTCGATCCACGCGCCGCCGTCGTCGTCAAATCGATCTGCCATGACCGCTCCGGATTTGATTCAATAAGTAAAAGAAAAAAGGATTATATCGGGTAGAAGTTAAAAGTCAAGGATTTTGTACTTTTGTAAAAAACAGGCGCTTTCCTGAGCGGCCGCGTCCGGGGTGGAAGATTCGGCGGGACGCCGTGGGGTGGTGTATGATTACGGACCACGGGCCACAACCTCTTGTTCGGGGACCGATGACATGGGACGCATGGCAAAAATCCTGGGCGGAATCGTCATTGGCCTGGTCGCCTTGGTGGTGGCCGGCGTCGCCATCCTCAAATCCCTCGACTTCAACGACTACAAGGGCGTCATCGCCGAGCAGGTGAAGGCGGCCACCGGGCGCGAACTGGCCATTACCGGCAGTCTGGAGTTGGATGTCTCGCTCAACCCGGCGCTGACCCTGGAAGGGCTGAGCTTTGCCAACGCCGCCTGGGGCTCGCGCCCCGCGATGGTGGGCTTGGAACGCCTCGAGGCCGAGGTCGAACTGCTGCCGCTGTTGACCGGCGACGTCAGGGTCAAGCGGTTGGTGCTGATCGGCCTCGACGTGCTCGCCGAGACCGACGCCCGGGGCCGCGGCAACTGGGTCTTCGCCGCCGCCGACAGCGCCAAGGCCGCCGAGCCGGCCGCCGACGGCGCCGGCGGCGCAACCCTGCCGGTGGTCGAACTGGTGCGCATCGAAGATGTCACCCTGGTCTATGCCGACGGTGTGACGGGCGAGCGCATGACCTTTGGCATCGAGTCCCTGGAGGCCCGCGCCAAGGGCCTGGACGCGCCGCTTACCATCGACCTTGCGGGCGCTTACAACGGCGTCGCCTTTAAGGCCAAGGGAAGCCTGGGGTCGCTGCAACGGTTGCTGCAAGGCGGCGCGCCGTTTCCCGTGTCGCTTAACGCCGAGGCCCTGGGCGCCACCCTTGGCATCGACGGCGCCATTGCCGAGCCTGGCCAGGCCAAAGGAATCGACCTGGCGATCAGCGCCAAGGGTAGCGAGCTGCAAGCGACCTTACACGCCGTCCGGGCCGTGGTCCCGGCGCTCGGCGGATTGGCCCCCTACCGGCCGTCGGACCATACAGCGTGGCGGCGCGCCTCAAGGGCTCGCCCGACAAGATGTCGGTAGACGCCATCGCCGTATCCGTCGGCCGTGCCGAACAGGTGCTGCTCACCGTCAAGGGCGCCCTCGCTGACGCCGTGGGCCTAAAAGGGCTCGATGTCACACTGGCGGTCGAGGGCCGCGATATCGCCCCCTTCGCCTCCCTGGCCGGCGGTCCCCTGCCCAAGGTGCCGCCCTTCCAGATTCAGGCCGGTCTCAAGGACCAGGCCGGCGGGTATCTTGTCGAAGGCCTCAAGGTCAAGGTGGGGGAGAGCGACCTGGCCGGCCGCCTGGCTCTCGTCTTGGACGGAAAACCGCCGCGTATCGACGCCGCCATCACGTCCAGCCTGCTCGACCTGGACGCCTTGTTGCCGGCCGGCGAAGACAAAGCGGCGCTGGCCAAAAAAGCGGCACCGGACGGCGAAAAGAGGCTGTTCCCGGCCGATCCCTTGCCCCTTGAGGGGCTCGGGGCGGCCGAAGCCAAGGTCACGCTGCGCGCCAAGCGCGTCGTCGCCGGCGGCGTGCCGATCGAGGACCTGGCGGTTGATGTCTTGCTTGCCAATGGCCGGCTCGACGTCAAGCCGCTCAGCGCCCGCCTTTCCGGTGGCACCATCGGCGCGACCGTGGACCTTGACGGCGCATCGGGCGACCAGGCGGCGCTCGACGCGCGGGTGAACATCAAGGGCGTCGATGCGGGCGCCCTGCTCAAGACCATGAAACTGACCGAACTGCTTGAGGGCGGACCCCTGGATGGCAAGATCGGCCTCACGGGACGGGGCGCTTCGGTGCGGGATATGATGGCCGGCCTGACGGGAGAGATCGTGGTCACCTTGGGCAAGGGCCGGGTGCACAACTCGGCCATCGATCTGGCCGGCGCCGACCTGGCGTCGAAGGCCTTCACCTCGCTCAATCCCCTGGCCGAGAAAGAGGAATACACGGAGCTGAGTTGCGGCGCCCTGCGCTTCGTGGTCAAGGACGGCATGGCGACGGCGAAAAAGGGGATCGCCATCCAGACGCCGAAGATGAACATCGTCGGCGACGGCACGGTCAACCTCAAAACCGAAGAGATCGACTTCGCCGTCAAGCCCGAGGCACGCCAGGGCCTGGGCATCAACCTGGCCTCGGTGGCGGGGATGGTGCGCGCCACCGGTACCCTGGCCGAGCCCACCGTGGGTCTGGATAAACTGGGCGCAGCCACGGGGGCGCTCAGCGTCGGTACCGCCATCGCCACCGGCGGGTTGTCGTTGTTGGCCGAGGGTTTGGTCGGCCGCGTCACGGCCGACGAGAACGCCTGTCAGACGGCGCTCGGCAAGACGGTGGCGGCCAAGCCCGCCGCCAAACCCGCCGCGACCAAACCGTCGACGACCCAAACGGCCGCCCCGCCGCCGCCACCGGCGGAGAAGAAAGAGGGCGGTTTCGGCGGTTTCCTCAAGGATCTCGGCAAGAGCCTGGACCGGACCCTGGGCACCAAGAAGTAGCCCACGGCCGCCAATCATGGTCAAGCGCTTCTATACGTCAGCGGCGGTCGAACCGGCGGCGGAGGGTTTTACGGTCGTCCTTGATGGTCGTCCGGCGCGTACCCCCGGTGGTGCCGCCGTGAAACTTTCCAAGCAGGCCCTGGCCCAGGCCGTTGCCGGGGAATGGGCGGCCCAGACCGATACCGTCGATCCCCGAACCATGCCTCTCGCCGGACTGAGCAATGCGATCCTCGATCTTGGCGATAGCGGACGCCGGGCCATGGTCGACGATGCACTCGCCTACGCCGGCGCCGACCTTCTCTGTTACCGGGCCGCCGAACCGCCCGATCTGGTGGCGCGTCAGGCGCGGAACTGGCAGCCGCTCCTGGACTGGGCCGCCGAGACCCACGGGGCCGGTCTTCTCGTCACCCAGGGCATCGTTCCCGTCACCCAGCCGGCGGCGGCGCTGTCGGCGCTCAAGCGTGCCATCAAGGCCCTGGACGACCCTGGGCTGGTCGCCGTCTCCGCGATCGCCGGGGCGACCGGTTCCCTGGTCATTGCCCTGGCCCTGGTGTCCGGGCGTATCGATGCCGGGGAGGCTTGGGCGGCCGCCGAAGTGGACGAGACCTTTCAGCGCGAGCGCTGGGGCGAGGATGCCGAAGACCGGTCACGGCGCGAGCGGATAAAGTCCGATATAGAAGCCGCGCATCGCTTCGCGGCGCTCGCCCGGGATTGAGGGGATGGGCTGACCATGGTATCTGCAAAGCGAAATCGATAGAGAGGGAAGGCGGCCATGCACGACATCATCCGCAAGCTCGAAGAGATGCGTGAGCGCGCCCGTCTTGGCGGCGGCAAACGCCGCATCGACGCCCAGCACGCCAAGGGCAAGCTCACCGCCCGCGAGCGCATCGACCTGTTGTTGGACGAAAAGTCCTTCGAGGAATGGGACATGTTCGTCGAGCACCGCTGCACCGATTTTTCCATGCACAAACAGACCGTTCCCGGCGACGGCGTGGTCACCGGGTACGGCACCGTCAACGGGCGCCTGGTCTTCGTCTTCAGCCAGGACTTCACCGTTTTCGGCGGTTCTCTCTCGGAAGCCCACGCCGAAAAAATCTGCAAGATCATGGACCAGGCGATGAAGGTGGGGGCGCCGGTGATCGGCCTCAACGATTCGGGCGGCGCGCGCATCCAAGAAGGGGTGGCGTCGCTCGCCGGCTATGCCGAGGTGTTCCAGCGCAACGTCCTGGCGTCGGGCGTCATTCCCCAGGTATCGACGGTCATGGGCCCGTGCGCCGGGGGGGCGGTCTATTCGCCGGCGATGACCGACTTCATCTTCATGGTCAAGGACACGTCCTACATGTTCGTCACCGGCCCCGACGTGGTCAAAACGGTGACCCATGAAGACGTGAGCCACGAGGAACTGGGCGGCGCGGGCACCCATACGACGCGCTCGGGCGTTGCCGACGGCGCCTTCGAGAACGACTTGGAAGCCATGCTGCAACTGCGCCGTTTTATCGACTTCCTGCCCGCCAACAATCGCGAAGGGCCGCCGAAGCGCCCCACCTCCGACGCCGCCGGGCGCATCGAGGATTCGCTGGACACCCTGGTCCCCGACAACCCCAACCGGGCCTACGACATGAAGGAGCTGATCGAAAAGGTGGTCGACGAGGGAGACTTCTTCGAGCTGCAGCCCGAGTTCGCCGCCAACATCGTCATCGGCTTCGGGCGCATGGAAGGATCAAGCGTCGGCATCGTCGCCAACCAGCCGATGGTCCTGGCTGGCTGCTTGGATATCGATTCGTCGATCAAGGCGGCGCGCTTTGTTCGTTTCTGCGACTGTTTCAACATTCCCATCGTCACTTTCGTCGACGTGCCCGGCTTCCTGCCCGGCACGGCCCAGGAATACGGCGGCATCATCCGCCACGGAGCCAAGCTGCTTTACGCCTTCGCCGAGGCGACGGTGCCCAAGGTCACGGTGATCACGCGCAAGGCCTATGGCGGCGCTTATGACGTCATGAGCTCCAAGCACCTGCGCGGCGACGTAAACCTGGCCTGGCCGTCGGCCGAAATCGCGGTGATGGGGCCGGAGGGCGCGGTCGAAATCATCTTTCGCAAGGAAGCCGGGGACAAGAAGAAGATTGCCAAGCGCACCAAGGAATACCGCGAGCGCTTTGCCTCGCCTTTCATCGCCGGGCACCGGGGCTTCATCGACGACGTCATCATGCCCCACAACACCCGCATGCGTCTGTGCCGGTCACTGAGGATGCTGGCTTCCAAGAAGCTCGACAACCCGTGGAAGAAGCACGGCAACATTCCGTTGTGAGGCGCTATTCCGCCTCGCCGGGCTTGGCACCGACGACGGGCAGGACCAAGTGGGACGGGCGGTCCGCCTGGCGCAAGAATTGAAGGCTGGGCGGGCGGCCGTCCGGGATGCGGCTGTAATGATCCGAATCGGCGGCGGCGATGGCCAGGCGGACGCGATGCCCGCGGCGGAACAGATAAGACGTCGGTAGAAGCTCGAAGGCGGCCTCGGCGGCCTCGCCGGGGACCAGGACCCGGGCGTCTGCCTGGCGGAAGGAATGGGTCGGGCCGGTCGCCGGGATGGTCTCGGGGTTGGGACCGGGGCGGCGGTGAAGGGCGCGGAAAACGCCTTCGGTCACATAGACCACGCGGCCCTCGGGCGTGATGTCTTCCAGGTAAACGAAGAACGCGCAGTCTTTCTCCGAGCACGTGAAGTGAAGCGTCACGGCGGGGTGTCCGGTGACCTCGGTGTCGGCCTCGAGGGGTTGGCCGGTGTAGCACAGCATGCCCTCGTCGCAGCCCTGCCAATCGCCGTAATAGGTCTCGACGGGCGTAATATAAAGCCGGTCATAGCGGGTGTTGAACCCGGTCCGGCAGTCGAAATCGGCGCCATAGGCGTCGCTCGCCTCGGCGGCGGCGGGCGGGTTCGGTTGCAAGGTCCCGTCGCCACCGAAGTAGAGATGTCGTTCCTTCGCCCGGGGCGGCCAGACGTCGGCGGCCTTCCAGGCCTCGGCGCCCATGGTGAAATAATGGACCGGGGCTTCGTCCTCTCCCGCCGTTTCGCGCCCGCCCAGGTGGCGATCGAAGAAGCGCAGCACATCGGCGATGACGAAGGACTGCTGGTCGACGCCGGCGTTCTGGCGCCACGGGCTGGCCTGGGCCCTGGCCCCGTGGTCCCAGGGGCCGAGCATAAGGCGGTTGGCGGGGTTGGCGAGCCACAGGTGGCGCTGGATGGTGCCCAGGGAATATCCGGCCCCATCCATCCAGCCGCTGATCGAATAGCACGCCGTCGTCCGGTCGGCGTCCCGGTTGGCGTAGTGATAGACGCTGATCGTGGCGCTGGTGTAATCGGGATTGTCGCTCAGTCCGGCGTCGCGGTAGCGGAACTGATGGGCGAAATCGGGCATGTCGAAGTTGGCCTTGTGCTCCCGGATCGCCTGGGCCAGCAGCACCCCACCCGGGTCTTCGTCGACGGGTGCCGGGCCGGCCAGATCGGGGTCCGCGAAGTAGGCGTAATCCTGAACGCGGTCGCGGTCGTCGTGGTCCATGGCATCGGCAAGATCGCCGTACTTCTTGGTAATGACATTGCAATGCACGCCGCCCGGATAAAGGTGGTTGGACCAGGTGTCCCAGACCCCGCACAACGGCGCCACCGCCTTTACCGCCGGGTGGTTGGTGGTGGCCAGAAAATCCGCCGCGGCGGCCAGGTAGGAGATTCCCGTCGCCCCGATGTTGCCGTCGCACCACGGCTGGCGGCTGACCCATTCGGCGATATCGAAGAAGTCGAGCCTTTCGCGCGGGCTGCGAAATCCGTCGCGGGCGCCGAACGAGGCGCCGGTGCCGCGCACGTCGAGGGCGACCAGGGCATAGCCCCGGGGCACGAAGGCGTCGCGGTAGAGGGCCAGGTTGGGACAGGCCTCGACACCATCCCGGTGGCCGTCCTTCAAGGCGAAACGCCGGTAATACGGCGTCAGGCAGAGGACCACCGGGAAGGCGTCTTCGGAAGCCTCGGCGCCCGGCAAGTGGACATCGACGGCCAACCGCGTGCCGTCCCGCACCGCGACGTAGCACGATGTGATCCTTTCGCCCTCGTATTCCGGTGGGCGACCCTCGAAGTAGGTCGGCGGTTCGACCACCCAGGCGGATGATTCTTTTTTTTCTGTCATGGTGATTCCCCCCCGGGCGCGGCACATACGTCGTTTGCCCTTTATCTTGCCTTGAACCCGGCGGACGCGTAAATCCTTTGTGTGGCCATCATCCTTGGCGTTTCAAGACCCCGACAGGAATTCCGCGATGTCAGATACCCTTGACGAAGCCAGCCTTGAAGGGGACCTCACTTCCATACTGAGCCATCTGATCGCGCTGCCCTCGGCTTCCCCGCCGGGCGATACGCGCAAGATTTGCGCCTATGCCGCCGACCGCTTGCGCCGCGCCGGATACGAGACCCTTCTTCCGATGGCGGCGGAGCCCATCGCCAACGTGGTGGCGCGAAGCGGCACCGCCAAACCTTGTCTGGCGTTCAATGTCCATGCCGATACGCACACCGTCACCAACCCCGGCAACTGGGAAACCGATCCCTTGCGGGCCGAGATCCGCGACGGCCGCGTCTACGGGCTGGGCGCCGCGAATTGCAAGGCCAGCATGGCGGTTCATCTATGGCTTGCCGAGGCGGCGGCGGGGCGCGGCGGTCCCAAGAAAGGCGAGTTGGTGTTCACGTTTGCCGGCGATCAAGAGAACCTGGGGCCGGGCGGCACCTGCCATCTTCATCAATCCGGTCTGGTGAAGCCCGATATCCTGGTCGTTGGCGCAACGACCGGCAATCAGTTGATCACCGCCGAGCGTGGTGTGCTGTGGGTCACGATCACGGCCCTCGGCGAGGCCGCCCACGCCGGCGATCCGGACTCCGGCGACAACGCAATCGAGCGCATGATGCGCCTGCTTGCCGCCCTTCAGCGCCAGGTCTTTGACCATCTTGGCGAACGGAGCGACGGTGACATCAAATCAACCGTCAACATCGGCACCATTCAGGGCGGGCGCAACCTCAACGTCGTGCCCGGCGAATGCGCCGTCGAGATCGATCGCCGGCTGGTGCCCGGCGAGACCGCCGACGAGGCCTTCGAGGAAATCCAACGCGCCCTTGACGCGGCGGGCGAGCCCGAGGCCAGCTTTACCCTTGAGCGGCTGCACGGCACCAACGGATTCAAGGGGGCCGGGGACGGGCCTGGGGTCGGCGCATTCCGCGCCGCCATCGAGGCCCGCACCGGTGCCCGGGCCCGCTTCCTTACCCCCGTCGGGGCCTGCGACGGGCGCTACTTCGCCGACGACGGTATCGAGATCATCAACGTCGGTCCGGGGACCGTCGCCGAAGGTCATGCGGCGAACGAATCGGTTTCGGTGATGCAACTGGTCGATGCTGCGGTGATCCATTTCGACGTCGTGAAAAGGCTTCTTGGGTTCAAGAATTAAGCCGTGCGATCGACGCCGTGGCGGGCGCCAAGCGGAACCTGGGGGGACCTTGAATCGATGCAAAAGCCGATTATGCTACCGCGGGCTAAAAACTTTGGGAGGCGGCGATGAGCGAGACCTACGCGGAACCCTTGCTCTTGACTCCGGGGCCGGTGAGGACGGCATCCGAGGTCAAGGATGCGATGGCCCACGACTTCGCCCCCGCCGGTGTCGCCATCAAGGAAACCACGGCCCGCATACGCCGCTATCTGGTCGATCTGGTCAACGGCGACGGCGTTTATGAATGCGTGCCCCTTCAAGGCAGCGGCACCTACGCCATCGAAGCGGCGTTTCACACCTTGATACCGGACGACGGCAAGGTTCTGCTGGTGGTCAACGGGTTCTACGGCCTGCGTCTCAGGGAAACCCTGAAGACCATGGGCAAGGATTTCGTTGTTCTGGAACTGCCCATGCTGCCGCTGCCGACGGCCGCCGACGTCGAGGCGGCGCTCGACGCCGATCCCGCGATCACCCATATGGCGATGTGCCATTGCGATACCGGAACCGGCGTCCTCAACCCGATCGCCGAGATCGCCGAGGTCGCCAAGAAGCGCGGTGTCCGCTTCATCGTCGATGCCGTGGCCTCGTTCGGCGGCTTTGAGATCGACGCCAAGGCCCTCGACCTCGAGGCCGTGGTGACAGGCGCCAACAAGTGCCTGGAATCGGCGCCCGGCATCGGTTTCGTCATCGCCAAGCGAACCGCCTTGGAGGCGGCCAAGGGCAATTCCCCTTCGATGAGCCTGGATGCCCATGACCAATGGGCCTTCATGGAGGAAACCGGATTGTGGCGCTTCACGCCGCCGACCCACGTTATTCTGGCCATGGGCGCGGCGCTGAAGCTGCACGAGAGGGAAGGCGGGGTGGCGGGGCGCAACGAACGCTACCGGCGGGTCTGGCGGCGCCTTGTCTCCGGTATGCGCCAGCGCGGCTTTAAATCACTGCTGCCCGACGCCGCCGCCTCGCCCATCGTCGCCAGCTTCCACGATCCCGCCGATTCCCATTACTCCTACGCCGCCTTCAGCGCCGCCCTGGAGAAGAGGGGGTTTCTCATCTTCGCCGGCCGTCTTACCGCCGCCGGCACCTTCCGCATGGGATGCATGGGGCGAATCACCGACGACGACATCGACCGCCTGCTCCAGGCAATCGAGGACACCGTCGAAGAGCTCGGCATCCAACACCGCAGCCGCGACGAGGACCGCGTACTGGCGGACTGATGGGTAGTCGAGGAGCGGACGCTTACCCGTCGGCCAGCGCCTTGCGTACGGTTTCGGCACCGTAATCGCGTTCGGCGGCGGCGCGCGAGACCTTGCCGCCCGCCACGTCGGCGGCGATCAGGGGCGGGGGCCGTTCCTGGGGCGGACCCCATCCGCCGCCGCCCGGCGTCTCCAGGCGCATGGAATCGCCCGTCTTCATGACAATGTGAGAGACCTTGGAGCCCAGAATCTTCTCATCCTGACGTCCGTGGTTGCCGACCAACCGGGCGGTATGGCCGTCGCAGCCGCCGAACACGCCGGGCGAGCCGATAATGTGGCTGTCGGAGCGCACGGAAAAGATGACGCCGTCCTGGGTGGCGCTGATCTGGCGGGCGATGCCCAGGCCGCCGCGATGGGTGCCGGCGCCGCCCGAATCCTCGACCATGGCGTATTCGTCGACCATCAGCGCGTATTCGTGTTCCAGGGCCTCGGCCGGAAGGTTGGACGTATTGGTCATGTGGACCTGGACCGTATCCATGCCGTCGCGATCCGCCATCGCCCCGGCGCCGCCGCCCACCGTTTCCAGGTAGACGAAGGTGCCCGCCCCCTTGTCGCGCCGGCCCGAAAAGACGATGGCGGGAACGATGTCCTGGCCCGCGGCCATGACCTTTTCCCTGGGCAGCAGTCCGTCGAATGCGCCGATGATGGCGCGCGCCACCTTGTTGCAGGTGATGGAGCGCGCACCGACCGGGGCCGGGAACCTGGGGTTGGTGATGGTGCCTTCGGGGGCATGGATGGTGATCGCGTCGAACATGCCGCTGTTGGGCATCAGGCCGGGGTCCATCAGCGCCTTGACGCAGTAATAGACGGTGGCGTGAAGGGCGCTCTTGGCAACGTTCATGGCGCCCCGCGCCTGGCCTCCCGAGCCGGTGAAGTCCACCGTCAAGCCCGTGCCCGCGACACGCACCGTGGCGTGAATGGGCACGGTGTCGCCGCCCATGCCGTCGTCGTCCATATAGCTGGTAAAACTGTAATCGCCGTCTTGCAGTTCGGCGATCCGGTTCCTGAGCCTTCGGCGCGTATAGCTCAGGATGTCCTCGATCGACCGCTCGACAGCCTCGAGACCCATCTGACGCACCAGTTCATGGACCATGTCGGCGCCGCGTTCGTTGGTCGCGATCTGTACCTTGAGGTCAAGCTCGCGCTCCTCGGGCTCGCGGGTATTGTTGACGATCAGGTGCATGAGATCGACGTCGAGGGTGCCGGCGCGCTGGATGCGGATGACCGGAATGCGCAGGCCTTCCTCGAAGATCGAGCGCGCGGTGCCCGAAATCGACCCTGGCACGCTGCCGCCGACGTCCGAATGATGGCCGATGTTGGCGGTGAAAAAGCGTACGGCGCCGTCCCAGAAAACCGGCGAGACAATGGAGATGTCGGGCATGTGGGTGCCGCCGGCCATATAGGGATCGTTGAGGATGAAGGCGTCGCCTTCTTTCATGTCGTCGACGGAATAGCGCGCCAGCACCGCCTCGGCGCTGCCCAGCAACGAGCCCAGGTGCAAGGGCACGTGCGATCCCTGAGCAATCAGCCGGCCTTGGGCGTCGAACAGTCCGACGGAACAGTCGCGCCGTTCCTTGATGTTGGTGGAAAAGGACGACCGCACCAAGGTGTTGCCCATGTCCTCGGTAACCGACAGCAGCCGGTTGGAGAACACCTCCATGGCGATGGGATCGAAGCCCTCGCCCGCGGTGTCGTTTTTCTTTCGACTCATTTTCTAGCATCCCTTCCCGTCGAGGGCGGCGCGTACCATCTCGGCGCCGTAATCGCGCTCGGCCGATGGCCGCGACGCCTTGCCGCCGCGCACGTCGATGGCGAGCCGGTCGAGCGCCCTCTCACCCGGCGGGCCATAGCCGCCGCCGCCACCGGTTTCGATGCGCATCGATTCGCCGGCCTTCATTTCGATATGAGCGACCTTGGAGCCAAGGAGCTGCTCGTCCGACCGGCCATGGTTCTGAACCAGGCGCGCCGTATGGCCCTCGCAACCGCCGAAAACGCCGGGCGCGGTGACGATGTGGCTGTCGGAGCGGACCGAGAAGATGATGCCGTCTTCCAACACCCGGATCTGGCGGGCCAGGCCGCAGCCGCCGCGATGGGTGCCGGCGCCGCCCGAGTCCTCGACGAAGGCGTATTCATCGACCAACAGGTCGTATTCGTGCTCCAGCGCCTCGGCCGGCAGGTTCGACGTGTTGGAGATGTGGACGTGGATACCGTCCATGCCGTCACGATCAAAGCGTGCCCCGTTGCCGCCGCCCAGCGTCTCCAGATAGACGTAAGTTCCCCGGCCGTCGCGGCGCGGACCCGAAAAGACCATGGCCGGGACGGAATCGTGGCTCGACGCCATCACCCGATCCCTGGACACCAGGCCCTGGAAGGCGCCGAGTATGGCGCCGGCCACCTTGTTGGCGGTAATCGAGCGCGCGCCGACGGCGCCGGGGAAGCTGGGGTTGGTAATGGTGCCGACGGGGGACGTGACCTTGATGGCGTCGAAAAGGCCGCTGTTGGGCAACAGTTCGGGATCGAGGACGGTCTTGACGACGTAGTACGAGGTGGCGCAAAGGGCGCTGTCCGGTAGGCTCATGGCGCCCCGTGCCTGGGGGCTGGAGCCGGTGAAGTCGATGGTCAGTTCCTCGCCGCGCACGCGGATGGTGGCGTGGATGGTGACCAGGTCGCCGCCCAGGCCGTCGTCGTCCATGTAGCGGATGAAACTGTGATCGCCGTCGTTGAGCTCGGCGACGCGGTTGAGCAGCCTTCTGCGCGTGTAGGCCAGGATATCCTCGATGGCGTTTTTCACCGCCGCCAGGCCCATCTGGCGGACCAGCCCGTGAAGCATGGCGCCGCCCCGTTCGTTGGTCGCCACCTGAACCCGGAAGTCCAGGTCCCGGTCTTCGGGCTCGCGGGTGTTGTTGACCAAAAGGTTCATCAGATCGACGTCGATCACGCCGGCCCGGGCGATACGGATCACCGGGATGCGGATGCCTTCCTCGAAGATGGTCCTGGACGTTCCCGCGATAGAGCCGGGAACCGTGCCGCCGACGTCCGAATGGTGGCCCACGGTGGCGGTGAAGAATTGGACGGCGCCGTCCCAGAAAATCGGTGTCACCACGCTGACGTCCGGTTGGTGGGTACCGTTCGCTAGATAGACGTCGTTGCAGATGAAGGCGTCCCCTTCCACCATGTCGTCGATGGAATAGCGCCCCAGCACGGCCCTGGTGCTGCCCAGCAGAGAGCCCAGGTGCATGGGCATGTGAGAGGCCTGACAGATGCAGCGGCCCAGGGCATCGAAAAGGCCGACGGAACAGTCGCGACGCTCCTTGATGTTGGTCGAGAACGACGAGCGGATCAAGATGTTGCCCATGTCCTCGGTGATCGACAGCAGCCGGTTGGAGAAGACCTCCATGGCGATGGGATCGATGATCCGGTCGTCCGCCACCGTCTGGGCTGTCTTGGCGCGGGCCATCTTAGGTGCCCCCGTCTAGACGGGCATCGATCACGATATTGCCGATGCGGTCGACCGCGGCCGACTGTCCGGGCAGCACCACCGTGGTCGAGCTCATTTCCTCGATCACGGCGGGGCCTTGGAACGGGACCGCCACGGGCAGGCGGGCGCGGGCGTAGACCTCGGTCTCGACCCATCCGTTGCCGTCGCCGAAGTAGACTTGGCGCCGTTCGATGACGGCGTCCTTCAGCGCGCCGCCCTCGGCGAGGGGTTGCTGCGGCGCCTTGGGCACGGTGCCCACCGCCTGCATCCGGCAATTCACCACCTCGACGGCACGTCCCGGAATGTCGTAGCCGTACTCCTTGGCGTGGCTGGCCCGGAAGCGCTCCAGGAAATCGTCGAGACCGTCCGGTTTCACCTCGTCCATCTCGACCTTGACCTCGAAGTTCTGGCCCTGATAACGCGCCTCGACGTGGCAGATGAAGGAACGGTCGTCGGCCTTGACCCGTTCGCCCTCAAGCCACGCGTTGCCTTCGTCGCTCATGGCGCCGAACAGCTCGCAGACGCGCTGCCATGTATCGGGGCCGGCCTCGGCGATCTCGCTGCGCACGAAATCGAGGCTGATGTCGGAAAGCAGCATGCCGCGGGCGCACATGGTCCCCGGTTCCTGCGGCACGATGACCGTCGGGATGCCGCATTCGACGGCGATTTCGGCGGCATGAAGCGGCCCGGCGCCGCCGTAGGCAAACAGCGCGAACTCCTTGATGTCGTAGCCGCGCTCGGTCGAGACCGAACGGATGGCGCGGCTCATATTGGCGTTGGCGATGCGCAGGATGCCGTGCGCCGCGGTCTCGACGTCGAGATCGAGGGGGCCGGCGACGTGTTCGTCGACCACCCGGCGGGCGGCCGCCTTGTCAACCGGCATGCGGCCGTCCAACAGCGCCACCGGGTTCAGGCGGTGCAGGCAGATGTTGGCATCAGTGATGGTCGGCTCGTCGCCGCCCCGGCCGTAGGCCGCCGGGCCGGGCTCGGCGCCGGCGCTGTGGGGGCCGACCTTCAGCGCGCCGGCGTCGTCCATCCAGGCGATGGAGCCGCCGCCCGCCCCGATGACGTGAATGTCGATCATCGGCGTCTTGATCGGATAGTCGGCGATCGAACGGGTCGAGGCGAACAGCGGCCGCGAACCGTGGACCAAGGAGACGTCGGTGCTGGTGCCGCCGACGTCGAAGGTGACGACGTTGGGAAAATCGGCCGCCTTGGCGACCTCGGTGGCGCCGACGACGCCGGCGGCCGGTCCCGACAGGCAGGTCCGCACCGGCGTCTCGCGCACGGTTCGCACCGACATCAGGCCCCCGTTGGAATGGATCGTGTAGGGCTCGACCGTGATGCCAAGGTCGCTGACACGGGTGAGAAAGCGATCGAGATAGGCCTGCATGCGCGGCCCGATATAGGCGTTGAGCACGGTCGTCGACAGGCGCTCGTATTCGCGGAATTCGGGCAGGACCTCGGACGACAGGCTGATATAGGCGTCGGGCACCAGGCGCTCCAGGGCGGCGCGGGCGGCCTTCTCGTGATCGGGCCGGCGGTAAGAGTGTAGAAAGCACACGGCGACCGCATCGACGCCCGCCGCATTTAACTTTTTGGCCGCCGCCTCGAGCCCGGCCTCGTCGAGGGGGGTCAGGACGCCGCCGTCGGCGCCGACGCGCTCGACGATCTCAAGTCGGTGTTCGCGCGCCGCCAGGGGAACCGGCTTGCCAATGGTGTAATCGTAGAGGTTGGGCCGCGTCTGGCGGCCGATCTCGAGGACGTCGCGGAAACCCTTGGTGGTCAAAAGCCCGGTCGCCGAGCCGCGGCGTTCGATGACCATGTTGGTGGCCACCGTGGTGCCGTGGCCCAGATGGCTGACGTCTTCGGGCGCCACCTTGTGGTCCTCGATCATCCTGGCGACCCCATCTTGGATGGCCTCGGACGGGTCCGGGGGCGTCGATGGAACCTTGAAGTAATGGACGCCACCCCCCTCCTCGTCGAGGATGGTGAAATCGGTGAACGTTCCTCCGACGTCAACGCCTATTCGATACATGACTTGCTAAGCCGACATTTCCCAGATGACCTCCAGGTTTGCAGAGATCATACCCCCGTACCACCGTCGAGGGCACAGAATTTTCTC
>JASLLZ010000189.1 GCA_030746775.1 Rhodospirillales bacterium | reverse complement strand
AAACTTCCTCTCTGCTGTCCTCATCGCCGCAATCGTCATATGGTGGATTAATTGAGTCTGGAGCCTAGAGCATTTTCCGTGAGCGCGAGCGATCGGAAAATGCGCTGACGGCGCCGCGTCAGTGGCGGAACGACGGGCCCAGACGGTCCATCTGGCGGACCAGGGCGGGCCATGCGGAATCGCCGTGGTTGCCGCGCCAAGACTGCTGCGCCGATTTTTCGCACACCTCGGGCGGCGGGATGACGATGTCGCCGGGTCCGGCCAGGGCGGCGAGCTGCGACGCGCAGGCCTTTTCCAGGTTGTACATGAGGAGGAAAGCCTCGCCGATCGAACGCCCACAGGTCAACAGACCGTGGTTGCGCAGGATCATGGCCATGTGCGGGCCCAGATCGGCGACGATGCGCTCGCGTTCCTCGACGTCCAGCGTGACGCCCTCGTAGTCGTGATAGCCGATGCGCTGGTAAAAGCGCAGGGCGCTCATGGAAATGGGCAACAGGCCCTGGGCCTGGGCCGAGACGCCCATGCCCGCCTCGGTATGGGTATGAAGGACGCACTGAACGTCGTGGCGCGCCGCGTGAACGGCGCTGTGGATGACATAGCCGGCCTGATTGATGGCGTAGTCGGTGTCGCTCACGATGGTGCCATCCAGGTCCACCTTGACCAGGCTCGAGGCGGTGATCTCCTCGTACATCAGGCCGTAGGGATTGATCAGGAATTGATCGTCGGTGCCCGGCACCCGGGCCGAGATGTGATTGCCGGTGAGGTGGGTCCAGCCGTAATGGGCGACCAGCCGGTATGACGCGGCCAGGTCGACACGGGTTTTCCATTCCTCGCCCCCGACCCGGTCGCGAAGCGGCGGAAATTCCAGTTGCTTGGCGATCGCTGTCATGTTGGTTCCTCCCTTTAAATATCCAAAGTGGGATTATTAAATTTCCAAAGCGGGATTAAACACCGTCGCGGCGCGCTCGCCAAGGGGGCGCGGGGAGAATCTCCGGTACCAATCCTCGCCCCTACTCGCCGATCAGATGCAGTGTCAACTGGCGCCGGTGGGGCCGGCTCCGGTGCTCGAACAGGTAGATGCCCTGCCAGGTGCCCAGCACCGGACGGCCGCCGGCGA
>JASLLZ010000188.1 GCA_030746775.1 Rhodospirillales bacterium | reverse complement strand
GACGGTCGCGCGAACGTTTTTCCTGAACCGCGAAATCCATGAATTCATAATTGTGGCAGTTGCGGCATTCTCTCGAGTCGGTCTCTCTCATGACCTGCCAGACGGCTTTGGCCATCGTCAGACGCTTGGCCTCGTAAAGTTCGCGGGTGGCAAGACTGCCGAAGAAATGGTGGAACAACTCGTTGGTCGCCTGGATCTTTCGCCCCACCTTATGGACCCAGGTCTTGGGTACGTGGCAGTCGGGACAGGTACCTTCGACCGCATCCAACAATCGAACGCCATACCTTACGTGCAAATCGGCAAGCGCCGGCGTTATCTGCTGTCCGATCTGCAGAACTACCTAAGATCCAATCGCTCCATATGACGCCATTTGTCCTGGTTTATACTTATTTGTCGTAAAAGAGATAGGCATTAGTGAAAATACTATGCATGTAATTTTCGTCATTAACGGCATAATATATTCACTATTATTAGATTTTGTCTTGATTTGTCTTCACGAGTCACCATATGTCCTTTATAATGCTTCACGAGAGGCCAAAATATGACCAGCACCAATCCGTTTAGTGACCAAGCCGTACCCTCTCTCGAATGGCTGCGTGACGAGATCGCATCGCGCTACGGGATCGCGCATCAACGCCGCATGGATATGGTCTCGGCCTGCAACATGGCCGGGCGATGGTTCGATTTGCCGCTGGCCATGATCCCCGCCAATGCGGCGTTCCTGAGAAAGCGCTTCAAGAGCTTCCACCACGTTCATGGCGATGTCTCGAAGCGAAGGGTCGGCAATGTCCGCTCCCTGCTGCTCGCCGCCATGCGCGAGGCCGGGCTGTCGACCAAGCTGGCGCCATATCAAAGCAAGCTCTCGTCCGCGTGGCAAAAGCTTTACGATCTCATCAGCGATGACTACCGGCGTGCGTCGTTGAGCCGCTTCATGCGCTACTGCTCACGCAACGACATCGCGCCCGATGCGGTCTGCGACGCGGTTGCAAGCAGCTATTTGGAGGCCCTCGAGACGGAGAGCCTGATCCGCCATCCCAGAACCAACCACCAGACGGTGTGCCGGGTCCGGGGTTCGAGTCCCCGTGCGCCCCCTATCATTTCAAGGGCTTAGCCGGAAACGGCTAGGTCCTTGATCTGCCTGGGGTAACGAATGGGGTAGGCAAGATAGCAT
>JASLLZ010000187.1 GCA_030746775.1 Rhodospirillales bacterium | reverse complement strand
GATGCCGGTGCCGGTGCCCGTGCCGGCGCCGGTGGCGAGCCGCGGATGGCGGCGGGGGCGGTGGCCACACCCCTTGGTGACCTGCTTCCGCGTGGCTTCGGCCCAGTGAGAGGCGGGTCCGTCGGGCTCAAGAAAGGCGCCTGTCTGGCAGGCGCGTTGCCACAGGGTACGATCGTCTTGCGGCCACAGGTCGAAGGAGAGCGAGGTACGTTGCCTGGTCATACCGCATGTCCCTTGCCGAACAGGTTGAGGGGATCGAGAAAGGGCAAGTCATCTTTCTCCGGCGCCTTTCGTGGTGTCTCTTCGGGACGGCGATGCCGGTCATTCCCCGCACTGCCGTCGCCGCCGTGCTTGAGGTCGAGAATGACATTGTCATAGAGCTCGACCGCGGCCTGGGTCTCGGCGCCGGCATAGTGCTCGTAGGTGGTGGCGAGATTCTTGTGGCCAAGCACCTTGCGTACTACCTCGTAATGCCCGGGCCGGGCATCGAGCAGCAGCTTTGCCGCAACGTGGCGGAACATGTGCGGGGTGAGACGGATGCCGGTATGATCGAACAAGGTGCGCGTGATCTGCCGCCTGAGACAGCTGACGTCCTTGGCCTTGTTGTTGCACCCCGGGAAGAGGTGAGGATTAGCAGCGGGCAGGAATAGGGATCGCCAGTTATCGATATAAACGCGCACCCGCTCTGTTGTGCCGCGGGGCAGGACGTAGTGGAGATCCGTCCGGTTCTTGACCTCGCCAGCAGGCAAATTTATGTGCAGGCGATCGTCGATCCAGGCGAGGTGGCGGTCGAGACGCAGCGTCACGAGATTGTCGATCCTGAGCGGGGCAAATATCAGGATTTCGATGGCGACGGCGCTTTGGATGCGGAGCTGCGCCTTCTTGCCGCGCTCCTTCTCGGCAAGGCGCCACAGGAGATCCGGCAAGCCGAGAAAGCGCCCGGTTACCGCCCTATCGTCGAACTGCTGGAGGGCGGCCCGGTTCTTGGGGCTGAGGCCCGGCTTTCGTAAACGCAAGGTAGCGAGCGCCTCCTTGTAGCTTGCCGTCATCTCCTCGTCACAGGCGAGATGCTTGACGGCGATGCAGCGCATCGTCCAGGCAACCTCGCCGATCGAGCACGAGGTCTTTTGACCATTTCTCTCCCAGAACCAGCGCATGGCCTGCTTGAAGGTTTCGAACGCCACCATCTCCTCCAGACCGGTGATAGCGGAGACGTCGAAACCGGAATGGTGCAGGGCCGAGAGGTAGCGTCGAATGTGACCGCGCACGGCCTT
>JASLLZ010000186.1 GCA_030746775.1 Rhodospirillales bacterium | reverse complement strand
GCTCGGCGCCGCCCAAGCCAGGAAATCCTCGGCGGCGGCCGCCGGGTCGGGATAGTCGTCACATTTGAGGATGCGGGTCCGACCCGTCCGTCCGGCGCCGTCGACAAGGGCAAAGCGCGCGTTGGTGCCGCCGATATCGGCGATGACGCGGTCCTCCCCGGTGTCGCCCTGGGGGGCGCGGGTATGACTATTGCCGACCATCCGTTTCAGGCTTCGTAGGGGGCGTTGGCCAGGGTATCGAGGAACTTGTCGCGCCATGTGGTCAGGGTGTTTGCGCGCAGTCCCTCCATCATCGCGGCCCATCGGCTACGGCGCTCCTCAAGGGGCATTTCCAGGCCCCTGGCGATGGCGTCGGCGACGCCTTCGAAGTCGAACGGATTGACGATGAGGGCGGTTTCCAGTTCGCGCGCCGCGCCGGCGAAACGCGACAGAACCAGGACCCCGGGGTCTTCCGGATTCTGCGCCGCCACGTACTCCTTGGCGACAAGGTTCATGCCGTCGCGCAACGGCGTCACCAGGCCGATGCGGCTGGCCCGGTAAAAGCCCGCCAGGTCCTGGCGCGTGTAGCTTTTGTTGAGGTAATTGATGGGTACCCAGTCGAACTCGGCGAAGCGGCCGTTGATATGTCCCGACTCGGCTTCCAAAGTGCGGCGGATTTCCCGATACTCCGGCACTTCCGAACGTGACGGCGGCGCAATCTGCAACAGGGCGACTCGGCGCCGATAGGCGGGGTGGGCTTCAAGCAGGCGCGAAAAGGACTGAAAACGTTCGACCAGTCCCTTGCTGTAGTCCAGTCGGTCGACACCGATGATCCATGAGAATCCATCGGGGCGCCCGCGCATTATTTTTTCGCCGGCTGAATGGATTTCCTTCTGGCCGGCCCTGACGAAATCCTCGGTATCGATGCCGATTGGGAATATCTCCACGCGCAGCGTGTGGCCGAAGGCGTGAATCAGGTGGTTTCCCATGATGCCGCCGCCGGCTTCGTTGACGATGTAGTCGAGAAAGGCGCGCAGGTCGTTCTCGGTCTGAAACCCGACCACGTCGTAGGCGCAAAGCGAGCGGATCAGGGATTCATGACCCGGCAGGGCGGTAAGAATTTCCATCGCCGGGAACGGGGTGTGCAGGAAGAACCCCATGCGCTGCGTCACCCCGGCGCGGCGCAGCTCTTCGCCCATCGGGATGAGGTGGTAATCGTGGATCCAGATCAGGTCCTCGGACTTGATCAGGCGCTTCAGTTTTTCGGCGAAGATGGTGTTGACCTGCAGATAGCCCGAATAGTTTTGCTGGCTGAATGCCGTCAAGTCGAGCCGGTAGTGAAAGAGCGGCCAAAGGGTGCGGTTGGCGAATCCGTTGTAATATTCGTTGTAGTGCTTGCGCGACAGATCGATGGTCGCGTAGGTGATCGGGCCAACCTGGGTCAGGGCCGGTTTGACCGGCGTCTTGCCTGCAACCTTGCCGCTCCACCCGAACCAGACGCCGCCGTGCTCCGCCAATGCGTCCTTGAGCGCCACCGCGAGACCACCCGCGCGGCCCTTGACATCGGCGGGCGCGGCGACGCGATTGGAGACGACGATAAGGCGGCTCAATAGGCTTCCTCC
>JASLLZ010000185.1 GCA_030746775.1 Rhodospirillales bacterium | reverse complement strand
TCCTTCTCAACCTTCCTGAGCGGGTTCTCCAATTTCAGGAGATTGACCCGTTTGCCGAAAATCTTTGCCGTCGTCGTCGGCGCCGGGTGGATGGCCCGAAGTTCCACCGGCGCCTCGAAGCTGGGCTGCATCTGCTGATAAGTGCCAATACCCGCCGCCAGCGGCACGATGACGAAAACGATGTTACGCCACATGCGCTTCGACGGATCCTCGACCAGGGCCTTGATGGGCGCCACCAGTTCGCGTGTTTGTTCCTCATCATAGGTAAAAACCATGAACACGCCGGCGGTGACGAAAAACATGTACATGGCAAGCAGGCTGGACGGAATCACCGCATCCAAGATGACGTCGAAGACGACGATGAAACCGAAATAAACTCCGGCCAGGACCAGCACGGCCTGGAGCAATCTGGGTATCTTCATCCGGGCCGCCCCCTCACTTCAGTCCGGCCAGAAAATCCACCAGGATTTCCAGTTCCTTGACGTAGATCTGTTCGCCCATGTCCGGCGGCATCATGTCGGCCTCGTAACCCTTGGCGATCTCGGCATTGGGATCGAGGATCGCACGCCGCAGATAGGCCCGGTCGCGGCTGGCGCCGATCTTGGAGAGATTCGGTCCGGCATCGCCGCCCACGCCATCGATCATGTGGCAGGCATCGCAGGTGAACAGGGCCATCAGTTCCTTGGGATCGCTGACGGCTTCGCGCGCCTCGCCCTCGTCGGCGTCATCGTCCTCTTCGTCGACCTCCTGGGGAATCTCGACGGTAACCTCGGCGCCGCCGCTGTCTTGGAGATAGGCGACGACGGCGGAGACCTCGGCCTCGGAAAGACCGATGCTGCCGCCGGAAACATCGGGCATGGGGCTTTCGCTGTCGTTCGTGCCCTTCTTGCCGAACCCGGGGACGACGAAGACCGAAGGTTCGATCAAGGATTCGATCAGGTATTCCTCGATATTCGCGGCCGCGCCCGCATAGCTCGGATCCTTGAGTCTTTTCGGCACATCTTCGGCGATCGTACCCAGCATGGGCGCGCGGCCAAGGGCGTTGTGGCACAGCGTGCAAGTCCCCTTGCCGTTGAACAATCTTTCACCAAGCGCGATGAAATCATCCATGGTCATGGAGGCAAGGTCGAGCTTCTCTTCCTTTGGCGGCGGCGCCGGCTCGATCTGCGGTATGCCGAAGTTGGAATAGCCGGCGAAGAAGCCAATGGTCAGCAACGTGAATACGACGACGGCGAGGAACTGTCGCATGGCCGTCTATTCCTTCCAGTACCCGGCCGGCAGCGTCTTGTTGCCGCCAACCTGGGCGATCCAGAAGACGAAGATCACCATGGCCATGAAGATGATGGCGGCGACGGAAACCACATTGGCGGCGTAACCGAGGGTCGGCGTGAAGGCGTCAACAGATGCATCGCGCATAATGTCAAGCACGTGCCAATGCTGGCGGATACCGGAACGTATGTATCCCATCAGACCCATCAGCCAGGTGAAGGAAACCGCCAGCAGGAACAAGGCGTATTGGGCGCGCGCCGGTATGCGCCCCCAGCGCAGCGGTCCGACCTCTTTGGCGCCCCGGTAGATAAACGAATCCAAGGTGATGCTGACGACCATGATCACCAGAGTCGTCAGCACCTGAGGGATCGACGCCGCGACCTTGTAAACGGTGTTGGTGAAGTAGCCGTGATAGATGCCGAGAAACATGATGTTGACGATGCCGGCCGAATAGAGCGCCACCTGGATTGCGTTGCCGGCCTTGACCCAGGGCACGGTCGCGATCTTGTTGGCGC
>JASLLZ010000184.1 GCA_030746775.1 Rhodospirillales bacterium | reverse complement strand
GCCCCCTGGGGGCCGCCCGTTTTTTCGTGCGCGGCGGCGGCTTGAATCTTACCGAAATTTAATCGTCCCGACAGGCTCCCGTAAGGCTCCCCTGTCTATGGTCGCGGTTAGGTTCCCGGCCTCCAATCGGCTGGGATTCGTCACCCCGCAATCGAGAGGAGCATCGATCATGTTCACAAACGAACTAGGCGCTGGACGCACTTTTTCGGCCCTTGTCCTGGCTGCTGTCCTCATCGCCCCAGCGATGGGGGCCGTCGCCGAAACCGATCCAACCCAGGCAGTTGCGCCGACGCCGCCGGCCTCCTTTGCCGACCTGGCGGCCAGGGTCAAACCGGCCGTCGTCAACATTGCCACGGTGGGCAAGAGGGTAGGCCGCAAGGGCCACGAATTCCAAGCACCGCGCTTTCCCCCCGGTTCGCCCTTCGAGGAGTATTTTCGCCGCTTCTTCGAGCCCCAATCGGGAGACCACGGGCACTCATCGGCACCCGATCAGGCGCGGGCGCTGGGCTCGGGCTTCATCATCGACACCGACGGGCTTGTGGTGACCAACAATCATGTAATCGAAGGCGCCGCCGAAATCACCGTCATCCTCGACGACGGCACCCGTTTGCCGGCCACCCTGCGCGGCCAAGACGCCAAAACCGACCTGGCCCTGCTTGAAATCAAGGCCGGCCGGCCCTTGCCCCGTGTGTCGTGGGGTGATTCCCAGGCCGCGCGGGTCGGTGACTGGGTGGTTGCCGTCGGCAATCCCTTTGGCCTCGGCGGCACGGTTACCGTCGGCATCATCTCGGCGCGCGGGCGCGATATCCGATCGGGTCCCTTCGACGACTTCATCCAGATCGACGCCCCGATCAACCGGGGTAATTCGGGCGGGCCGCTGTTCGACACCCAAGGCCGGGTAATCGGCGTCAACACGGCCATCTATTCGCCCAACGGCGGCAGCGTCGGCATCGGTTTCGCCGTTCCGGCATCGCTGGCCCGGTCGGTTATCGCCGAGATCGAAGAGCAAGGCCGGGTCGAGCGTGGCTGGCTCGGCGTCAGCATCCAGCCGGTCACCCGCGACATTGCCGACGGCCTGGGCCTGGCCGATGACAAAGGCGCCCTTATCGCCGGCGTCCTGCCCGACGGTCCCGCCGCCGAGGCCGGTCTTAGGCAGGGCGATGTCATTCTCGGCGTCAACGGCCGTTCGGTGGATCGCTTCAAGGACCTTCCGCGACTCATCGCCGCCGCCAAGTCCGGCGAGAATGCCGAGATTGCGATCTGGCGCCAAGGGGCGCGGCACACCGTCGCGGTTACCCTTGGGCGGATGGCCGAAGAAGGGGCACGCGTGGCGGGCCGAACCGTCGGGTCCGGTGCGGCGGCGCGAAGCGTCGGCCTGATCCTGTCGCCATTGTCGCAAGAGGCGCGGCGCCGTTATGGCCTGGCCGACGACCTGCGGGGGGTTCTGGTGGTCGGCGTCGATGAGGACGGCGCCGCCGCGCGCCGCGGGCTCAATGCCGGCGACGTCATCGTCAAGGCGAACGAGAAAACCGTCGAGGCGCCCGGTGACGTGGTCCGCGAAGTCGAGTGCGCCACCGCCGCCGAGCGCAAGGCGATTCTTCTGCTGGTCCACCAGCGTGGCAACGAACGCTTCGTTGCCATTCCCTTGAAGCGTACCTGACGGGGCGCCGTCAGACCGGTCGCGGCCCGGGCCCCCGGGCGACGAGGCACACGAGCCAGAGGCCCCGGGCGTTGTGCGCCAACCAAAGGACGGGGGTTTTGAGTTTGGCGCCGGGGGGGACCCGGGTCAAGCCG
>JASLLZ010000183.1 GCA_030746775.1 Rhodospirillales bacterium | reverse complement strand
TTAACTTTTGCCCGTTTAGGGCTTGTAATTTCTTGATAAAAGGCCAAAATATCGGGCGATTCGTGGAAGGAGACTCGCGACGCGCCGCAGAGCCGTGAGCGCGCCGAATTTGGAGTCGGGTAGGCGCTGTCGGCGCGCCCGCAAGGAGTCTCTGGATATTGGGAGCGGGGGGACCGTCTCTCGTGAACAAGCAATGACTAGCCAATCCGACCCTGAAGAAGGCCCCCGCGTCGGGTCCTTGCTGCGCGCCTCTCGCTTGAGGTGCGGCGAGGAAGCCGCCGACGTGGCCGAGGTCATGCACATCCGCCTGGTCTACATCATGGCGATCGAGGAAGGCCGCTATGACGATCTTCCTGGCTCCGCCTATGCCATCGGATTCATCCGTGCCTATGCCGAACACCTCGGCCTAGATAGCGAAGAGGTGGTGCGCCGCTTCAAGGCCGAGACCTCCGGGCTCGACATGTCGACCGATCTCAAGTTCCTTTCCCCTATCCCCGAGAGCGGAATTCCACGCGGCGCCATCTTGTTCGTCGGCATGGTGGTCGCCGTCCTGGCCTATGGCGGCTGGTACGTCAGTTCCACTCGCGATCACTTCCTGACCGAACTCATACCGCCGCTGCCCGAACGGTTGGCGGTCCTGTTGCCAAGCGACGGCGCGACCGATGCCAAGACGCCTTCGGCGGAGCCCGGACCAGACGCCGCCCTGGCCGGCGAAGCACCGCGGTCGAACAGCGCTGGTGACGGCGGCGCGCCGGCCGCCGCGACGCCGACGGCGGTCGACAGCGCGGAACCGACGGCAATCGTGCTACCCGCCGCCACAAGCACCGCAACCGCGCAAGGGGACAGAGCGGCGGAGACAACGCCGCCGATCGCGGCGGCGCCGGCCCCCGAGGCAACCGAGATAACCGAAATCCCGGCGCTCGAAGAGACGCCGGTCACGGCGGCAACGCCGGCTTTCCCACCTGTCCCGGCGCCGAGCGAAGGCGTTACGGCCGACAGCGTTGCGACCGAAAGCGTTGCGACCGACACCTCCATGACCGAAAGCATCGCCACCGACATCGGTGCGGCTGACACCTCCATGACCGAAAGCGTCGCCACCGACACCGCTGCGGCCGACGCCTCCATGACCGAAAGCGTCGCCACCGACGCCGTTTCGACCGAACCGGTCGCGACGGTGGCCGCGCCGGAACCGGAACCGGCGCTGGAAGCAGTGGGCGAAATTGCCGATACCCCGGCTTTGCCGCCGTCCCCGCCGGCCGTCGCCGCGGCCGTAGACGACCTTCGCCCGACGCCGCCGCCGGCGGCGCCGGAAACCGTGGCATCGCCGCAAGCAACGGTTGGCAGGGAACAACCCGATCCGGTCGAAGACAGGGTGGAGATCGCCGAGGCGACGCCGCCCGGAGCGGCGCGCGGTGAAGACGGCGATCAGGTGGCCGCCTTGAGCGAGGATGCCGGTTCCAAGCCGGCTGCCGACGCCGCGCCGCCGGCCCAAGAGGGCCAATCACGTATTTTAGTGCGTGCCCGGATGGCAAGCTGGATTCAAGTCCGTGACGACGTCGGCAAACAGCTTCTGATGACGCGGCTGATGCGCGCCGGGGACACCTTTAACGTCCCCGACCGGCCCGGACTCACGCTGCTGACCGGCAACGCCGGCGCCCTTGAAATCCTGGTCGATGGTGAGACCGTGCCCCCCCTCGGCCCGGTTGGCGCCGTCCGCCGCGACGTGACCCTGGATATCGAACGCCTGCGCCAGGGAACGGCGGCCGTCGAGTGAGTCTCCCGGCGCCGACGGCGCTGACATCCCCCGGATCGCGGCCGGAAAACGTTAGAGTCGCTTAGGATTGTCCGGCACCGGCCCGTACCCCCACCCGGCCACCC
>JASLLZ010000182.1 GCA_030746775.1 Rhodospirillales bacterium | reverse complement strand
GCCCGACAGTTGGCCCCGGCACTGCCCATCGTGGCGCCCTTCGTGCGCGAATTCGGCTATAGCGAGGAATGAACCGGTTACCATTGAAGGCCATTAGATGAGCCCACCCGATGCCCGAGCGTTACTCACCGCCGCGCTCGCGGATCATCAATCCGGCCGGCAGGAAAGCGCGGAACGGGGCTACCGCCGCGTCCTGAGCATCGAGCCCGGAAACCCGAACGCGCTTCGTCTGCTCGGCATACTTGTTTACCAAGCGGGACGGACCGGTGAAGGCATCGACTTGATGCACAAAGCGGCCAAGGCCGCGCCCGAAGACCCCACCGTCCATGTGGATCTTGCCCGCGCCCTCGCCGAGCAGGGTAAAACCGGGAAAGCGGTGAGCAGCCTTCGGAGGGCGGCGGACCTTGCCCCCAAAGATTCCGAAATTTGGAGCAACCTCGGATTTATCCTCCTCCAACGGGGCGAGCCGAGAGAAGCCAAGGAATGCTTGGGCAAGGCTGTGGCGCTGGACGGCTCGAACCCCGATCTCCACCTGGGCCTGGGACAAGTGCTCAGGTCCACGGGCGCGCTGGACGAGGCCGCCAATGCCGTCCGCAAGGCCGTTGCCCTTCAGCCCGATCATGCCGAAGCACACATGAACCTGGGCAACATATTGCTTGAATTAAACGATGTGGTGCACGCCATTGCCAGCCTTCGCCAAGCGGTGAAGCTGAAACCGGGTTTCGCTCTGGCCCACCACAACTTAGGCCACGCCTATCGCACCGCCGGACGTCTGGAAGAGGCGGCGCAATCATTCCGCCAGTCCCTGGCTTGCAACCCCGGCGCCGTCGATTCTCTGTTCAGTCTCGGCTTGGTGCTCAAAGACCAAGAGCGTTTCGAAGACGCGCTTGAATGTCTGCAACGCGTCCACCAACTGCGGCCCGGCGATGCGCCATGCATGCGCGCCATTGGCCTCCTCCTGCGCGACATGAACTGTCCCCAAGAGGCCGTGGAGCACCTGACCGGCGCGATCGAGTTGGAACCCGATCACCCCGACGCTCATGCCGGCCTGGCGGGAGCCCTGGAGTCCCTCAATCGGCGCGATAAAGCCGGCGAAGCGGCACGCAAAGCCCTGGCTCTGGACAGTCGGCACATCCCCGCCACCATCGTGCTCGCCCGCATCGAGAGACGGGATGGCCAAGGGGAGGCGGCGCGCGACCGGCTCCGACGCCTGGTTGAAGATGACGTGGCCCTGGGCGCCGTGGCCTTCTCGGAACTTGGCCAAACCCACGACAGGTTGGGCGAATACGATGAAGCTTTCGGCGCCTTTACAGTGGCGAACCGGCACATGAGCGACAAGGCGGGTGACGCCGCGCCAGCCTGGCGCGCCAACTATCTCCGCCTCATCAACCGCTACCGGCAATGGTACGACCCGTCCCGGGCCGCCCGATGGAAGCCCGCGGAGAACCCGGCCTATCCGGCGCCGCCCGTCTTTTTCGTCGGCTTTCCCCGTTCCGGCACGACGCTCCTAGAACAAATTTTGGATAGCCACCTCAACCTCGCAACCAGCGGCGAGGAACCGCTTGTCACCCACCTGCATCAAGCCCTGCCCGAAATCCTGGGACGCGACGATGCCTATCCCGAGGTGTTGGACGGCCTCCAACCCGACGAGGTGGCGGGCCTGGGTGACTGGTACATGGACGAAGCGAAACGGCGAATGGGCATTGATCTTGTCTCGCGGCGCCTGATCGACAAGCTTCCCCTGAATATCGTTCATTTGGGCTTTGTGCGGCGGGTCTTTCCGTCGGCACCGGTGATCGTGGCGCTGCGCGATCCGCGTGACGTCATCCTCAGTTGCTTCATGCAGAACTTCCGCGTCAACCAGGCGATGGCCCATTTTCTTACCATCGAGGGAAC
>JASLLZ010000181.1 GCA_030746775.1 Rhodospirillales bacterium | reverse complement strand
ATGCCCTCCTTGAACAGGGACATCATCATCGGCCAAAATAATGAAGCGAAGATTAATGGGTCCTGACCCTAGACTTTCTATCCGCATGTCTTTACATGCTTGTATCGCTCGGCCCGGCGCAAGCAAACGGCCAATGCGAGGCCCTGGCCAAGGCGGCGTTCGAGGATAACAGCGGCCGGGTTGCGGCGCTGGTCGCCGCCGGGGTAAGCGTCAACTGTTCCTATTCGGGCAGTTATGTGAGCAAGGATACCGGCAAGACCGTCATCTATACCTCTTCGCCCTTGCAAGACGCGGTCTCAATACTCCTGACCAACCTGAAAGCCGTGCGGCTGTTGTTGAGGCACGGCGTCAACGTCAACCTCAAGGACGGCAAGGGAGAAACACCGCTCGACAGAATTGGTAAACACTTCTTCTTCCTGGAAATGGCGGGCGGCACGAATGAAGAATTCGATGAAGCGGAGGCGGTTGAACGCCTCCTTAAACAGGCTGGCGGCGTGCATGGCCGATAGAGCCGGGGGTCCCCGGCGGAGTTAAACAATGAGGATATTTTTCACGGCTGTTGTCTTTGTTTTTGCGCTCATGGCGTCTCCGCTTCCGTTGACGACGGCCGTGGCGGCCCCGCTCCACGACGCCGCCGAGGCCGGCGACCGGGCGTTGGCAAGGGAGCTTGTTTCCAAGGGTGCCGACGTCAACGCGCGGAACAAGGATAGCTATACGCCGCTTCACATTGCGGCTTTAAAAGGACACCAAGAGATTGCCGGGCTTCTGATCGCCAAGGGCGCCGAGGCCGATGCGAAGACCTCGTGGGACGCGACTCCGCTTCATATTGTGGCAATCACTGGACACCAGGCCATTGCCGGGCTTTTGATCGATAAGGGCGCCGACATTCATGCCAAGACACCCTATGGCCGTACGCCGCTTCACTTCGCGGTGGAGGAGGGACACCCAGCGGTTGCCGGCCTTCTGATCGACAAGGGCGCCGACGTCAACGCCATGACCACGAGGGGCGGCTCACCCCTTCACGGGGCTGTTTATCGGGGACGGCGGGAACTTGCCGGGCTTCTGATCGAAAAGGGCGCCGTGATCGACGCCAGGAACTCGGAAGGCGATGCGCCGCTTCACATGGCCGTTGAAAGGGAGCCACAAGCGCTTGCCGAGTTTCTGATCGCCAAGGGCGCCGACATCCATGGCGAGAACTCAGACGGCGACACGCCGCTTCACGGCGCGCGGAAGCAAGCGGTCGCCGAGCTTCTGATCGCCAAGGGCGCCGACGTCAATGCCAAGGACCGCGAAGGCCTGACGCCGCTTCACGTCATTGTCAGGGGGGGATACCGGGCGGAAGTGATTGCCGAGCTTCTGTTCAAAAAAGGCGCCGACGTCAATGCCAAGACTCCGGATGGCGTGACGCCGCTTCACGCCGTGGCCGAAGGGGGCACGCCTTTGATTGCCGAGGTTCTGATCGCCGGCGGCGCCGACATCAATGCGAAAAACTCCGCCGGCAAGAAGCCTGTGGACATTGCCAGGGAGTACGACGACAGGATCGTCAAGATTCTTGAAGATGCGCTGGTGGCCCTTCTCCATAAGGCCGTTTGGGCCGGCAACCTGGAGAAGGCGAAGGATGCAATTGACCAGGGCGCCGACGTCAATGCGAAAACCTCCAGGGGCCTCATCGTAACACCGCTTCACGTCGCCGCTTATCAGGGTCACCAGGCGATCGCCGCGTTGTTGATCGCCCGGGGCGCCGACGTCAACGCCACGGATGGGTTTGGCCGTGCACCGCTTCACACCGCGGCTTTTGAGGGATACCAAGCGCTTGTCGAGCTTCTGATCGTCAAGGGCGCCGACGTTAACGCCAAGAAGAAACCGCGCGGTGATACGCCGCTTCACTTTGTCGCTGAGGCTGTTGAAAAACTCCATTGAACCCCGCTTGTGATCGTGATTCCCTGATTCTGTCGAGATTGAACGGGAGA
>JASLLZ010000180.1 GCA_030746775.1 Rhodospirillales bacterium | reverse complement strand
CTTCCTTTCGTGCGCGGATTGCGCCATGCCTTCCCGGCGGCGCGCATCACCTGGCTGGCGGGCAAGGAGACCAGCGTCTACGCCTCGGTCCTGGCGCCGCTGGTCGCGGGCCTCCTCGACGAGGTGATCGAGAATGCCGCCATCGGCCTTCACCCCAACGAGTTCCTGCGCCGCCCCCTGGCCGGCCGGCGCTTCGATCTGGTCATCGACACCCAGCGCATCCTATGGGCCAGCCTGTCGTTGTGGCGCATCCCCCATCGGACGTTCATCTCGCCGGCGGCACGGTTTCTCCTCTCGGCGCGCCGGCCGTCGCGGGGCTACCGTGCGCCAAGGAGCATGCAGCGCCAGTTGCTCGACCTTTTGGAACTGGCCAGCGGCAAGACCTATGCGACACCGGAGTCCCTGGAACTTGACCTGGCGCCGGCGCTTTTCACCGATGCCGAGCGTTTGTTGCCGACGGGACCGGTTTATGTCGGCATGGCGCCGGGCTCGGGCGGTCTGCCCAAATGCTGGCCGGTGGAGAACTTCGTCGCCGTGGCCAAGGCCCAGGCGGCGAAGGGGCGGGCGCCGGTGTTCATTTTGGGACCCAAGGAGGCCGACTGGAAAGCGGACCTTGGCGCCGCCGTCCCCGAGGCCAGATTCCCGCTGCAAGACACCGGCGTCGAGACCGGCCACAAGTATTCGCCCATGTTTACCATCGCGCTGGCCAGACAATTGACGGTGGCGCTTTCGAACGATTCCGGCGCCGGACACATGCTGGCCGTCGGCGGCGCGCCCCTGGTTTCGCTTTTCGGCACGACGGTGGCGGAGAAGTTCATGCCCATGACCCGGCGTCTTGTCATTGTTCGGGCGGCCGATTTCGGCGGCCGCGAGATGGCCGCCATTCCCGTCGAACCGGTGCTCGACGCCGTCGAGAAGGCGCTGGCAATGAAACGATGAGAATTCCCCGCCAATGGGCGCGGCGTCGGTAGGCAAGGTCGCGGGTTTCCCTACGGACCACAGGGCCATTGACTTCATCGAGATTTGATCCACATAATAATCCATACGCGTTGCATTCGTTTGGTGTTGCCTGAATGAACGGTACGCCGGTTAGTCTAGCTATCCCCTGACAATGTGAACGTTGAACCAACCGCGCAATCACATGGTGTGAGGCGCGTTCGCAAGACACCTGTTAGAGGAAGTTTCTATGCCTACTGGTACTGTAAAATGGTTTAACCCGGCCAAGGGTTACGGTTTCATCGAGCCGGAAGACGGCTCAAAGGACGCATTCGTCCACATTTCGGCGGTTGAGCGCGCCGGCCTGACTTCGCTCAACGAAGGGCAGAAGGTCTCTTATGAGCTTCAGCCCGGACAGAACGGAAAATCTTCCGCCGAGAACCTGTCCGTCGTCGAGTAGCTATGTAAGGCGCCGCCTCCGACAGTGGTTGGGGGCGGCGGCCGCTATCCGTCGGCAAAACGATTTTCACCGTTCGCGCGCCAGACGGACCGAAGGAGGCGGATGAAGCCGTCCGCCGTCATTCCTTCGACGACCGATTCTACGACGCATAGTTAAGATTTGTTGCGATCCGTTCCGCCGCCGCCGTCCCAGCCCACCGGCCCACGGATGGCCGCGCCCGCGTCGCCGGATAACCATCCTTCCGGGCCGCGCCTTGAATCGAAGCAGGGGATTCGTTCCATGCAAAAAACAGTGAAATCGAGGGCCGAGGAACAGTTCACCGCTACCCAGAAAAAAGACGAAAAGATCCTGAAAGACAAGGAGAAGGCGCGCCGAGAGAGAGCAGAGTCCGTGGCGCGCTTGCGCGGCCTGCGCTTGGCCAAGGAGGCGGCGGACAAGGAAGCCGCCGAGGCCGAAGCCAAGAAAAAGGCGCCGGCAAAAAAGAAAAAATCAAGAAGCTAGAGCATTTTCCGTTCACATGCGTTCACCGAAAATGCTCTAGCTTCTTGTTTTAACCGCAAGTACTTCGTCGCAGATTCAACCATCTGCTCGGGATTTGCGCTAGAACATTATCCGTGCGGGCCGCTACGAGCCCACGTAAGTGGACCATGCCTGGAACGGCAGTCCCCGGTACCGAC
>JASLLZ010000017.1 GCA_030746775.1 Rhodospirillales bacterium | reverse complement strand
CGTCTGGACCGCCGATCCCCACAAGATCATTGAAAAGGTCAATCGTGGGAAACAAGCGTTGGAGTCAATCCACTAGTATACCCTATAGTCGTGTTGGTGTATTCCTTTCCGTCTCAGCCGTCGCCGCCGTCAAGCCCATTTGCCAGAACGCCACCTCGAGGCGGGTGGCTTGGCGGAAGGTGGTGGCGAGGGAGGCGCGGCGCCCCTCTCCGCCGCGCCGTTCCATGAGACGGTCAAGCTCCGCCACCTCGGACCGGGCGACGTCCTGATAATCGTCGCCGGCATACATTTCGATCCACGCGCGGTAGGGATTATCGGCCAGCGGCACCGCCGGAGCCGTGGCCAGGGCGGTACCGATCTCGCCATAGCCGACGATGCACGGCGCCAGCGCCACGTGCAGGTCAAGCAAGTCGCCGGCCATACCCTTTTCCAGGACGTAGCGGGTGTAAGCCATGGTTTCCTCGGCTTCGGGCAGGGCCTGCATGGCAGCCTCGTCGAGGCCCCAGGCGGCGCAGAATTCGACGTGGAGCCCCATCTCCATATCGATGATGGCGGCAAGGCCCCGTGCCGCCTGGCGAATGTCGTCTAGGGTTTCGGACTTGTAGGCGGCCAGCGCATAGGCGCGGGCAAAGTGGATGAGGAACAGGTAATCCTGGCCCAGGTAGTGGCGGAAGCAGGCCTCGGGCAGGGTGCCATCGCCCAGGGCGCGGACGAAAGCGTGCTCCGTATAGGCCTGCCATTCCTCAGCGCAATCGGTCTTCAGACGGTCGAACAGCGTGTCCGCCATGACCCCTTAACCCAACAGCATGTTTCGCGCCCCCGCCGGCAGGCGCACGACCAATCCATCGAGCTCCTCGGTGATGGTGATCTGACAGCCCAGGCGCGAGGTCCGGGCAAGGCCGAAGGCCATATCCAGGATATCGTCTTCCTCCTCGCCGCTTGGGGTCAGGCGGCCGTGCCACAGGGGATCGACGATAACGTGGCATGTCGAACACGCCATGCAGCCCTCGCAGGCGCCCTCCAGGTCGATGTCGTTGGCGTGGGCGATGTCGAGCACGGTGTCGCCGTCGGGCGCGTCGACCACTCGCTCCTTGCCGTCGGGTTCGACGAAGGTCATCTTGAAGACGCGGCCGGACACTACGCGGCGCCGGCAATCGCCGCCGCCTTGCCGAGGCGCTTGATCTCCTCGACCAGACGCCCGACGGCGTAATCCACCTCTTCTTCGGTGGTGTAACGGCCGAGCCCGATGCGCAGGCTGGCGAAGGCGCGGCTGTCATCAAGGCCAAGGGCGTGCAGCACATATGACGGCTCTATCGAGGCCGACATGCAGGCCGAGCCCGTGGAAATTGCCAGGTCCTTGGCGTTCTTCAACAATGCGTTGGCGTCGATACGATCGAAGGCCAGGTTGAGGTTGCCGGGAATGCGGCGTTCCATATCACCGTTGACCGTCACATCGGCGATGTGCTTCCTCAGCCCGTCGAGGAGCCGGTCGCGCAGCAAGCCGAGGCGCTCGGCCTCGTCCTTCATCTCGCGCCCGGCGATGGCGCAGGCCTCGCCCAGGCCGACGCAGAGCGGCGGCGCCAGGGTACCCGAGCGCATGCCGCGCTCCTGCCCGCCGCCGTCGATTTGGGCGGTCAGGCGCACCCTTGGGCGGCGGCGCACGTAAAGCACGCCGACGCCCATCGGCCCATAGACTTTGTGCCCGGAAATGCTCATCAGGTCGATCGACATGGCATTGACGTCAAGGGGGATCTTGCCCACCGCCTGGGCCGCGTCGGTGTGGAAATAGACGCCCCGATCGCGGCACAGGGCGCCGATCTCGGCCAGCGGCTGGATGACGCCGATTTCGTTGTTGACGGCCATGATGGAGACCAGCGCCGTCTTGTCGCCGAGCGCGTTGCTCACCTGTTCCAGATCGATCAGGCCATCGCCGCCGACCGGCAGATAGGTAACGTCGATTCCTTGACCCTCCAGGCGGTGGGCCGCCTCCAACACGCATTTGTGCTCGGTGAGGCAGGTGACGACGTGGTTGCGGCGTTGGCGGTGGAAATCGGCCACCCCCTTGAGAGCCAGGTTATTGGATTCGGTGGCGCCCGAGGTGAAGACGATCTCGCGCGTCTCGGCCCCGATCAGGTCGGCCACCTTGGCCCGCGCCTCTTCCACTCCCGCCTCGGCCTGCCAGCCAAAGGCATGGCTGTCGGAATGGGGATTGCCGAACTTTTCGTTGAAAAAGGGAAGCATCGCCTCGACAACCCGGCGATCGGTCGGCGTCGTTGCCTGATAATCCAGATAGACCGGGGAATCCGGAGTCCACGTGTTCATGGGTCTTGCCTTGTCTCGAAGGTTACCGGTTCCGTTGTCTCACGCTTTCGCCGGCGCGACAAGAACCCGGCGTTCCCCGCCGTTACCCAGGCGTTTGTCGATCCCGGCCCAGGCCGCGACGAAGCGCTCCACGTCGGCCTCGGTGGTGGTCCATCCCAGGCTGACGCGGATGGCGCTTCCCGCCACGGATTCGCCCAAGCCCATGGCGCGCAGCACGTGACTGGGCCGCACCTTGCCCGACGAACAGGCCGCGCCGGCACTGACCGCGACGCCGGCAAGATCGAGTGCCATGACCTGGGTCTCGCTGGCCACCCCCGGCATGGCAATGCACGACGTGTTGGGCAGGCGCGGCGCGCCCCGGCCCACGAGCACGGGCGGCGGTGTCAATCGGCTCAGCCTTGCCTCCAAACCGTCACGAAGCCGGGCCAGACGCTGGCTCTCTTCGCCGCCGCCGACAGCACGGGCGGCGGCCCCAAAGCCGGCAATCAGGGGCACCGATTCGGTTCCGGCGCGACGACCGCGTTCCTGACCGCCCCCTCGCGTCACAGCCTTCAGCGCCACTGCCGCGCCGACGATCAGCGCGCCAATGCCCTGTGGCCCGCCCATCTTGTGAGCCGAAAGCGTCAGCATGTCGACGCCAAGCCCGGAGAACGAACAGGCCATCTTGCCCGGCGCCTGCGCGGCGTCGCAGTGGACCAGGGCACCATGGCGGCGCGCCGCCTCGACGACATCGGCCACCGGCTGGATGGTTCCGGTCTCGTTGTTGGCCAACATGACCGAGACCAAGGCCGGGGCGCCCTCTCGGGCGAGTCGCGAATCCAGGTCATCCAGGTCGATGACGCCGTCGCCGTCGACGGGTACGACCTCTGGGGCGGCATCGGCGTTGAGAATGGATGGGTGCTCGACCGCCGATACCACGATCCGCCGGCGGCCGCAGCCGCCGATCGCCAGGTTGTTGGCCTCGCTGCCGCCTCCGGTGAACACCACATCCTCGGGCGCCGCGCCGGCAAGGGCGGCAACCTGCTCGCGGGCGTCGTCCATCAGGCGGTGGGCGGCACGGCCAAAGCCATGCACCGACGACGGGTTTCCGACCATGGACAGGGTCCGCGTCACGGCCTTGATCGCCTCCGGCCTGACCGGGGCGGTTGCGTTGTGGTCAAGATAGACGGCGCCGTTCACGGCCTGATAATTCCCGAATTACGGGGCGGAGGCAACCTGCCGGCGGTCAATGGCACCAAGCATCAATCCGCTGGTTCCCAGCACCCGGCGTCGACAGACGTCGTCCAGGGTCACCGAGCTGAGGAACAAATAAATTTGGTTACCCAACTCTTCCCACAGATCATGGGTCAGACAGCGGCCTTTGTCGATACGGCACCCGAAGGGAGAGCCCGGTTGGCACCGGGTCGCCTTGATGGGTTCGTCGACGGCCAAGATAATGTCGGATATCCGTGTCTGGTCGGCGGCATGGGACAGCAGGTAACCGCCCCCCGGTCCGCGCACGCTTTTCACCAACCCCCCCTTGCGCAGCTTGCCGAATAACTGTTCGAGATAGGAAAGGGAGATGCCCTGCCGCTCGGCGATCCCGGCCAGGGAGACCGGTTTGCCGGAACCGTGGCTAGCCAGATCGGCCATGGCCATCACCGCGTAACGCCCCTTCGTGCTCAGTTTCACTTTCTCGCTCCTTCTCCACGTCTTTCTCGCCCAAATCGGGCTTTTTCGCTTCGTCCTGACCGCTTCGGTCGGCAAGCAAGCCGTTGCGTCACGTACCGGCCGTCATCGATATCCTTTTGATGGTACTTGAAAAACATGCGTGCTGCTCTATCTTACGCTCCAGGTGGATTGGAGAGGCGCGCTCTGTTCCCCCCGGAACCGAATGGAACCCCATCAAGCCGTTTCATTCTGAGATATAAGACGCCCCATCGCGGCGATCAAGATTGGGTCCCCGAGGTTTTAACATTGTTTCCGAGTATTCCCCTCAGCATTGGCAACCTTAGGAAGCCTTTCACTTTGACATCAAACCATGCCTGAAGTCATCTTCAACGGTCCGGACGGCCGTCTCGAAGGCCGTTATCACCACCGCAAAGGGGGGGCGGCGCCGATTGCGCTTCTCTTGCATCCCCATCCGCTGCACGGCGGCACCATGAACAACAAGATTGTTTACACGCTGTACCAGGTGTTCGTGCGCCGTGGGTTCTCGGTGCTCCGTTTCAACTTCCGCGGCGTCGGACGCTCCCAAGGTGAATTCGACAATGGACCCGGCGAGTTGAGCGACGCCGCCTCCGCCCTCGATTGGATGCAGAGTTACAATCCCAATGCGTCGGGGTGCTGGATCGGCGGGTTTTCGTTTGGTGCCTGGATCGGCATGCAATTGATGATGCGCCGGCCGGAAATCAGCGGCTTTATTTCCTTGGCGCCGCCGGCCAGCGTCAATGATTTCACGTTTCTGGCGCCCTGTCCGTCGTCCGGGCTTATCATCCATGGCGAGAAAGACGAGGTCGTTCCCGTTTCTTCGGTCGGCAAGCTGGCGGAAAAACTTTCCAGTCAGAAGACCATAGAAATCGACTATCACGTTATCGCCGGCGCCGACCACTTGTTCCAGGACAAGATCGATGCCGTCAGCACCCTCATCAACGAATATCTGGACAAGGCCCTGGACAAGGCGGCTTAGCGCCAGCGATCCGGGGCTTCAGGCCCTCTCGGTCACCTTGTGGAATGTTCCGCCGGTTGTCGGCTGGGCCACGCCGGTGGTTTCCGGCAGGCTCAGGGGCAGGCCGTAGCGCGACCGCACGGCCAGGTAGGCGAAAGCCTGAGCCTCCAAGACATCACCGTTCCAGCCCACGCTCTCGACGGGATCGACCGGTGCGCCCACGGCAGCCGCCAGGGCCTCCATCAAGGCCCCGTTGTGGCGCCCACCACCCGTCACCAGCCAGCGCCGCGGCGGCGCCGGCAAGTATTGCCGCGCCCTAGCCACGCAGGCAGCCGTCAATTTGGTCAAGGTGGCGGCGCCATCGGCCGGCGAATGCGAATCCAAGGCCGCCAGGTCGAAGGTGTGGCGATCCAGGGACTTGGGCGGTGACTGGCGGAAAAAGGGATGGTCGAATATGGCGTCGATAATCACCTCGTCGGGGGTTCCGGCCCGTGCCAGGGCGCCGTCCTCGTCGAATCTTTTTCCGGTCTGGCGAAAGATCCAGTCGTCGATGGGGGCGATTCCGGGGCCCGTATCGAAGGCGATGATCCTTTCGTCATCGCCGGGCGAAGACGCCGGTCCGATCCACGTGATGTTGGCGACACCGCCAAAATTAACGATGGCAAGAGGCTTTTCCAGGTCGCGGGCCAGCACCGTGTGGAACAAGGGCGCCAAGGGTGCACCCTGGCCGCCGGCGGCGACGTCTTGGCCGCGGAAGTCGTCAATCACGGATATTTCCGTCAAACTGGATAAGAGTTCCCCGTCGCCGATTTGTCGGGTAATCCCTTCGCCCGGACTGTGCCAGATGGTGTGGCCATGGAAGCCGACAAGGTCGATATCCGACGCCGTCATGTCGTTTTCGGCCAGCACGAACCGAACGGCCAAGGCGTGCTTGACGGTCAGATCCCGAACCACGGACTGCAGTTGTCCGCCGTCATCAGCCCCCTCCCCCAAGATTGCGCGCAGCCGGGCCCGAAATGCGGCGTAGTAAGGCACGGTCGCGTGGGGACCGAATTCCAAGATACGCTCGCCGTCCGTGCGCAGGATGGCGGCGTCTATTCCGTCGAGCGAAGTGCCGCTCATCAACCCAAGCGCGACCAATGGCGTCCGTTCGTTCATGCGCTCCTCTTTTTCCCGCGCCATATTGTACGTCACGGGGGATTGTGATAATTACCCGCCCTTTACGCAAGGATTGGGAATAAACCCCTTGCGGTGCGCCAAATCGGGTGCTCATCCCAGATTTGGGATCGGGGGCGAATCGACAATGACCACCCACCGATCGGAATTCATCCGAGCCGTCGTCGAGCGCGGTTATCTTCACCAATGCACGGACCTCGACGAACTCGACTCGCGAGCCGCCGAGGGCATGATCACCGCCTACATCGGCTTTGACTGCACGGCCCCAAGCCTGCACGTCGGAAGCCTTGTGTCAATCATGCTGCTGCGCTGGCTGCAACGAACGGGACACAAACCCATCGTTCTCATGGGCGGCGGCACGACCAAGGTCGGCGACCCTTCGGGAAAGGACGAGTCACGCCAAATGTTGGGCGATTATGAGATCGCCGCCAACATGGATTCCATCAAACGGGTATTCTCCGCTTTCCTTACCTTCGGCGACGGCCCCACGGACGCCCTCATGGTCAATAACGCCGAGTGGCTGGACGATCTTCGCTACATTCCGTTCCTGCGCCAATACGGCTCCCAGTTTTCGGTCAATCGCATGCTCGGTCTCGAAAGCGTAAAGGCGCGCCTCGATCGCCAACAGCCGCTTACGTTTCTCGAGTTCAACTACATGGTGCTACAGGCTTACGACTTCCTGGAACTGTGCCGGCGCCACGATTGCACCGTGCAGATGGGCGGATCGGATCAATGGGGCAACATTGTCGGCGGCGTCGAATTGGGCCGCCGTGTGGACGGTCTTTCCCTCTATGGCCTGACCACGCCGCTTTTGACCACGGCGTCCGGCGCCAAGATGGGCAAGACCGCGAAGGGCGCGGTGTGGCTCAACGAGGACTTGGTTTCGGCCTACGACTATTGGCAGTACTGGCGCAATACGGAGGACGCCGATGTCGGCCGTTTCCTGCGCCTGTTTACCGAATTGCCGCTGGACGAGATCGCCCGCCTGGAGGCCCTCGAAGAGGCCGAGATCAACGAGGCAAAGAAAATTCTTGCCACCGAGGCAACCGAAATGTGCCACGGGGAAGCTGCCGCCGCCACCGCCCAGGCCACGGCGCAAAGCACCTTCGAAGACGGCGCCATCGGCGATCAACTGCCGACCGTCGACCTTTCCCTCGAGGCGTTGAAGACCGGCTTCGCCGCCTTCGATATCCTGTACCGCGCCGGCCTCACCGCCACCAAGAGCGAGGCTAGACGACTCATCAAGGCCGGCGGCGCGCGTCTCAACGACACCGTCATCGGCGCGGAAACGCAGATGATAGGCTTCGACGATATCAATAACGGCGTCATCAAACTGTCGGCGGGAAAGAAACGCCACGCCTTGGTGCGGGCGGTCTGATCGTTCACGTCTTACTGAGAATCTTGCTGCGTATCCTCGTTGGTGGCCGGTTTCGTCTCAACCCCTTCGAAAATTCCGAACAGCTCGCGCAGAAAGCCGGGGGCCAGGGCCGACAGCGGATTGACCTCGATCTTCGGGTCCTCGGTGGGGCCATGCATCCGGTAATTGGCGGCGAAGACCCCGCCGCCCTTTTCCCCGCCGGTGAACAGTTCGCCAAGCAGCGGGATGTGCCCCAGAAGGCTGTTGATCGCATAAGCGGGTACCACCGTGCCCTCCAGATTGACCACGTCGGCGGCGGTATAGATATTGCCCGACGCGGTGAAGCCGAGGGAGACGCCGGTGGCCCGCGCCTCCGACACCTCAAGGACGCCACCTTCGAAGACGAACGGCGCATCGAGCGTGGTGAAACTCAACCCGTCGCCTTGAAGGGACTCCAATATTCCGGTGAGCGCCATGATGCTGATCAGTTGGGCCAGGGCGGGGGCATCGACGACGCGGTAGCCGTTGATCGTCAGGCGCGCCGTCAGGGGGGAGCTAGGTTTGCTGTCGTCGAAGGTGCCGTTGAGCTTCAGCGTGCCGCCCATCATGCTTTCGTAAAGATCGAAAGCGCGCAAGGCCGCACCGGCGTCCTCGGCGCTGATGGTCACGGCGCGCGTTCGCCCGTCCGCCGGCTTGACCATCAGCTTGAATAGCTTGTTCCCTTCCAGGCGGCCCTGCAAGTCGATGTTGGTCCATTTGTCGCCGTGACGAGAGACGATGCCGGCGACCTGCTTCAAGTAACGTTCCTCGCCCAGCCAGACCCGGTCGATATTCATCGATACGACGATATCGGGTCCTATGTCTGGCCGCTCCGCGAAGTCGCCCTCCAGGCTGGAACCGACGCGCAGATCGTTAAGAGTGGGTGACAGATCGAAGCTGGCACCTTTGAAATTGGCGTCCCAGCCACCATTGGAAAGCGGCATCACGACGCCGCTCAAATCGTTGCGGTCATAAGCGAAGCGGTCGAACACCAGACGCCTCACCCCCTTGCCGTCAGGCGCCAGTTGAGCGGAACCGAGCACCTTCAAGTCGCCGGCTTCGATGGTGAAGCGGTCGATGGCGCGGACTTGGTCACCCTGCATCGTCAAGTCCACCTGGGCGGTGCCGGGAACGCCTTGTGGCTTGATCCACTTGAGGTCGGCGAGCAGAAGGTGGGTCTCGGTCAGATCGAGTTTGGCCCGGACCTCCCGGCGCTTGTCATCGAATTCGGTTACCGTCACCTCGGCCTCGGTGGGCCCTCTGATGGTATCTCCGGTGAAGGGAGCGAAGTCGAAACCCAGGCTCTTGGCCCACTGGTCCTGTTCAATCAGGCCTTTGATCTGGTAACGGCTTTGGAAGGCCGGCGTGTCGCCGAAGTTCCGCCGCCACGCCAACAAGACCGGGATGGCCCCCAGGTCGGCGCGGCCGCGAACCGTCATCGCCTGATTGTCCACTTCGACGCCCAGTTTTCCCTGAACGATGTCCATCCCGCCGAAGATGTCGGCAATCGCTACGTCATCGAGCCGCGAGGTAGCGGACACCTTGATACGATCCGCCGAAAGGGCATGTTCGACGATGAACCGCAGTTTAAGTCCGGTGCTGGCAACGCCGCTCGTCTTGTCGGCGGCGAGTCCGATCGTCGAGGCAAAACCAAGCGGTTCGTGTTCGATCAGTTCGATGGCGTCGCGCATCGGCCCTTCGATGGCAAGAGTGACATCCGCGTACTGGTCGTAAGCGTCCAGGCCGGTGAATACGACTTTGCCCTCGGGCACCTTCAAGTTGCCGCTTCGCCCGCCGCTCACCTTCATCTCGAGCCGCTTGCGATCGAACGTTACCGTGCTCGCGACGTTCCTGACCTTGGGCATGGGCGCCAGGTAATCGACCGTAACGCCTTCGAGTATCATATCTCCGTCAAGGGCGACCAAATCGAAAGAATCTTTCCCCGTCGCCTTGAACGAGAGTCCGGCAGTGACTTGGCGCAACCACCCGTCGGACAGATTGGCGGTGATCCATTGGTGCGCGTCCGTTCCCCAGGCTTGCGGCCAATAGCGCCTCACCTCGTCGATGGGCACGTCGTTCAGCGACCCCTTCACTTTTCCTGTGAGGTTCCCGCCGTCACCGTCGATGGTGGCGCCGAGGCTGACCTTGGGGCCTTGCAGGTCGGCCTCCAGCGCCCCCACTACGAGACGTTTCTCGCGGGCCAGGAAACGACCCCGGGCCCGCACCGTCTTCAAGGGGATCGCATGGCCGTCGGAGGCGGGCAGCACCAAACGTCCTCGCTCGCCCAGTTCGGCACGCAGTTCGTCAACCACGAGACTCCCTAAGGGGCCATCGTAGTTGCCGCTCACCGCCAAGCTTTCGATCGGCAACTGTTGGGCGAACGGGGCGGGTAGCCGTATCCGTCCCGCATCCCCGTTGAGGACGAATCCGATCTTGTCCACCGTGCCGTCGATATCCATGGCGGCGGTGATCGTCCCCCGCACTGGAATGTCGAGGGCGGCCAAGGGCGCGAGATGCGGAGACAAGTGGGACAATACGGACAAATCCATGGCGCCGAATTCCATGCCGAAATCGAGTTTCCGGTCGGCCGCCAGATAGGTGCCGCCGACGGTGACGTGGGTCTGCTGATCGGCGACAGACAGATCGAAGGAAAGGTCGCCCTCGATGCCTGTGAGCGTGCGGAACAGGCTCATCCGGTTCGAGGGGCTCCGCCACGTGGTTCCCAGACTCCGGTCCTCGAAAGTCACGTCGGCGTCGACGATGACCACCCGGGTCAGATAGCTCAGGGCATTGCGCGGATCGGGTCCGCTTTGCAAGGCGTCAAACACCAGCGTCAACAACCGGTCCGACCGCTGCGCGCCCTGACGGGAACCGACCTCGAAGCGACCGTCCTCGTGGCGAACGAGAAGCAGACTGGGGCCAAACAAATCGATGCTCTTGGGCGCCACCAGACCTCCCATCATTGCCCGTGCGCTCAACGAAAGCGAAAGTTCCGGGACACTGGCAATCACCTTGCCGTCGGGATCGACGGCGCGCACGTTGAGGACGCGGATATCCAAGGTGCGTTCCCAACCCGCCCAGGTCAGGATGGTGTCGTCGAGGCCGATGCTAAACGACGTCGGGTCGGTGGTCAGAACGCGCTCGATATAGGGCGATAGAAAAGCCAGCGAAATGGGTCCCACGGTCAACCGCCAGGCGAGCAGGACGATGAGGATCGCCAAACCCGCCGTCAGGCCGCCGATCAACTGAAACAGAGTGCGAAACGTTCGTGTTAGCACGCGATTATTCCTCGCTTGGGCCATCGCTTGACCGCGGTCCGCCGTTGCCGCAGTCTGCGGCAAATCGGAGTAATTGAAAATGCACGATTTCGGCCTCAACTCCGAGCCCGAAAATTTTCCCGGCGCCGCCAGCGCCGAAAGCGCCCGAACGGGGATCGAACGTTGGCGCGAAGGCGCCGGAAACGCGGATGATCCCGCATTGGCCCGCTTCGCCGCCGCCTTCCCCGCAAAGGCGGCCGAACGCCGCTTGCTGGAAGCGGTATTCGGCAACAGTCCGTTTCTCGCTCAATGCGCGGCCAGCGACCCTGCCGCGCTGCGCGATATCGTCACTCTGGGTCCCGCGACCGTCGTCGACGCGATCATGAAGAACCTGGAGGCGGCACGCACCACCGAGCACGACGACACCGCGCTTGGACGCCTGCTGCGCATCGCCAAGCGACGCTTGGCCCTGGCCGTGGCGATGGCCGACATCGCCGAGGTCTGGACTTTGGAAAAGGTTACCGGGGCGATATCGGACTTCGCCGAGACCGCATTGAGCGTCGCCGCCGCCCATCTGCTGCGCCAAAGCGCCCGGACGGGCGCCTTTTCGCTGCCCCATGCCGACGATCCGGAACTCGATTCGGGCCTGGTCATTCTGGGCATGGGAAAGCTGGGCTCGCGGGAGCTCAATTATTCTAGCGACATCGATTTCATCGTTCTTTACGACCCCGACACATTCGAAACGGCGGATGCCTCGGCACTGCACAACCACGTCGTACGCCTGACCCGCAACTTGATCAGGCTGATGGAGGAACGAACGACGGACGGCTACGTCTTCCGCACCGATCTGAGATTGCGGCCCGATCCCGGATCCACCCCTATCGCGCTGTCGGTCGTCGCCGCCGAAACCTATTACGAAAGCCTGGGTCAGAACTGGGAACGCGCCGCCATGATCAAGGCCCGGCCGGTGGCCGGGGATCGAGCCGCGGGCCGCGCCTTCCTCAAATGGCTTGGCCCCTTTATCTGGCGCAAGAGCCTCGACTTCGCGGCCATCCAGGATATCCACTCGATCAAGCGCCAGATCAACGCGCGGCGTGGCGGCGGGCGCGTCGCCATCGCCGGTCATAACATCAAGCTGGGACGCGGCGGAATTCGCGAAATTGAATTCTTCGTGCAGACCCAGCAGTTGATATGGGGTGGACGCGAGCCCAGGCTGCGTTGTGCCGCCACCGTCGAATCCCTTCTCGCCCTGGCGCGATGCGGTCAGATCGATCGGCCGACGGCGGACGACCTGATTGCCGCCTACCGCGCCTTGCGCCGAATCGAACACCGCTTGCAGATGATCGACGATGAGCAAACCCACAGCCTGCCCGACAGCGCGGAGGGCCTGAACGACCTGGCGGTATTCCTTGGCTACGACGACGGCGATGCCATGGCCGGCGCGCTGATGGCCACCTTGCGCACCGTCGAGAGCCACTACGCCGACCTGTTCGAGGACGCGCCGGCCCTCAGCGCGCCCAGCGCGGCGGCGGGGAACCTGGTGTTCACCGGCGGCGAACCCGATCCCGAGACGCTCGGCACCATCGAAGGCCTGGGCTATGGAATTCCGCAAGGCATCGATCGCGCCATCCGGGGCTGGCATCATGGGCGCTATCGGGCCATGCGCAGCACCCGCGCCAGAGAGATCCTAACCGAGCTGGTGCCGGCACTGTTGGAAGCCCTGGCGCGCATGTCCAATCCCGACGATGCCTTCATGCGTTTCGACAGCTTTCTGGCGCGGCTTCCCGCCGGGGTACAGCTTTTCGCCATGTTTCATTCCAATCCCCACCTGCTCGACCTGGTCGCCGAGATCATCGGCGGGGCGCCCCGTCTGGCCGAACACCTGAGCCGCCGTCCGTTTATCCTGGACAATGTGCTGACCGCCGACTTTTTCGAGCCGCCGCCGCCCATGGAAACCTTGGACGAGGAACTGGAACGCCTCCTCGCCCTGGCGGCGAGCATAGAGGACGTGCTTGACGTCTGCCGGCGCTGGGCCCACGACCGCAAGTTTCAGATCGGCGTACAAAGCCTGCGCGAAAGCATCGAGCCCGGCGCGGCGGGCATCGCGCTCAGCAACATCGCCGAGGTGGCGCTGAACCGGCTCCTGCCCCACGTCGAGGGCGCCTTCGCCGATCGGCACGGCCGCATCGCCGGGTCGGAATTGGTGATCATCGCCATGGGCAAGCTGGGCGGTCGCGAAATGACCCAGACTTCGGACCTCGACCTTATCTTCGTCTATACCGTGCCCGAGGGCACCGAGGCCTCGGACGGCGCGCGGCCCCTGTCGCCGGGCCATTATTTTGCCCGGCTTTCGCAACGCCTGATCGCCGCGGTGACGGCCCAGACCAATGAAGGCAGCCTCTACGACGTCGACATGCGCCTCAGGCCCTCGGGCCATGCCGGCCCCATCGCGTCGAGCCGCGAGGCATGGGTCCGCTACCACGACGAATCTTCGTGGACGTGGGAGCACATGGCCCTGACCCGGGCCCGGGTCGTCGCCGGCGCCGACAAACTGCGGCGCGATATGGAGGACCTGATCGAAGGCGTGCTGACGCGGCACCGGGACTCCGACGATCTGGTGGTTGCCGTCGCCGATATGCGTGAGCGCATGGCCAGCGAACACCAAACCGATATCCTGTGGGACGTCAAACACCTGCGGGGCGGTCTTGTGGACGTCGAATTCATCGCCCAGTATCTGCAACTGCGCCACGGTCACGACCATCCCGGCATCCTGGCGACCAACACGCGGACGGCGTTGAAGCTGTGCCGCGACGCCGCTCTGCTGGACGCCGCGGCGGCCGGCCAACTGATCGAGGCCCTGGATCTGTGGCAGGCCATCCAGGGCAAGCTGCGCCTCGCCGTCGCCGGTCAAATCGGCAAGGATTGGGAAGACCAGGTGCCGCGCGCTCTTCAGGCCGATCTGGCCAAGGCGGGCGGCGCCGTTGACTTCGCCGCCCTAAAAGAGAAAATGCGCTCGATCGCCGCCACGACCCACGCCCATCTGCAAACCTTGATTGCGACACCGGCGGCGGCACGGAAAAAGGATATCAAATCATGACCATCGGCCCTGGCGATCAAGCACCCGACTTCGACCTTCCCACCGACGGCGGAGGGACCCTCGCGGGCAAGGACCTTAAGGGTAAGAAGCTCGTTCTCTATTTCTACCCCAAGGACATGACGTCGGGCTGCACCAAGGAGTCGATCGCTTTTGCCGAGGCGTCGACCGATTTCGAGCGCGCCGGCGCCACCATCGTCGGCGTGTCCAAGGACAGCGTCGCCCGGCACGACAAGTTCAAGGCCAAGCACGATCTTCCCTTCGCTCTCATATCCGATACCGAAGGCACGCTGTGCGAAGCCTACGGCGTGTGGGTGGAGAAGAAGCTCTATGGCCGCGCTTACATGGGAATCGAGCGCGCCACCTTTCTCATCGACGAAAAAGGCGTGATCCGCGAGACTTGGCGCAAGGTCAAGGTGAACGGCCACGTCGAGGCGGTTCTAGAGGCGACCCGCAAACTGTAAATCCGACGAGCGCCGCGGCGACCCGTTCTGGCCGGCGCGGCGGCGACGGTTTCCGCCATGAAAAGGGCAAATTGTTAACGCAACCTTGGCAGTTGTGGGGATTAACTGTGCCCGGACAAGGAATGTTACGTGCTTTCGTTTGAGAATGTGGAGACCATGGCGGACCCGGAAATCGGGGATCTCAGAATTCTGATCCTCGACGACGACACCGACGATCGCGCCCGCGTCCGGGCCGGTCTTGTCGACTTGGGCGTCGCGGACGTGGCAGTGGCCGACGACCCGCTGGCGGCCCTTGACGCCATGCGCGCGCGGGCCGTGGACGTCTTGGTTACCGAGCGTTATCTCTCCTTCGTCCGCTTCTTGCGCACCAACCGCAAGCGGCCGGCCTCGCGCGTTCCCATTCTCATGGTCAGTTTCCGTAGCCGCCAGGCCGACATCCATGAGGCACGGGACGCCGGGGTTGACGATTTCCTGGCCAAGCCCGTCGATACGCGCCGGCTGCTCGATCGAATCGTGGCCGCCGTCGACCGCAGCCAGCCGTTCGTCGATTGCGAGGCCTATGTCGGTCCGGACCGGCGGCGTGCGGAAACGAGCCTCGAGGGCCGCCCGCAATCGGCGTCCGCCGACGGCCCGGACACCCGGCTCACCGAAGCGGAGATCGCCGTCCTCCTGGAGCGCGACTAAGAAGTGTCCTTGGTGTCCTTCTTGGAGTCGTCCGCACCCTCGATGCGCTGGGCCAGGGCGGCGGCCATGAAGTCGTCGAGATCGCCGTCGAGGACGGCCTGGGTGTTGGAGGTCTCGACGCCGGTGCGCAGGTCCTTGACCATCTGGTAGGGCTGCAGGACGTAGGAGCGGATCTGGTGGCCCCATTCGATATCGCTCTTGGCCTCGTGGGCGGCACGGGTCTCGCTCTCGCGGCGCTGCAACTCGACCTCGAAGAGCCGGGCGCGCAGCATGTCCATGGCGGTCGCCCGGTTGCGGTGCTGGGAGCGATCGTTCTGGCACTGCACCACGATGCCGCTTGGCAGGTGGGTAAGGCGAACCGCGCTGTCGGTGCGGTTGACGTGCTGGCCGCCGGCCCCCGAGGCGCGGTAGGTATCGACGCGCAGGTCCTTGTCCTGGATATCGATTTCGATGCGGTCGTCGACCACCGGGTAGACCCAGACCGAAGAGAAGCTGGTGTGGCGCCGCGAACTCGAATCGAAAGGCGAGATGCGGACCAACCGGTGCACGCCGCTCTCGGTCTTCAACCATCCATAGGCATTGGCCCCCAGTACCTTGAGGGTGGCGGACTTGATGCCGGCCTCCTCGCCGGCACTCTCTTCCAGCCATTCGACCTTGTGGCCGTGGCCTTCACTCCACCGGGCGTACATACGGACCAGCATCTCGGTCCAGTCCTGGGCCTCGGTTCCGCCGGCGCCGGCGTGAACCTCGAGGTAGCAGTCGTTGCCGTCGGCCTCGCCCGACAACAATGTTTGCAATTCTTCCTTGGCGGCGTGCCCGCGCAGCTTCGATAGAGCGGCCTCGGCCTCGGCGACCACGGCGCCGTCGCCCTCCGCCTCGCCCAGTTCGATCAGTTCCAGGTTGTCGGAAAGCTCCCGCGTCATGGCGTCCAGGCTCGTGATGCCCTGTTCCAGGCGGGTTCTCTCGCGCATCAACGACTGGGCGTTCTCCGGCTTGCTCCAAAGATCAGGGTCCTCGGCGAGGACATTAAGTTCCGCTAAGCGGCGTTGCGCGGCATCGTAGTCAAAGATGCCTCCTCAGCAGGTCGATCGACTGCTTGATCTCTTCGACGATGGTAACGGTCTCGGCACGCATTCCCTTATTCTCCGCCGCCGCCGCGTTCGCCCATCCCGGTTTCTATACCAAGCATCGGGTTTAATACAGGCCGCCCGTGCCGGTGACCGAATCGCCGCCGGCGCCAAATCCTTGCAGCACTTCGCCGGGGCCGGTCGGCACGGTGCCCGGCTTGAATGCCTCGAAGATTACGTTGCCCTCGCCGGGTTGTGCCAGCGCCCCGGTGCCGGCGTTGACGCGCACCAGCCTTATGCCGGGCGGGATGCGGAACGGAATGGACGGCCGGCCGGCCAGGGCTTCGGCCATGAAGTCGCGAAAGATGGGTGCCGCGACCGAGGCGCCCTGCTCCCTGCGGCCCAGGGTGCGCGGCGTATCGAAGCCGGCAAAGACGCCGACCGCCAGATCGGGAGAGAAGCCGATGAACCAGGTATCGATACTATCGTTGGTAGTGCCGGTTTTGCCCGCCAGCGGCTTGCCCACCGCCTTGATTCGCCTTCCGGTACCGCGTTCGACGACGCCTTGAAGAATGGACACGATCTGATAGGCGCTGCCCGGGTCGGTGACGGCCTCTCGCGTATCGGGCACGGTGGGGACCGATTGGCCGGTCCAGTGTGCGGCGCGGCATCCCGCGCAGGTGCGCTTGTCGTGGCGGATTACCGTGCGGCCGTGACGGTCCTGGATGCGGTCGATCAGGGTTGGGATGATACGCTTGCCGCCGTTGACCAGCATGGCATAGGCAGTGGTCAGGCGTAGCAGGGTCGTCTCTCCGGCGCCAAGCGCCATGGACAGACTGTGCGGCATGCGTTCAACGATTTCCAGGCGCTCGGCGTAGTCGGCCACTTTCTCCATGCCGATGGTTTGGGCCAGACGCACGGTCATCAGGTTGCGCGACTTCTCAACCCCAAGCCGCATGGTGCTGGGGCCATAGAAACGGTTGGTGTAATTGGCGGGGCGCCACTTGGGCAGGCCCGGTCCCTGGTCGATGACGAAGGGCGCGTCGAGGATCAGCGTCGACGGCGTGTAACCGCTGTCCATCGCCGCCAGATAGACAAAAGGCTTGAAGGCCGAGCCGGGCTGGCGCATGGCCTGGGTCACCCGATTGAACTGGCTGCGCCCGTAGTCGTAGCCCCCAACCATTGCCAGAACCCGCCCGGTGTGGGGGTCGAGCGCCACAAGGCCGCCTTCGATGGCGGGAATCTGGCGCAACGCGTACGTGCCGGCGGGATAGGGCTGTCCTTTCTCGGGCGCCGGCGCCGGCTCCACCGCCACGACGTCACCGGGCGACAGCACGTCGGCCGGCCGACCGACCCGGGGACCAACCTTTTGATCTTTCAGCGCGGGACGCGCCCATTTCATCTCGGCCAACGGAATGTTCCCACGGGTGCCGTCGGCGAAGCCGATTTCGGTGCTTTTTTCCCCGACGCCCAGTACCACCGCCATGCGTTTATCGCCCAGCCCCGCCACCGGCTCGACCCGGTTCAGCTTGCCCAACCAGTCGAAACCGGGCTCCAGGCGGGCCAGCGGCCCGCGCCAGCCATGCCGGCGATCATAGGCCTCCAGACCCTGGCGCAGGACCCGCTTGGCGATCTCCTGTAAATGCGGGGCCAGGGTGGTGCGCACCGAAAGGCCGCCCTGATATAGCTGATCCTCGCCATAGCGTTCGGCGAGCTCGCGGCGCACCTCCTCGGCAAAGTAATCGGCCTTGACGAATTCGGTATCCGATCGCCGGCGGATCAAAAGGCCCTCGGCGCTGGCCCGCGACGCCTCCTCGGCGCCGATGAAATTCGCTTTTTCCATGCGCCCGATCACCCAATCGCGCCGCGCCCGAGCGGCAAGGGGATGGCGGAAGGGGTTGTAATTATTGGGTGCCTTGGGCAGCGCGGCAAGGAAGGCGGCCTCGGCGATGGTCAGATCGTCCAGCGGCTTGTCGAAGTAGTTGAGTGCAGCCGCCGCCACGCCGTAAGACCCGAAGCCGAGATAGATCTCGTTGAGGTACAGTTCCAGCACCCGGTCCTTGGGAAAGGCGCGCTCGATGCGGAACGCCAGGATCGCTTCCTTGAACTTGCGATCCCATGACAGTTCGTTGCTCAACAAAAAGTTCTTCGCCACCTGCTGGGTGATGGTCGAGGCGCCGACCAGACGCCGGTTGCTCCCCATGTTCTTGATGTTGGTGACCGCGGCGCGCACGACACTCAGGATATCGACGCCTGGATGGCTGTAGAAGTTCTTGTCCTCGGCGGCAAGAAACGCCTGCACGACCCGTTTGGGCATCGCCTTCACGGGTACGAAGACACGTTTCTCGACCGCGTATTCGGCCAGCAGGCGCCCATCGCCGGCATGGATGCGGGTGGTGACCGGCGGTTCGTAGTCGGCCAACTGGTGATAATCGGGCAGGCCCTGGCCGAACCGATAGAACACGTAGACCACGCCACCCGCCCCTAGGAAGGCGAATACCAACAATACGCCGATCAACGTAAAGAACGCTCTAACCATCTATCCTTCGAACCCACCACGGCGCCCGGGATAATCTCGATAGCGGGCAATTGTGACCAAGTTATGGCCACCGGAGAACCGGCTTAAATCACACTCACGCCGATCCCTTTGGGTTGCCGGGGGCGGTACGGCGCGGGGGCCTCTCGGCCACGGTCTCGCGGTCATCTAGGGTCCGTTCTTTTGATCGTCTTTCGCGGCCGTCACGAATTCGTCCGACGCCGAATATACCCCATCGATTTTGTCCCCGACTTGTTTCTTGAACTCATCATAAATCGCGACGATTCCATCGCCCGTTCCCTCGCCGTAATTGAAGTCCATTTTTGCCAACTCATCGGCATCCTTCATAAGACCGAAAATATCCGAGAACAAAGTCATAAACACGATGTTGAAATGAGTTTCAGAAAAACTGTCGACCTTTTTATCGAATGATCTATTAACTACTTTAAGAAAGATCTGTTTATTTTTGGAAAAATCCTTAAATTTTATTAGTATACGAACAAGAATATTAAACGAAAACCTTCTATATTGTTCAATTAATATTATTTCTCTCCAAATAAGGGCGTCATCATCCGAGTCGATTTCATCCAGTAGGCTTTCCGCCTCCTGGTTAAGTTGGTCGTACAGTTCTTGCCCCATGAGCAACCTGAGATACGCGTCGAAGCCATAGACGAATTGACGCGGGACAACTTTTTTCTTCTCCCTGCCGTCACCGAACAGATGAGAAATCCGCGAAACGAAAAGTCTCAACAGGAACAAATGGCGTCTGTTCTCCCCCGGTTTAGGCGATGGCGCCGGTTGTTCCGCCAGGGGGAGGGCTGACGGGCGCGATTCTTGGTCGAGCGACGTACCGGGGGCCTCGACGCCCTGGTCGGCAAAAAACCGGCGGTCGTTGAAGGATTGCGAAATGCGTTGGGCCGCGTCGGTGCTATTCACTTCACAATTCAGGCCCGTGCGAATGGCTTGCGACAAAGGCTTGAGCAGTTTTATGTGTTTGGAAAGGGAGGTACCGTTCGAAGCGCGCAAGACATCGATGACACCGATCAGATCCTGACAAAACTGCGAAACCTGATCGAACGGTGTATTGGCCGACCGGTCGCGCGCGTCTTCGGTCGTGGCGTAAAGCCGGTCAAGAAATGCCGCGATCGTCGCACTGATACCGTCATTTCCGAGATTTGACATAATCAGATCGACAAGGCCGCCGATCTCGGTGGCTTGGCGCTCAAGTTTTGTGCGATTGACTTCCATCATCGCGGAGCCGATACGCTGTTCTATCTTGTCGTCCAACATTCCTTCACTGGCCTTGGCTTTCAACGAGTTCGGGGCGTCGATTGTTGGCGCCGTATTCTCGCGCAAGGACGACACATGGCGGTCCGGTCCGATGTAATCGCTGGTCACCACGAATTTCCGCCGAGCCTCTATCAGAACCCGGACACGGTCCATCAATTGGCTCGACGCGATGGGCTTCGTCAGCAAATCGTCGATCCCCGCATTAATGACGGACTTCACAATTTCCTGGGTCGGGGTCCAGGTTAACGCGATCACCGCAAGAAAAGGATTGTCACCGATCTTGTGGTGCCGCAGCGCGGAAACCACTTCGGCCAGTCCACCGTCGGGAAACTCGCACTCGCCGATCAACAAATCGGGCGTGACCTGGGTGCATTGCTCGGTCGCTTCCGCCAGGGTGGCGCAAACACGCAATTCGCGGAAGCCCCGATTGTACAAGATGTCCCTAAGGCTGCCGCGCGACCCCCGGTCCGGATCCGCCATCAAGACATTTACTTCGCCCCATGAAAAATCTCCCACTTCTTGTCCTCCTTCGATCGGACTACTTCTCGCTTGGCTCGCGGATCACGCCGCCGCCCGACAGAGGGGAGTATGACTCGTGTCGCTCCGGCGTGCAGTCAAAAAATTCCGCTTTCGATATTCGATCCGCCGCCTCGCTGGGTGTTCGGCGGTACCGTTCCGCGACCCGCACCAAAGCCAAGCCAAGTTGCAAAAACTCATATCTTAAAGCGCTGCCCCTCCGCCGGCGCCACGCATCGGGTGGACGACTTTCTCTTGCCCAATTGGCCGACGGCCGCCTTCCACTTGGCGTCGATGTCGTCGTCGGACTGATCCGGATCGTGGTGAAACAGGTACAGGGTCTTGACCTTGGCGTCATCGGCCAGGTCCACCACCTGGCCGACACTGGAATGGCCCCAGCCGATCTTGTCTTGGTATTCCTCGTCGGTGTAGGTGGTGTCGGTGATGAGGACATCCGTCCCTTCGACGAAGTGCTTCAATTTTCGCACGAATGTGGGGTTGTACGAGGGATCGGATTCCAGATAAAGCTCGTTGTCGGTGATGTAGCAGATCGAGCGGCCTTTATATTCAACCCGGTATCCCAGGCAGTATCCGGGATGACTGAGCAGCATGGTTTTGACCACGATATCGCCGAATTCGACCGTCTGCTCGCGCAGGTCGCGAAAAAAGACGCGTGAGCCAAACTCCTTGATCGTAATGGGAAAATAGACGTCGTCCATCTGCGCCGAAATCAACTCGCGCATGGTCACGTCACCGTGGGATGCACCGCAAATCTCGAATTCGTTGCCCGGGATATACATCGGCCCGAAAAAAGGTAGTGCATTAATGTGATCCCAGTGGGGATGGGAGATGAAGATCTTGGCGTCAAGCCGCGTCCGCCCTTGGGCGAGAAGATGGTCCGAGAGCGCCTTGATGCCGCTCCCCCCGTCGAAGACGAAGAAACGGTCCTTGGAAAACTCAAGGCTGACGCATGACGTATTGCCGCCATATCTCAGCGCCTTCTCGCCAGGGACAGGCAGCGTACCGCGCACCCCCCAGAAGGCCACTTCGATGTGGTCCTCGACGATGCGCTCGATTTGATCGACAAAGGTCTCGGTCATGATCGGCTTGAGAATGAAGCCATCGGCCCCGAAACTCAGCCCGCGGCGGCGGTCGAATTCGTATGACTTGGCGCTGACGAAGATGATCTTCTTGTCCCGGAACGCCTTATTTTCCCTCACCTTGCGGCACAATTCCAGGCCGTCCATACCGGGCATCATGATGTCCAGCAAGATGACGTCGGGCTTACGCTTCAAAATTCCGACAAGGGCGTTGGCGCCCGAGGTCTCGGCGTAAACCCGGTGGCCCGCCGATTCGAGAATCGCCGTTTGAAGACCGATGATGTCTTCGTCGTCGTCGACGATGAAGAACTTGAGCTTGGCTTTCATGTCTCCCGGCCCGGTCTGCGCAACGTTTTTCGATGAGGCTTACCCCATCCCACGCGATGGGTATCCACAATCATGGCTTCCCCTTTGGGTTCACTGGTATCCCTTTTCCGTTCACCGCGACGCGGCCTGGTCCTCTACGCCCGTCGGCGCCGTTTCGACCCGGTTGCGCCCGTTGTGCTTGGCGGCGTAGAGCGCCTTGTCGGCGGCGTTGGAAAGTCTTGAAGCATCGTCGTAACTCGGAAACTGAGCGACGCCGCAGCTCATGGTGACCGAGAACTCCCGGCCCTCGGCATTGTATCGCATGGCGGCGAAGGCGCGGCGCAATTCGTCGAAAATTCGATGCGCGCCGGCGGCGTCGGTGTCGGCCAGGACGGCGGCAAATTCCTCGCCACCCATGCGGCCGACGATGTCGGTAGCGCGCAGCCGTTCCTTCATAAGCCGGGACAGACTTTTAAGCACGGCGTCCCCGGCCGCGTGCCCGTAGGTATCGTTAACCGCCTTGAAGTGGTCGATGTCGACCATGATGAAGGCGAGCGGCGCGTCGGCCCTTCGCGCGCGGTCGATCTCAATCTCCAGCTGCTGCTTGGTGTTGGTGTGATTGAGAAGTCCGGTCAGGCCGTCGCGCATCATCATGGAACGCAGAAGCCGAAATCGCCGGGCGCGAGTGGTCACGGCCAGGACCAGTTCGCCGGGGCCGAGGGACTTGCTCAAAAAATCGTCGCCGCCGCGTTGCAAGGCCTGAAGCTGGCGCTCCACGTTCGTCTCATCCGACAGGAAGACGATGGGAATGGCCGCATAGGAAACCTGCTGGCGGATCACCGCGGCCAGTTCCTGGCCACCGCAACCGGGCATATGAAGGTCCATGAGGATGAGCTCGGGTCGGAATTCATCCAACGGCCCGACGATATCCATGGGGTCATCGACGACATCCGTGATCATTCCGGCCACCCTGAGGATGAACTCGGTGTGCCTCGCGACCTCGGCGTCGTCGTCGACAACGAGAACGCGAAACGCCTCGTCTTCGGTGGCCAGGGTCAATCGGTCCAGAAGGTCGACGACGTCCGCGATGTTGGCCGGTTTGACAAGATAGCCGTCGCAGCCGGCGCGCACCGAAGCCAGGCGCGCCCGAAGGTCGTCGCGCTCGGAAAGGATGACCACGGGGCAATCCAGCGCGCCTTCGCCACGAAGCGCGGCGATCACGTCGATGCCCACCCAGTCGCCGCTGGCGAAGACAACGTCCAGAATGACCGCCGCCGGCGTCATCTCGGAGACCGCGTCGCGCAGTTGGGCGGGATGATCGAGAACGCACACCCTAAAGCCGAAGCTCGTCAGGTCCCGCTCCAACTGGCGCGCCACCGATCCGTCATCCTCGACCAAGATAACCTTTTTTCCTCTTCGTCGTCGGCCGGCGCGGGGGCTGGCCCGAATGACGGCCCGGACGCCATCAAAGGCGGGTCGGGCGGCACGTCCGCGGCCCGCCTCAAGTCCTCCAGCAGTCCGTCGACTTCGTCGCGTCGCTCCGACGAGAGCCGCGAATCGTCTTTTAGAATTGCGACACAGAGCGTCTCCAGGTCGCTGGCGACCCGGCCAAGAGCGGCAAAGCCGAAGGTTGCGCCTGAACCGGCCAGCCGATGAGACATGCCGCGAACCGCCTCCGCGGCCTTGTGCGCCTGATCTGCGGGCACGTCTTCGCGCAACGGGCGCGCCGCGCGGTCCATATCGTCCAGCTTGTCGGTCAGCTTCGCCGCGTAGTCGGCCCATCGGGCCTCCAACTGGCGTCGCAATTCAGCTTGCGTTTCTCTCACTAGCTCGTCCCCCGGTACGCGCCGTTTTACGGGCGCCGGCCCGATCCATCGATTTTCCGCTCCCGTCTCGATGTGTCCCGGCAAGCCTCCCGGACATCATGCGGAAAAACCCACTCTTTCAATATAATTTTCCCTCGGCTATCTACAAAGAAAACTTCTTCATATTCGGTTAAACCCCGCGAAGGCGTTATCGGCTTTCCCTCGCCGCCGGGTGGCCTTTCCTCCATGGTGCCCGGCCAAGGTATCGACGCGGCCTTGGGCACAAAATTGGACTTGGCGCGTTCTGCCTGTTGTCATTGGGCCGTCGATTTGGCACCTTAGGGCCGGTCCATCGGACCTTTCGGCCCAACCCGAATTCAATTAACTTTCGTGGAACATCATGAACGCAATGCGATACGAAGCTCCCGGCTCCATCGACGAGGTGGTGGCCCTTCTGGCGGCGGCCGACGGTGACAGCCGGATCCTTGCCGGCGGCACGGATTTGCTGGTCCAAATGCAATCGGGCTTGGTCAAGCCCGGGTTGATCGTCGATGTCAAGAGAATCGCCGAGACGACGACGATCACCGCCGAGAACGGCGGATTTTGCATCGGCGCCGCGGTGTGCGGCGCCGAACTGGGCGAGCATGCCGGACTGAAGGAAATGTGGCCCGGCGTCGTCGAGGCGGCGGAACTGATCGGTTCGGTTCAGATCCAGGCACGCGCCAGCCTGGGCGGCAACCTGTGCAACGCCTCGCCCGCCGCCGACGGCGTGCCGGCGATGATCGCCGCCGGCGCCACTTGTTCCATCGCCGGTCCCAAGGGCCGCCGCGAGGCGCCGGTCGCCGACATCGCGACGGGCCCGGGAGAGACTTCCCTCGGCAGCGGTGAAATCGTCGTTTCCATTTCCCTGCCGGCGCAGTCGCCACGGTCCGGCGATGCCTATCTGCGCTTCATTCCGCGCACCGAGATGGACATCGCCGTGGTCGGCGCCGCCGTCAACCTGAGCCTCGGCGAGAACGACCAATGCAGCGCCGCGCGGGTTGTCCTGGGGGCCGTTGCGCCGACGGCGTTGCAGGTGGCGGAGGCGGCGGACGCCTTGATCGGCAGCCCCGTCGACGACGCGGCGTTGGCGCGTCTTGACGCCGCCGCCCGCGCCGCCTGCCGGCCCATCGACGACAAACGGGGCACGGCGGAATACCGAACCAAGGTGGCGGGTGTCCTGGCGCGCCGCGCCGCGGCGATCGCACTGGAAAGGGCGAGGAGCAATTGATGACAAAGCATCATGTGTCGACGACGATCAACGGAGAGCCGGCCGAATTCCTGTGCGAGCCGCAACAGACCCTGCTCGACGTGCTGCGCGACGAACTTAACCTGACGGGCAGCAAGGAAGGCTGTTCTTCAGGTGATTGCGGCGCCTGCAGCGTGATCATGGACGGACGGGTGGTCTGTGCCTGCCTAGCGCTGGGCGTCGAGGCCGAGGGCCGTTCCATCGATACCATCGAGGGCATGGCCGAGGGCGAAACCCTGCATCCCCTGCAACGCCTGTTCCTCGAGGAAGCGGCCCTCCAGTGCGGATATTGCACACCCGGGTTCCTGGTCGCCGCCAAGGCCCTCCTGGACCGCAACCCCGATCCCACCGAGACCGAGGTACGCTATTGGCTGGCCGGGAATCTGTGCCGCTGTACGGGATATGACAAGATCGTCCGCGCCGTGATGTCGGCGGCGACCGAGATGAGAGGATAAGAACATATGGACGGTCAGGCTCAAGAGTTCAAATGGATCGGCAAGCGCCCGGTGCGCCCCGACGGCGTCGACAAGGTCACCGGCCGGGCCAACTTCGGCGCCGATTTCTCGCTGCCCGGGATGCTCGTCGGTAAGGTTTTGCGCAGCCCGCACCCCCACGCCCGCATCCTTTCGATCGACACCGAGAAGGCGCGCGCCCAGCCCGGCGTCAAGGCGGTCATCACCGCCGCCGATCTGCCCGACATCCCGTCCGAGGAAGCCCGATTCGGCGAAGACCCGACCGATTTCCGCCACATTTCACATAACATCATGGCGCGCCACAAGGTGCTTTACGACGGCCACGTTTTGGCGGCGGTGGCGGCGACCAGCGATGCCATCGCCGACGAGGCGCTGGGCCTGATCGAGGTCAACTACGAAGTCTTGCCCCATGTCCTCGACGTGGAAGACGCCATGGCGCCCGGCGCTCCGCTGGTGTTGGAGGACCTCATCACCGAGGGCGTCACGCCGGCGCCGAAGAAGCCGTCGAACATCGCCAAACGCGTGCAATACGACCTTGGCGACACCGAGGCCGGGTTCAAGAAAGCCGACGCGGTGGTCGAGCGCCGCTTCACCACCAAGCCCGTCCATCAGGGCTATATCGAACCCCACGCGGTGATCGCCAGCACGTCGGAAGATGGACAAACCCTGGTCTGGTGTTCAAGCCAGGGCCATTTCATGATCCGCGCCTCCTGCGCCAAGCTGTTGGGGCTCGACGTCTCTCAATTGCGCGTCATGCCGGCCGAGATCGGCGGCGGCTTCGGCGGCAAGATCACCGTCTATCTGGAACCCCTGGCCGTGCTCCTGTCGCGCAAGACGGGCCGCCCGGTAAGGATGGTGATGACCCGCGAAGAGGTGTTCCGTGGAACCGGGCCGACGTCCGGTTCGGTCATGACGGTCAAGATCGGGGCGACCAAGGAAGGTAAGATTACCGCCGCCGAGGCGACCTTCGCCTTCCAGGCCGGCGCGTATCCTGGCTCTCCCGTGGGGCTTGGCTGCATGACGGCCTTCGCGCCCTACGACCTGGAGAACATGAAAACGGTGGGCTACGATGTGCTGGTCAACCGGCCCAAGGCGACGGCTTATCGGGCGCCGGGCGCGCCGATCGCCGCCTTCGCGGCCGAATGCGTGATTGACGAACTGGCCAAGGCGCTGGACATCGAACCCTTGGTATTGCGCGAAAAGAACGCCGCCAAGGAGGGCACCCAGGCCCCCTATGGCCCACGCTTCGGGGTCATCGGATACGCCGAAACCCTGCAAGCGGTCAGGGATCATCCCCACTATTCAGCGCCCCTTGGACCCAATCAAGGGCGCGGCATCGCGTCCGGTTTCTGGATGAATTTCGGCGGTCAGTCGAGCGCCGTTCTCAACGTCAACGAAGACGGAACGGTCGTCGTGACCCTGGGTCACCCGGACATCGGCGGATCGCGTGCCTCCATGGCCCTCATGGCGGCCGAGGTCCTGGGCGTCGACATCGCCAAGGTGCGCCCCATCATCGGCGATACCCATTCCATCGGGTTCAGCGACATCACCGGGGGAAGCAAGGTGACCTTCGCGTCGGGCATGGCGGTGGTCGAGGCGGCCGAAGACGTGGTCGCCCAATTGCGCCAACGCGCGGCGATGATCTGGGAGGTCGAGGCGGACGGCGTCGTGTGGGAAAACGGTCACGCCCTGCCGGCGAGCACCAACGTCGGCGAGTTCGAACCGCTGTCCCTGGCCCAGATCGCGGCCATGGCGGCCAAGACCGGCGGCCCGATCAGCGGCCGCGCCTCGATCAACGCCAAGGGCGCCGGGCCCGGCTTCGGCACCCACATCTGCGACGTCGAGGTGGACCGCGAGACGGGCCGTGTCACGGTTCTGCGCTACACGGCGGTCCAGGACGCCGGGCGGGCCATTCAGCCGGCTTATGTCGAGGGACAGTTGCAGGGCGGCGCGGCCCAGGGGATCGGCTGGGCACTGAACGAGGAATACGTCTACGGCGACGACGGCCGTTTGCAAAACCCGGGATTCCTGGATTATCGCATGCCGGTCGCCTCGGACCTGCCGATGATCGACACCGTGATCGTCGAGGTGCCCAATCCGAATCACCCGTTCGGCGTGCGCGGCGTCGGCGAGGTTCCCATCGTGCCGCCGCTGGCGGCGGTGGCCAACGCCATTGAGGACGCCATCGGCCTGCGCATGGCGGACCTTCCCATGTCGCCGCCGCACATCCTGGCCGCCCTCGAAGACGAGGCCTGATCCCGTGGCCCAGGTCGTGCTGACCAACGAACTGGCCAACCAGTTCGCCGGCGGCGAGGCCAAGTTGGAGGTGGCGGCGCAAAACGTGCGCCAGCTCATCCGCGCCCTCGAGGAACGCTATCCCGGCATGGGGCCGGAACTGGAAGCCGGCATGGCGGTGGCCATCGACGGCGAAATCTTCGCCGATCCCTTCCTGGAGCCCATCGGCCCCGACAGCGAGGTCTACTTCCTGCCCCGCATCGGCGGCGGTTAGGAAGCCAAGCGACCCGCGCTCACGCCTTCAGATCGAAGATCACCATCAAATCGCCGTTGCGGTGGCGCATGGTGGGATGGACGTCGTGGCGGAACAGGATGGAGCGGATATGGCCGTCGAACAGGCGTATCATGTCGTCGGTGTGTTGATAGCGCGTCGGCTCCTTCTTGATGGCCTGCGCGCGGTTTAATTCTTCGTTGGTTTGCGGGTTGTACTGACACCCGATGAGAACGAAGGCGCCGGGCCGGGCGACGCGCAGGACCTCACGGGCGACGGTGGCGTTGTCGCGGCTGTATCCCAAGACCCAGCCCAGGATGACGACGTCGAAGCTGTCGTCGTCGTAGGGCATGGCGTGCATGTCGCCTATGTCAACGAAGGGGGAATAGGACAGAAGATCGAGGCCACGGATGTTCTCGGCCCTGAACCCCGAACCGATCAGGTTCAATATCTCGGCCTCGGTGCGCGGCCCGACGGTCAGCACCTTCATGGTCTTGTGGTGCAAGATGAAATAGTTGTTGCTGCGCAGGGGATTGATCAGCCGCCACGGCCGGTCCAGTTCCTCCGACTTGCGCAGCGCATCGAGGTTGTGTTCGAGCGCGTTTTCGATGACGCCGTCGGAAACCGCGCCGGCGGTGCGCACCCTGTCGGGTTTGATGCGGCTCAAACGACTGGTCGAGAGCAACGAACACACGTCGGGGATCTGCAAGAGCTGATCGGGGCTCTCGTTGATAAGCCCGGTAACCTCGGCCATGTCCTCGGCGGTAAATGTGAAGCCGGGGGCGTCGGTGCCGTCGGGCGGGTCGGCGGTCATGGGCGTTCTCCTTGTCGCGGTAGCACGGCCGGCCTCAAAAACAGCCGGTTGGCGTAGTCCAGGGTTGGCGTCCCCACCACCCAGTCCGGAACATGGGCGGTCGCCGGCGTACCCAGGTCAAGGGGCTCCAAGGCCTCCTGGATGCGCGGCGTAACCCCATAGAGCACTTGGCCTACCAGGCGGTCGGCGCGGTCGGGAAGAAGCCCTTTATGAATTCCCCGGGTGTCGGCCAGAAAAGTGGTCCCGGCGGGGCCGGTGAGGATCGCCGTCTGGCGTTCGAAGACCTTTTCCACCTCGGCGTCGCTCTTGCGCAGGCGTTGCAGGTACCAGGCGTCGAAGTCGGCCTCGCCGCCGGCCCAGGCGCGGCGCGCCTGGGCCACGATGGCGGGCCGGTGGGTTCCTTCCACATAGATGTGCGGTCCGCTGTCGGCTTCGACATCGGTGAGATAAACGAACAGCTTGCAAATGCGGTAGTCGTCGAGGTCGAAGTGAAAGAATTGTGCCTCCCGGGCCTCCGGCCGGCCGGCGAAGGACCACCAGGCGGTGTAACCGAGAACGGTCGGCAGGGCGCCCAGGTGGTGGGCGACGGCGGCGATGGTCGTCGGGTCGCTGGCGATGGCGGCAAAATGGGGGCACCCCACCACCGCGGCCATGGGATATTGGGCGATGTTGGCGTCCTTGGCCGCCGCCAGATCGCAAAGCGGCCGATCATCGCCGGGATCGACCATTTGCGCCTCGAGATAGGCGCGCATGTCGGCGACGGCGGGGGCATTGACGGAGCCCAGTGGCGCGTGTCCCGCTTCGTCCAGGGCGCCGGCAATGGCCATGGCTCGGGCCTCGTCAACGTCGGTCGGCAGGCCAAGGCCGAGTTGGCGGCGTTGGAGCCGGCCGATGGCGCCGATCATGAGGCGCTCGACCTCGACATTGTAGGTGGTGATGATGACCTGGATGGCGCGTTCGTGAAGCCGGCTGGCCAGGGCGTGGTCGCGCATCCGCTCGGCCTCGACGGGGAACAACGCACGCAGCGGCGCGTATTCGGGCTCTGACATTATCAGCGCCTGCAAATCGACGAACCAATTGGTGATGGTTTCGTAGTTCGACATACCGCTTTCGATCCCCTTGCGCCGACGCCCGGAATAGTAACACGATCCTCGGGCCCTGAGCTTGTCATCGGGGCGTCATGCGGGCAGGATCGCCGGCAAGATGTATAGCGGTCATGGAGGACGGTCACCATGAAGATGACGGGCGGCACCACCAACTATGGCGAGGACGTCGGCATCTTGATGCTCGACACGCGCTTTCCCCGTCCCCCGGGCGACATCGGCAACGCGTGGAGCTTCGATTTCCCGGTGCGCTACAAGACGGTCAAGGGCGCCTTCCAAGAGATGATCATGAAGCACGAACCGGTGCCGGAGCTTCTCGATCCCTTCATCGAGGCGGCGCAAGAGCTTGAACGCGAGGGCGTGCGCGCGATCACCACCAGCTGCGGATTCCTGGCGCCGTTTCAGAAGGAGCTGGCGGCGGCGGTCGGCATCCCGGTGCTGGCCTCGGCGCTCCTGCAGGCCCCGCTGATCCATGCCATGCTGCCGCCGTCAAAGAAGATCGGCGTCTTCACCGAGCGCGCGGTCTATATGAACGAACGTCACTTCAACGGCGTCGGCTGGTCGACCGACGACATCCCCGTTTACGTCAAGGGCATGAAGGACGATGCCGTCTTTCCCGCCGTCTACATTGGCGACGGAAACGAGTTGGATACCGACGTGCTGATCGCCGAGATGGTGGAGATGACCGAGGAATTCATGGACGAATGTCCGGACGCCGGCGCCATCTTGTTCGAATGCACCAACATGTGCCCCTTCAGCGCCCATGTCGCCGAGGCATCGGACCTGCCGGTGTTCGACGTCAACACCCTGATCAACCTGTTCCACAACGCCGCCAACCCGACGCCGTTTTTGGAATAAGGGGCAAGGCCATGGTAAACGCGCCGTGATCGTTGCCACCGCGGGACACGTCGATCACGGCAAGACGGCCCTGGTCAAGGCGTTGACCGGCGTCGATACCGACCGCCTGGCCGAGGAAAAACGGCGCGGCCTTTCCATCGAACTGGGGTTCGCCTATTCGCCGCTGCCCGATGGATAGGTGCTCGGCTTCGTCGACGTGCCGGGCCACGAACGGTTCGTCCGCAACATGCTGGCCGGCGTCACCGGCATCGATTACGCCCTTCTGGTGGTCGCCGCCGACGACGGCCCGATGCCGCAAACCCACGAGCACCTGGCCATCCTCGATCTGCTGGGGGTATCGGACGGCGCCGTCGCCATAGCCAAGGTCGACCGGGCAAACCCGGAAAAGGTAGCCGAGACGAGCGCCGGCGTGGCCGCCCTTTTGTCGGCCAGCAGCCTGGCCGGCGCCCCTCTGTTTCCGGTCTCGGGAATTTCGGGCGCTGGAGTCCCGGCCCTGTGCCAACATTTGGAAGAAGTTGCCGGGCGGACGGGCAGGCGGCGGACGGGCGGTCACTTCCGGCTTGCCGTCGACCGCTGTTTCACCCTTGAGGGAACCGGCCTGGTGGTGACCGGAACCGTATTCTCGGGCCGTGTCGTTGGCGGTGATCGCCTGGTCCTCTCGCCATCGGGCGGACGCGTGCGGGTGCGCGGCATTTACGCTCAGAACCGCGAGGCCGAAGCGGGCCGGGCGGGAGATCGCTGTGCCCTCAACATCGTCGGCCCCGAGGTCAACAAGGAAACGGTCCGGCGCGGCGACTGGTTGGTCGACGAGAAAATCCACGCCCCGGTGACGCGGTTCGACGCGGTCGTCCGCGTGCCCCTTGCCCCAGGCCGGCGGCTCAAGCACTGGTCGCCGGTCCACCTCCATCTGGGGGCGGCGGACGTGACCGGGCGGGTGGCCCTGCTGGAGGGCCGCACCATCGATCCGGGCGGCCGGGGGCTGGCCCAGCTGGTGCTCGACCAGGCCCTCGGCGCGCTCAGGGGCGACCGTTTTATCCTGCGCGACCGCTCGGCCCGCGAAACCATTGCCGGCGGCCATGTCATCGACCCCTTCGCCCCGCCCCGTGGGCGGGCCAAGGCCGGGCGCCTGGCGCTTTTGGGTGCCATGGAAGCGGATGATCCGGCCGCCGCCCTTAGCCAAATGCTGGCCGCCGCGACGGATGTGGTGGATTTAAGCCGTTTCGCCCTGGCCTGGAACCTTACCGGCGCGCAAGCGGACGCCGTCTTTGAAGACGTGGCGATGGTAAGGATCGAGGACGCCGGCGGAACGGTGGCGCTTTCGCCCCGACGCTGGGAAGCGCTCGGCCGCGCGACCCTGGAAACGGCCGGCGCGCGCCACCGTTCCGCCCCCGAGCAACCGGGCGCAACGGAAGACGAACTGCGCAAGGCGCTCGTCGATCAGGTCTCGCCGGCGGTCTTCGCAGCGGTCGTTTCCAGCCTCGTCGCCGAGGGCGCGTTGGTTCGCGCCGGCCCCCATCTGGGCTTGCCCGCCCACCGGGCGCGCATGGGGCCGGACGATACCGCCCTGTGGAAACGGACCGAGCCCTTGTTGGACAGGCCCGACCTCAGGCCGCCCCGGCTTCCCGAACTGGCCCAGGCGCTGGGCATCGGCGTTGGCGAGGTTGAGAAATTTCTGGCCCGCGCCGCCAAACTGGGCGTCGTCCACAGGGTGACCCGGAACCGCTTCTTCCTGCCCCGGACTATTCACCAACTCGCCGACATCGCCGAGAGTTTGGCCGCCGAGGCGGCGGTCGGCCAATTCACGGTGACGGCCTTTCGCGACCGCTCGGGCATCGGACGCAACCTGACCATCGAGATCTTGGAGTTTTTCGACGCATCGGGCTTCACGACCCGTCTCGGCGACACCCGGCGCATTGTAAAGCCCCGGGTGGCGGCGTTCCCCGACCCGCCGGTCTGACGCTGTCGCCCTACTTGACCGGATCCAATACCGCCCGGTCGGTAACGAACAGATGACCCGAGGCGTGGGTGATCATTTCTGGGATTTTGGATGCCTGGGCCACCGCCTGGGCCGTGACGCCGCAGGCCCAGAACACCGGGACCTGATCGGGGCCGACGGGATTGGCCGTCCCCCAATCGACGCGGCCGATATCGTCGATGCCGATGGCGGCGGGATCGCCGACGTGGATCGGCGCGCCGTGGCATTGGGGATAGCGCGAGGTGATTTCGATGACCTTGACCACCAGATTCTTGGGGATCGGCCGCATGCTCACCACCACCGGTCCGGAGAATATGCCCGCCGGCTCGCAGGGGATGTTGGAAATATACTGCGACGCCTTCGCGCCTTCGTCGACGAGATGGGGCAAGGGGATTTCGGCGTCCAGCATGACCTGATCCACCGACAGATTACAGCCGGTGAGAAAGGCAACGTGGTCGGGACGCCAAAGCTCGCGGATGTCACGCACCTCCTCGGCCAAGCGGCCGTCGCGATAAAGGCAATAAGCCGGCACGTCGGTCCTCAGATCGGCGCCGGGGGCGACCTGTTTGGGTTCCGGATCGCCGGGGTCGGTGACCTCGATGAGCGGCAGCGGCTTTGGGTTGCGCAGGCAAAAGCGCATGAAATCAAAGGCGTAGCGCTCCTCCAGGATGACCAAATTGGCCTGTTCGCGGCCCAGTGCCAGGCGCTTGGTGGTGTGGGGCCAGCGCCCGGCGCGGATGTGGGCGCGCACGTCGGCGGCGCTAAGACGCTCCATGTCCGAGCGCATCAGGACCTCATCGGTCGCCGCACCGGAGGCCGGGCCAGTCATCCGCAGAGTGTCAGGGCCGCGTGGGCGCAGGCCTTGGCGGTGATCATCAGTTCCGATACCAAAACCCGTTCGTCGGGGGCCGGCCATTCGGGATAAACCTTGATGTCGCCCGGCCCGTATTGAAGCGACGGGATGCCGCTGGCCCCGATAACGTTTCCGTCGCCGTAGTTGCCGATGCGCTCGACGCTGCCGATCAGCGCCGGCTTGCCCGATGCCAGCTCCTGGCCCTCGGCGACGGCGCGCACCAAGGGATGGTCGGGGGAGATTTCCATGGGGTCCATGAAATAGGGATCGGTGGGGCCGTTGGCCGGGATGGTCAGTTCATAATCCAGATTGGGAATGTCGTTGATGCCATCCAAGACCCGCTGCACGTCGTCGCGCACGCTGTCGAGCGTCATGCCCGGAATCGTCCGCACCTGGAACACCAGCTCGCAGCCGCGCCCATAGTGATCCTTGCCGATGCTGTCATAGCGGATCATGGGAAAGTCGGCCAGTTCGGGATGCGGCGTGTGGCTGAGCCAGTTGTTGGGCAATTGGTTGGTGAGGCTGGGCCCGAAGCGGCCGATGAGATCGGCCTGCTGCTCAATCGCGTTGGTGTACTTGGCCCGCGCCTCGGGGGTGAAACGGAAGAAGAGCCCAGGCGTGGTGGTGGTGATCTTGACCCGTATCCCGCCCGTACACACGGTGCCGATGGTATTGGCCGCGTGTTCGATGTTAATGCAAAAATCGGCGCCGACACCCTTGCGCAAGAGCGTCCGCGTCCCAGTGCCGCCGACCTTGTGGGCCGCCACCGGGCACATGACGATGTCGCCCTTGAGTTTGATTCCGGCCTCTATCAGCCCTTCGATGCCGCTGATGGCGGCGGCCATGCCGCCCTTGTCGTCCTGGGCGCCGAGGCCCCACAGCCAGCCGTCCTCAAGCTTTCCTTCGTAGGGATCGACGGTCCAACCGGACATCGTCACGTTGGTGTCCATGTGGCCGTTGATCATCAAGGAAGGACCGCCGCCGGTGCCCTTGAGGATGGCGATGGGCTGGCGCGTCACCAGCGTCTCGTCCCAGGGGTGGGTGACCTCCATCATCTCGACGGCGAAGCCCATGTCGCTCAGATAGCGGTCCAAGTAGTCGGCGACCTCGTGCTCCTCGAACAGCTTGCTCGGCATGCTGATGATCTTGCGCGCCAGGGCGACAAGCCGGTCCTCCGAGATGGCCGCGAAGGCCTTTTTCGAGTCCTCGGACTGTTTCATCCCTTACTCCCAAAAGTTTCTTGTTTCCGGCCCGCGCCAAGGCCCTTTAGGCGCGTAGCAGCTTGGTGAACTCGGAGATGTCCTTGAGCTTCTCGAAGCCGTCCACCGCCGCCTTGATCTGGGCGATGCGCCGGGGCGAATAGCGGCTCGCCGCCAGGATATCGAACTTGCGCTCGATCTCGGCCTCCGACATCGGGTTCTCGGGCTCGCCGGCCGGCAGGTCGACCCGCTTGGTGTGGGTCTTGCCGGCGGTCGTGGTGATGGTGACCACGGCCGGCCATTTGTTGGGCCAGATCTTGTTGAACCCCTTATCGTGCACCAGCTTGATCCGTTTCATGACCTGACGCACCCGGCGGTCCTTCATTTTCTTCAACACGTATTCGTCGTCGTAGGACGCCCACATCCCGTCCTCGCCCTCCAACAGGGCAAGGGCGATCTGGAACTGGGCCGAGAAACGCGGGCCGTAGAGCCCCTTGACGCCGGTCCACGGCACCGGGTCGTCGACATACCACGCGCCGATGGCATGGATGCGGGCAACCACCTTCTTGATGTCGGCGGCCTTGAGGCCGTGTTTCTTGGCGATGTCCATGGCCGCTTCGCGCGACGAATGGATGTGAAAGCAGCCCGGATATTTCTTGTGCGCCACCTCGCCGACGAGGAACGGCTTGCCCAGATTGGCGATCAATTTTTCGGGCTTGGAGCGATCGGCATAAAGCGCCATGAACCCTTTCACGCTCTCGAAGATATCGAACGACCCTGTAAAGCCGTCGCGGGCCAGAAAGGCCGACAGGACGCCGTTGAGCGCCCCCTTGCCCGGGTTGAGGTCCTTCGACATGCCGCGGATCGGCACATGGGCGAAGTTGCCGGCGGTCTGGGTTCCGGCAAGGCCAAGGCTGTGCAGGAGTTGATCCTCGCTAAGGCCCAGGATCTTGCCAGCCGTCATCGCGGCGCCAAAGGCGTTCATCGTGCCGCTTGGGTGCCAGCCCTTGAAATAATGGCTCGGCATGACCGAATAGCCGGCGCGCAGGCCGCAGTCGTATCCGGCGACGATGGCGGCCAGGACGTCCCGGCCCTTGGCGCCCGCCTTCTCGCCGACCGCCAAGGCGGCGGGCAGGACGCTGTCGCCCATGTGGGACTGGGTGCCGCGGTGGGTATCGTCAAGCTCCGTCATGTGGCCCATGGAACCGTTGACCAGCGATGCCCATACCGCGCTGACCTTCTTCGAGGTGCCGATGATAGTGGCCTCCGCCGGGCCGCCCATCTCGGCGGCCAAACCCTGCAGGATGCGGGCCGGCTTTTCCTCGACCGAGGCCACCGAATAGCCGATGTAATCCAGAAGCAGACTCTTGGTGACGGCGACGTCGTTCTTGGAAAGGTCGCGGTAGGTGAGCTTATGCAGAAACTTGCCCAGGATGCGGGTATAGGGCTTGGGTTTCTTGGCCATGGATGTTTCCCCCTAGCATGGTGCGGCGGCTGAATTCGAGCCGCTCATTGTAAGACCTGTGTAACGCCCGTCCAGTGCTCAGGACCCGGCGACGGCAAACTTCACGCCCGCCAAACTTCTTTCAGCAGCCTGAGCCAGTTTTCGCCCAGCACCTTGACGATCTTGCCATCCGGCCAGCCGGCGCGCTGCATGGCGGCGGTCAGATTGGGAAACTCGCCGATGGTGCGGAAGCCCTCGGGGTGCTTGACCTCGGCGTGCAGGAACTGGGTGGTGAATCGCGCGTAACCCTTGTCGCGCTGGGCAAATTCCTGGAAGGCGCTGGGCCGCGCGTGGCCCTGGCTGAAATCGGTGCCGATGCACACCTGGTCCTCGCCGGCGATGTTGATGACGTAGTCGAGAGCCTCGACATAGTCGTCAACGGTGGATTCATTGCCCTTTTTCATCATCGGTCCGAACAGCATCAGGCCGATCAGGCCGCCCCTGTCGGCGAGGGCCTTTATCTGTTCGTCGGTCTTGTTGCGCGGACTTTCCTTCATTCCCGCCGGCAGTGTGTGGGAAAAGCAGACCGGCTGCTGGGAGTGGGCGATGGTGTCGGCCACGGTCTTGGGTCCGACGTGGCTCAGGTCGCACAGAATGCCGAGACGGTTCATCTCATCGACCACCTCGCGGCCCCAATCCGAAAGGCCCGGGTCGACCTTCTCCCACACCCCGGCGCCGGACAGGTTCTGGGTGTTGTAGGTGAGCTGCATGATGCCGACGCCAAGTTCCTTGAAAATGCGCAGATAACCGGTCTGGTCCTCGATCGCCGAGGTGTTCTGCCAGCCCAGAACGATGGCGGTCTTGCCGTCGGCCTTGGCGCGGCGGATGTCCTCGGTCGTGTAGGCCTGGACCAGGATGTCGGAATGTTCGTCGAACCAGCCCTTCCACTGGATGATGTTCTTCATGGTGTCGGGGAAATTCTCCCAGGTCGAACAGGTGCAGTTGACCCCGGTCACGCCGCCCCGGCGCATGTCTTCGAAAATCTCGCGGCTCCAATTGCAGATGTTCAAGCCATCGAAGACGATGGCGCTTTCGTGCAGTTCCTTGGCATCCATGTAAGGGGGCTCCGTTTGTTGGCGGCCAAACCTAGGACCGCTGCCAAGCGAATGTCAAACCAACCTTCGCGGAGTCTGCCGCGTCGTTGGGAAAGCCTAGTTGTCGAAGGCGGACCAAGGGCATAAAATGGCGCCCAACGAAGGCACGATCTTTTCCGATCCTCACAAGTATTAGAGACGTAAGGGGACATTCGTGGGCAGCTTCGAGACTGTCGTGATCGGCGGCGGCTTGGTCGGTACGGCGGTGGCCTATGGCCTTGCCGGACGCGGCGTCGCGACGGCGCTGATCGACGAGGGCGATGTCGCGCACCGGGCGTCGCGCGGCAACTTCTGTCTGGTCTGGGTCCAGGGCAAGGGCGACGGATCACCCCGCTACGCCGCCTGGGCCCGGGAATCGGCCGAGCAGTTTCCCGCTTTCGCAAGCGAACTTCAGGACGCTACCGGCGTCGATGTCGGCTATTCCAAGCTGGGCGGCGTGAAGCTGTGCTTCGGCGACGCCGAAATGGCCGAGCGCGAAGTGCTGCTGGAGCGCATCAAATCCTACCCCGGCGCCGCCGATTTCGAGATGATGGACCGCAACGCGCTCGACGACCTGATGCCGGGTCTGGGACCCGATGTCGTCGGCGCGTCGTATTGTACCGACGACGGGCATTGCAGCGCGCCCTATTTGCTGCGCGCCCTCCACGCCGGGTTCCTGGCGCGGGGCGGGCACTATCTGAACGGTGCCGGAGCCCGCCAAATCCTCCCGCGGGGAAAGGGTTTCACGCTTGACGCCGGCGAGCGCGAGATCGAGACCGAACGGGTGATCCTGGCCGCCGGTCTCGACAATGCCCGCCTGGCGCCGATGGTCGGACTGCAGGTTCCGATCAAGCCGAACCGGGGTCAGATTCTGGTCACCGAACGGTTGCAACCGATCTTGAACATACCCACCAATTTCATCCGCCAGACCCAGGAAGGGTCCATCATGATCGGCGATTCACACGAAGACGTTGGATTCGACGACGGCACCAAGGCGGGTGTCATGGGCGACATCGCGCGCTACGGCGTGCGCGTGTTCCCGTTTCTGGCGGAGACTCGTATCGTCCGCGTCTGGGGGTGTCTCAGAACATGGCCGCCGGACGGGTTTCCGATCTACGACCGCTCGACCCCGCACCCAGGCGCTTTTGTCCTCAATTGTCACAGTGGCGTCAGCCTGGCCGCCAACCATGCGACGCGCCTGGTCGAGTGGATCTGCAATGACGACGGGGCACCGAATTTGGACGCCTTCTCGACCAACCGG
>JASLLZ010000179.1 GCA_030746775.1 Rhodospirillales bacterium | reverse complement strand
CGGCCTGCTCAGTCCCGGCACCGTAAAGAGAAATTAACCTTTGCAAGAATAAGGTCCGACACCGAGACCATGGCCCATCGCCCCACCACACCGCCGGCTCCGTCGTCCGGCAAACCCCATCCCCCGGACCGGACCCCCCGGCTGGTCGCCCACAACCGTGGCCTGGCGACCCACAACCTGGGCAAGAGGTTCAAGAAGCGCCCGGTGGTGCGCGGCGCCACCCTGGCCATTCAGCGCGGCGAGGTGGTCGGGCTTTTGGGACCCAACGGCGCCGGCAAGACGACGTGTTTCTACATGATCACCGGCCTGATCGCGCCCGATTACGGCACCGTCGTCCTGGACGGCCAGGATATCACCGACCTGCCCATGTATCGGCGGGCCCGCATGGGTATCGGATATCTGCCGCAAGAGGCTTCCATCTTTCGCGGCCTCACGGTGGAAGCAAACATCCGCGGCGTGCTCGAGGTGGTGGAGAAATCGCGCCACCGCCGCGAAGCCATGCTCGATAACCTGCTGGCCGAGTTTTCGATCACCCATCTTCGCCGCACGCCGGCGCTGGCCCTGTCGGGCGGCGAGCGCCGGCGCGTCGAGATCGCGCGCTCCTTGGCCTCCAATCCCCACTTCGTCCTTTTGGACGAACCTTTTGCCGGCATCGATCCCATCGCCGTGGGCGACATTCGCGACCTTGTGGTTCACCTGAAGGACCGCGGAATCGGGGTGCTGATTACCGACCACAACGTGCGCGAGACATTGGATATCATCGATCGCGCCTATATCATTCACGACGGCATGGTGTTGATGGAGGGCGAGCCGTCGGACATCGTCGGCAACGAGGACGTGAGACGCGTCTATCTCGGTGAACAATTCCGCCTCTAAACATACAATTGGCGCCTATCACATGGGGTATACGGCCGTGATGGGGGGTTCGCCATGGCCCTGATCCCGCGCCTTGAACTGCGCCAGTCCCAGGCGCTGGTCATGACGCCGCAGTTGCAACAGGCGATCAAGTTGCTGCAACTCTCGTCGCTGGATCTTCTTGCCTACGTCGAACAGGAGCTGGAGCAAAACCCGCTTCTCGAGCGCGACGACGGCGGCGAAGACGGCCTCGAAGGCACCGGGGTGGACGCCGCCGACGACGACCGCGGCGAGGCGGAACGGGACCCCGACGGCGACGACGGGACGGGCGAGCCGGCGGCGGTCGACCGGTCCGTTGACGCCGACCGCCCGCTGCCCGAGGACGATACCCCCGACGTCGACTATGACAACCAGTGGAACAACGACAGCGCCACCGACGGCGCCGAACAAGACCACCTGGACGCAGCGCCGGCCGCACAGTTCGAGGATTGGGGATCGTCCGGCGGCGGCTTCGAGGACGGCCGGGGAAACCTGGAACAGACCCTGTCGGACACCATTTCGCTGCGCGAGCACCTGGTCGCCCAGCTCAACATGGATGTGGACGACGCCGGGGACCGCATGATCGGCCTGCACCTGATCGACATGCTCGACGAGGCCGGCTACCTGACCGGCGACGTGGCCCAGGTCGCCGCGCTTCTGGGCTGCGCCGTCGAACGGGTGGAGCGCACCCTGGCCCAACTACAGACCTTCGACCCGCCCGGCATCTTCGCCCGCAACCTGGCCGAATGCCTGAGCCTCCAGCTCAAGGACCGCAACCGGCTGGATCCCGCCATACAGACCTTGCTCGACAACCTGGACCTGCTGGCCAAACGCGACCTGGCGGCGCTTACCCGTCTGTGCGGCATGGATGCCGACGACCTGGCCGAGATGGTGGCTGAGATCAGGGCGCTCGACCCCAAGCCGGCGACGACATTCGAGGCCGCCGTCTCTCAGCCGGTGACCCCCGACGTCCTCATGCGTGCGCAACCGGGCGGCGGCTGGATTGTCGAGCTCAACGGCGACACCTTGCCCCGGGTGCTGGTCAGCAACCACTACTACGCGCGCATCGCCAAGGAGGCGCGCTCCAAGACCGATCGCCAGTACATTCACAAATGCTTCCAATCGGCAAGCTGGCTGGTCAAGTCCCTGCACCAACGCGCCACCACCATCCTCAAGGTGGCGACCG
>JASLLZ010000178.1 GCA_030746775.1 Rhodospirillales bacterium | reverse complement strand
AAAGCCTTGTCGATGCGCCGCATCGCCGGCGGCATTTCTCCTACCCGACGGACCGCCTACGCGATCTCTATGGGTCATTATCATTGATCCTTGGTATAAGGGCGCCGGCGGCGCCGCGTCTCGCGGCGCAGGATGTAGAGGCCGCTGCCGACGACCAGGGCCGATCCGGCGACGATCCAGGCGTCGGGCAGGTGGCCCCATATAAGGGCGCCGATGACGACCGCCCACAGAATTTCGGAATACTTGAACGGCGCCGCCACGGCGGCCTCGGCATGGCGAAAGCACTCGATGCCTAAGAATTGGGCGGTGCCCAGCAAACAGGCGGCAAGGGCCAGCAAACCCACTTCCCGTGTCTCCAGGACGGTCCAGCCGAAGGGCCACGTGACGAGACCCGAGAGCGCCACCCCGATGGACGTATAACACAGCATCGACACCGAGGTTTCGGTGACGCTCATGCGGCGCGTTATGATGTCGCGCACCGCGCCCACCAGGGCGACGCCCAAGGGCAGGAAGATGGCCCAGCGCAGCGCCTCGCCGGTCGGTCGGGTCATCAGAATGACGCCGGTGAAGCCGACGACGACGGCGGTCCAGCGCCGCCACCCGACCCGTTCGCCAAGAACCCAGGTCGCCAGGCAGGTGATGAAAAGCGGGCCGGCGAAGGTGATGGCGGTGACGTCGGCGAGGGGCAGTTGACCGAGGGCGTTGGTCATCAATAGCGTGGAGACGGCGGTCAGCGCCGCGCGCCACGCCTGACCCGACAGGCTCTGGATACGCAGTGAACCTATTCCCCCCGCCCGCCAGGCGAGAAGAGCGATGGGGACGGAAACGAATAGCCCGCGCACGAACAGGATCTGGCCCACCGGGACGGTCGCGGTGAGCAGCTTTATGACCGCGTTGTTCATCATAAGGAACGCACCGGCACCAATCATGCAGGCGATTCCCTTGAGCGACGACGAAATCGACGGAGCGGTGTTCATGGTGCGGCGGCCACGGCGCGGCGCGATTAGTGCAATTCGGCCCGCAGCTTTTGGCGCAGCACGTCGATGGGCACCAGGGACCCTTCGACCTTAACGTACCAGAACTGCCAGCCGTTGCAGGCCGGCGCCTTTTGGACGAAGGCTCCGACCTGGTGGATGGAGCCGCGGGTTTCGGCGGCAATCAAGGTGCCGTCGGCCCGCACCCGCGCCGAATAACGCCGCCTTTCGTCGGTAAGCACGGTGCCGGGGGATACCAGGCCGCGTTCGACCAGCCAACCGAACGGGATGCGCGGCTGGTTCCTCTTCGCCGGTGTCGACATGAGGGTGGGATCGGCGGGTTGGCGCACCTTGGCCAGGCGCCGGTTGGCCAGCTTTACATAATCGGCATCGTTGTCGATGCCGATGAAATCGCGCCCCAGTTTGCGGGCCACCGCGCCCGTGGTGCCGCTGCCGAAGAACGGATCCAAGATCAGGTCGCCGACCTCGGTGGCGGCGAGGACGGCGCGATAGACGAGCGCTTCGGGTTTCTGGGTCGGATGGGCCTTGCGGCCGTCTTGCTTCAGGCGCTCGGCCCCGGTGCACAGCGGCAGCAGCCAATCCGAGCGCATCTGCAAGTCGTCGTTGAGCGCCTTCATCGCCTCGTAATTGAAACGATAGCGCGATTCCTTGTCGCGGGCGCACCAGATCAGGGTCTCGTGAGCGTTGGTGAAGCGCCGGCCGCGGAAGTTGGGCATCGGATTGGTCTTGCGCCAGATGATATCGTTGAGGAACCAGTAACCCAGGTCCTGCAGGATGGTGCCGACCCGGAAGATGTTATGATAGCTGCCGATCACCCACAGCGTGCCGTCGGGCTTGAGCACCCGGCGCGCCGCCTTCAGCCAGGCGCGGGTAAAACGGTCGTAGCCGCGAAAGCCGTCGAAGCGGTCCCACTCTTCCTCGACGCCGTCGACCTTGGAGTTGTTGGGGCGCAGCAGGGCGCCGTCCAGTTGCAGGTTGTAGGGCGGGTCGGCGAAGACCATGTCGACCGACGCCGCCGGCAGACTCTTCATCGTTTCCACGCACTCGCCGAGAAGGATTTGATTCGGCGTGATTTTTTTTTGCCTCGCCATGGCTGACAGCATGGTAAAGCGAGGAC
>JASLLZ010000177.1 GCA_030746775.1 Rhodospirillales bacterium | reverse complement strand
CGCGTTCAACAAGGCGCGGGTGGTCAGGGATGCGTTGCTGAACATCCCCGAGCGCCTCGCCGCCGTGCTGGCGGCGGAGACCGACAAACAACGGGTGCATGGGATGCTGATTACTGAAATCCGTGCGGCGTGCGAGGAACTGTCAGGTGATTCCGGACGCCGCTGAGATCTACGGCGAGGCCTTCGATCAGGGTCTGCGCCCGGACCCAACGCTGACGGTCTCCGAGTGGGCCGACCGGCACCGGCGGCTGTCGGGCAAGGGGGCGTCGGAACCGGGCCCTTGGCGCACGTCGCGGGTGCCGTATCTCAAGGAGATCATGGACTGCCTGTCGCCGGCTTCGAAGGTCGAGCGGGTGGTGTTCATGAAGGGGGCTCAGATCGGCGGCACCGAGTGCGGCAACAATTGGATCGGCTATGTCATCCATCACGCGCCGGGGCCGATGCTGGCAGTCCTGCCGACGGTGGACATGGCCAAGCGAAACTCAAGGCAGCGGGTCGATCCGTTAATCGAGGAAAGCGCGGTTCTGTCAAAGCTGGTCAAGCCGGCGCGCTCACGGGATTCCGGCAACACGATGCTGACCAAGTCCTTCCCCGGCGGGCTGCTGGCCATGACCGGCGCCAACTCGGCGGTGGGGCTAAGGTCCATGCCGGTGCGCTACCTGTTTCTCGACGAAGTGGACGGTTATCCAGGCGATATCGACGGCGAGGGCGATCCGGTGGCGCTGGCGGAAGCCAGGACGCGCACCTTCGCCCGGCGCAAGGTGTTCATTGTTTCGACGCCCACCATCAAGGGCGTCTCAAGGATCGAGCGCGAGTACGAGGCGTCCGACCAGCGCCGCTACTTCGAGCCCTGTCCCCATTGCGGGCACATGCAGTGGCTCCAGTTCGAACGGCTCAGGTGGGACAAGGGAAAACCGGAGACGGCGCACTATCTCTGCGAGGCCTGCGAAGGCGTCGTTCACGAGCATCACAAGACCCGGATGTTGGAACGAGGCGAGTGGCGGGCGACGGCCAAGCCGGAGAACAACAGCGGCAAGACCGCGGGGTTCCATATCTCCAGCCTCTACTCTCCCGTCGGCTGGCGAAGCTGGGCCGAAATCGCCGCCGCCTGGGAGGCCGCCCAGGGCAATGACGCGGCGCTGAAGTCGGTCAAGAACACGGACCTGGGCGAGACCTGGCAGGAACGGGGCGAAGCGCCCGACTGGCAGCGCCTTTATGACCGCCGCGAGGATTTCCCGCTCGGCGCGGTGACGGCGAAGGGATTGATGCTGACCGCGGGGGCAGACATCCAGAACGACCGCATCGAGGTCGACGTCTGGGCCTGGGGACGCGGCCTGGAAAGCTGGCTCGTCGACCATGTCGTGCTCTACGGCAACCCCGGGGCGGCCGAGGTCTGGGAAGAACTGACAAAGCTGCTTTCACGGACCTGGCGCCACGAGAACGGCAAGCATGTAAAGCTTCAAAAGTTCGCCATCGACACCGCCGGTGGGTTCGAGGCCATGGCCTACAAATGGTGCCGCCGCATGGGCCCGGGGCTGGTGATGCCGGTCAAAGGGGCGCACGGTTTCGACCGGAGTACGCCGGTCGGCGGCCCGACCACCGTCGAGGCCACCGAGGGCGGCCGCAAGCTTCGCCGTGGCGTCAAGCTCTGGAATGTCTCCGGCGCGGTGTTCAAGAGCGAGACCTATGCCTGGCTCAGGCTCGATCGTCCGACGGACGAGGACTTGGCCGCCGGCGCGGGCTGGCCCGAGGGTTACATACATCTTCCGCTTGGGCTGGACGCCGAGTGGTGCAAGCAGTTTGTCGCCGAGCGGCTGGTGACCACCACCAACAAACGGGGATTCCCGAAGCTGGAATGGCAGAAGACCCGCGAGCGCAACGAAGCGCTGGATTGTCGGGTCTATGCCCGGGCCGCGGCGTGGCTGATCGGCGCTGACCGGTGGCATGAACGCAAATGGCGGCAGATGGAAGAAGACCTGGCGGCGTCCGCCGGGAGCGACGGTTCGGGGCGGCTCTCTTCGGCAACCGACGCCCAAGAAGATGAAACCGTGCCGATGCCCCGGGCGGCCCTGTCGGACAATCCCTGGCTCTGACGGAAAACAATGACTGATCAAGCAACCATCGAGGCGTGGCTCGCGGAAGCGGAGGCCGCGCTGCACAGGCTCGCGACCGGGAGCATGGCGGAAACGGTCGTCTACGGCGATCGGAGGGTGACCTACACCCCGGCCGACACC
>JASLLZ010000176.1 GCA_030746775.1 Rhodospirillales bacterium | reverse complement strand
TGGCGGGCGCCGGCACGGCTCAGGAGCGCCTGAACGAGATCGTCGTCATCATCGCCACCGACATGGTGGCCGAGGTGTGCTCGATCTACGTCCAGCGCGCCGGCGAGGTCCTGGAACTGTTCGCCACCCAGGGATTGAAGCCGACGGCGGTGCACCAGACCCGCCTACGCGTCGGCGAGGGCCTGATCGGCCACATCGCCAGCCACGCCCGGCCGCTCAACCTGGCCGACGCGCAGAACCATCCCCTCTTCGCCTACCGCCCGGAAACCGGCGAGGAAATCTATCAATCCTTGATGGGTGTACCGATCCTACGCGGTGGACGGGTCATCGGCGTCCTGGCGGTTCAGAACCGCACGCGGCGCAACTATGCCGAAGAAGAGATCGAGACCCTGCAGACCGTCGCCATGGTCCTGGCCGAGATGGTGGCGGGAGGCGAACTCATCAGCCGCGACGAGATGCTGCCGGCCGACGGCAACGCCCTGTTGCCCCTGCGCCTCGAAGGGGTTCGTCTCAATCCGGGCCACGGCATGGGGGGCGCCGTGGTGCACCAACCCTACTTCAACGTCCGCCAACTGGTCGCCGAAAATCCAGATCATGAGCACGACCGATTGCGCAGCGCGGTCTCCGACATGCACGGCGCCCTTGACGACATGCTCAAGACGACCGACCTCGCCGATGGCGGCGAGCCCCGCGACATCCTGGAATCCTATCGCATGATCGCCGAGGACGCCGGCTGGTTGGCGCGCATGGACGAGGCCATCTCAAGCGGACTGACGGCGGAGGCGGCGGTGCAAAAGGTGCACAACGACATCCGCGCCCGCATGAGCAAGGTCACCGACCCCTACCTGCACGAACGGCTGCACGACCTCGAGGATCTGGCCAACCGCCTTCAGCACCATCTGATCGGCGGCGAGGAAATGGCCCCCCTAAACGATCTGCCCGGCGAGGTCATTTTGGTGGCGCGCACCATGGGACCGGCGCAACTTCTCGATTATGACCGCACGGCGCTGCGCGGACTGGTACTTGAGGAAGGATCGCCGACGGCCCACGTGGCGATTGTCGCGCGCGCCCTCGACATCCCCGTTGTCGGCCAGGCGCGCAACGTGCTGAGCCGCATCGAACCCGGCGATCCGGTCATGGTCGACGGCGACAACGGGCTGGTCTACATCCGCCCCGGCGAGGACTTGGTGCACGGGTTTCGCGAAACCATAGCGGCGCGCCGGCGCAGCAAGGCCGCCTACGCCTCGCTCCGCGATCTGCCGGCGGTGACCGTGGACGGCGAGCGCGTCGACCTCAACATCAACGCCGGCCTGCTTGTCGACATGCAATACCTCGATGAAACGGGAGCCGACGGCGTCGGCCTCTATCGCACCGAGGTTCCGTTCATGGTGCGCTCGCAATTCCCCGACGTGGAGGCCCAAAGCACGCTCTATGGCACGGTCCTCGATCAGGCGGGGGATAAACCGGTCCTCTTTCGCACCCTCGACGTGGGCGGCGACAAGATTCTGCCCTACTGGAGCCAATCGGCGGAGGAAAACCCGACCATGGGGTGGCGGGCCATCCGCATCGCCCTCGACCGCCCGGCGCTCCTGCGCCAACAACTGCGGGCCATGATCCAGGCGGCCGGCGGACGCGACCTCAGGCTCATGTTCCCAATGATCGCCGAGGTCGCCGAGTTCGACGCGGCGCGCGCCATCGTCGATCTGGAACTGGAGCGGGTCCGCGACCTGGGCTTGCCGCCGCCCGAAACCTTGCGCGTCGGGTCGATGATCGAAGTGCCGTCACTGGCCTTCCAATTGCCGGCGTTGCTTGAACGCGTCGACTTCCTGTCGGTCGGCAGCAACGACCTGTTTCAGTTTCTGTTCGCCAGCGATCGCAGCAATCCCCGGCTAAGCGAACGCTATGATCCGCTTTCGCCGGCGGTGCTGTCGTTCCTGCGCACCGTGCTCGACCAGTGCCGCGACGCCGGCGTGCCGCTTGGCCTGTGCGGCGATATGGCCGCCCACCCTCTCGACGCCATGGCCCTGATTGGTCTCGGTTTCCGCAATATCTCGGTTCCACCGCCCTTCGTCGGACCGACCAAGATGATGATCAGAAGTCTGCGTGTGAAACCCTTGGTTCATTACATGGACGCACTCTACAACCTGCCCCATCACAGCGTCCGGAGCGGCCTGAGAGCCTTTGCCTTGGACCATGGAGTCAAAATTTAACTTTGGGGCTGTCCCAGATAACCCATTTGGGGGGTTATCATGGGAGCTATGCGGAAGAGCCGTCTCAGCAGGTACAA
>JASLLZ010000175.1 GCA_030746775.1 Rhodospirillales bacterium | reverse complement strand
GCTCGAGGGCGAGGACGCGGAATCGCTGATCGTTGGCGCCGCCCGCGAGGCGCTGGCCGACGCCGGGCTGGCGGCTACCGACATCGACGAGATATTCGTCGGCTATTTCAACGCCGGGTTCTCGCCCCAGGATTTTCCTGCGTCCCTGGTCATGCAGGCCGACGACGGATTTCGATTCGCGCCGGCGACCCGCGTCGAGAATGCCTGCGCCACCGGCTCGGCGGCGATCTACCAGGGTTTGTCCGCCATCGCCGCCGGACGAGCCCGCATCGTGCTTGCCGTCGGCGCCGAGAAGATGTACGCCACGCCGGGCCAGCGCATCGGCGAAATTCTCTTCGGTTGCAGTTACGTCAAGGAGGGAGAAGGGCAGGAAGCGGCGGGCTTTCCCGGTATCTTCGCCCGCATCGCCGAAATTTATTTCAACCGCCATGGCGATAAGTCAGACGCCCTGGCGCGCATTGCCGCCAAGAATCACAAGAACGGCGCCGCCAACCCCCTGGCCCAGTTGCGCAAGGACCTGGGCTACGATTTCTGCCGCCAGGTGTCGGACAAGAACCCCATCGTCGCCGGTCCGCTCAGGCGCACCGATTGCTCGCCGGTCTCCGACGGCGCCGCCGCGGTCATCCTGGCCGACGTGGAGACGGCGTTGAGCATGAACAAGGCGGTCGTGTTCCGCGCCGCCCGCCAGGTCAACGACTTCCTGCCCATGGCGCGCCGCGACATGACCCGTTTCGAGGCCCAGGAAAAGGCCTGGCGCGACGCCCGCGCCGAGGCCCGCGTGTCCCTCGACGACCTCGGGCTGGTGGAACTCCACGACTGCTTCACCATCGCCGAGCTTATGGCCTACGAGGCCATGGGCCTGACCGAGGGCGGGCAAGGGGCGCGGGCGATCGACGAGGGGTGGACGGAAATGGACGGCAAATTGCCGGTCAATCCCTCGGGCGGGCTCAAGTCCAAGGGACATCCCATCGGCGCCACCGGCGTCTCCATGCACGTCCTGGCGGCGATGCAAGTAACCGGCACCGCCGGCGCCATCCAGGTGCCCGGCGCCAGCCTGGCCGGCGTTTGCAACATGGGAGGCACGGGCGTGGCCAACTTCGTCAGCATCCTGGAAGCCCTGCGTTAACCGATGGCCCACGTCGCCAACCTCGGCCGCCTGCTGTCGGACACGGCGCGGCTCCACGGCGCGCGCCCCGGGCTTCGTCAGGGTGAGCGGGTATGGACCTGGCGCCAATTGGACGACCGCGCCAACGCATTGGTTGCGGCGCTCGCGGAACTGGGCGTCGGCAAGGGCGACCGCATCCTGGTGATGTCGCGCAATTGCCCGCAGATGCTCGACAGCATGTGGGCGGCGTTCAAGATGGGCGCCGTCTGGGTGCCCGCCAACTACCGCCTGACGCCGCCGGAGATGGCGTGGCTGGGCGAAGACAGCGGCGCCCGGGTAATGGTCTATGACCACGGCTTCAACGAACACGTCGATGCCGTCAAGGCGGCCTCGCCGGCGCTGCAAACGGTAATTGCCATCGGCGCCGCGCGCCCCGGCGAGCACGGCTTCGACGATCTTGTCGACGCCCATATGGGTGCTTCTTTCGATGAGGCGAGCGTCGCCTACGACGATCCCGCCTGGTTCTTCTATACTTCGGGCACCACCGGCCGGTCCAAGGGGGCCGTGCTCACCCATGGCCAGATGACCTTCGTGGTCAACAACCAGCTCGCCGACATCATGCCCGGCACGACCTGCGAGGATGTCTCGCTGGTCGTCGCCCCGCTGTCCCACGGTGCCGGCGTGCAATTGCTGCCGCAGGCGTCGCGCGGCGCCATGAGCATCCTGCCGACCAGTACCCGCTTCGACGTCGAGGAATGCTGGCGCCTGGTGGCGCAACACCGGGTGACCAACATGTTCACCGTTCCCACCATTCTCAAGATGATGGTCGAACATCCGGCGGTCGACCGCCATGACCATTCCTCGCTGCGCTATGTGGTTTACGCCGGCGCGCCGATGTACCGCGAGGACCAGAAGCTGGCCCTGAACAAGTTGGGCCAGGTGTTGGTGCAGTTCTTCGGCCTTGGCGAGGTGACCTGCAACATCACCGTCATGACGCCTTCCATGCATACCGTCGACGACGACGATCCCGAAGCCCGCATCGGCACCTGCGGCATCCCCCGCACCGGCATGGAGATCGCCGCCTTCGACGCCGCGGGCCGGCGCCTGGGACCGGGCGAACAGGGCGAACTGTGCACCCGCGGTCCGGCCGTCTTCGCCGGCTACCATAACAATCCGCAGGCGACCGCGGAGGC
>JASLLZ010000174.1 GCA_030746775.1 Rhodospirillales bacterium | reverse complement strand
GGGCCTTGTGACGCGGCTGGTGGCGGAAGACGCCCTGGAGGAAGAGACCTATGCCTTCGCGCGCAAGATGGCGAAGGCGGCAACCTCGGCGATCGGGGCGATCAAGACGGCGCGCAACCAGGCTCTCGGCTGCGATCCCGTCAAGGGCATCGAATACCAGACCATTTGCAACACCGAGTTGATGTTCCACAAGGATGCCCGCGAAGGACCGAGGGCCTATCTGGAGAACCGTGAGCCCAACTTCACCGGTGAATGGATCGACCTGCAGTACGACCCGTTCGTCGAGCAGGAGGACTGAGGAGGGTGATCAAGCTTCTCGAACATGAAGGGAAGCGAATCCTTGCCGCCCATGGAATTCCCATCCCGCCGGGCGCCCTCTATCCCGATCTGCCGCCTGGGACGCGGGGACCCTTCGTCGTCAAGGCGCAGGTTTACGCCGGGGGAAGGGGCAAGGCGGGCGGCATTCTGATCGTCGACGACGCGGAGTCTGTCAATGATGCCGCCAGCCGCATTGAGGCGATGAAGATCGGCGGCGAGGCGGTTCGCGCGGTCTATGTCGAAGCCAAGGTCGAACGTGAGCACGAGTTCTATTTGGCGGCGATGATCGATCGTGATGTCGGCCGGCCGGTTCTTCTGGCCAGCGCCGAAGGCGGCGTCGACATCGAAAGCGTGGCGGCGGAACGCATCGTCAGGGTGGAAATCGATCCCCTGGTCGGCCTCAGGCCCTACGGGCTGGCCGACCTGACGCGGCGCCTTGGCCTCGTTGGTGACAGGGCCAGGGCCTTCGCGGACACGGCGGCGCGGGTGCTCGACGCCCTCGAAAAGGAAGACGCCGAACTGGTCGAGATCAATCCCCTGGTCCTTGACAATAACGGCGCCCTGATTGCCGCCGACGCCAAGGTGATCTTGGATGAAGATGCCGGGTTCCGCCACGATGGCCGCGTCCAAATTCCCCAGGGCAGCGAGTTCGAACGCCGGGCGCGCGAACTCGACGTCATTGGCATCGAACTCGAAGGTCACGACGTGGCCGCCATCATGAATGGCGCCGGCATGACGATGGCGACCCTCGACCAGTTGGTGGCGATGGGGGCCAGCGTCCGCGGCTTGATCGAACTCCACGGCGCCATGGCGCGGGGGCCGCAGCACGTTTCCGAGGTAATGGAACTAATCTGCGAATTGAAGCCGAAGGTCCTGCTTCTAAATTTCTATATGCAATTCCGTACTTTGGACACCATCGCCGAAGGCCTGGCGATGGCGCGCCAACGCTCGCCCATCGTCGCGGCCATGCCGGTGGTCGTGCGTATGCGGGGTCTCGAGGAAGACAAGGCGCGCACCATCTTGCAGTCCCTGAACTGCGAAGTGACCGGAAATTTCGAAGAGGCGTGCCGGCGCACGGTCGCCGCCGCCGGCGCCCGCGTCACGGGCTGAGGAGTCGCTTTCGTGTCGGTACTCGTCGATGGGCAATCTCGCATCCTTATTCAGGGAATCACGGGGACGACGGGGCGGACCTACGCCGAGCGCATGGTGGTCAACGGCACGCCGCTGGTCGGCGGCGTGACGCCGGGCAAGGGCGGGCAGACGGTCGCCGGCGTGCCCGTCTTCGATACCATGAACGAGGCCCGCCAAGCGACCGGCGCCGATTGCGTGCTCAGCGCCATCGCGGCGCCCAGGGCCCTGGACGGCATCTACGAAGCCTTCGACGCCGGCATCTCCCTGGTCGTTCTTTATACGGAAAACGTGCCGATCCACGACGCCGTGAAGATGCGTGCCTATGCCCTGGCCAAGGGCGGACGGCTCTTTGGTCCCAACTCGGCCGGCATCATCAGCCCGGGCCAGGCCAACATGGCCGACCTCAGCGATGACCGGGTGCGGCCGGGCCGCATCGGCGTATTGTCGAAGAGCGGCACTCTGACTTACGAGGTCCTGGACGACATGGACCTGCACGGCTTCGGGGCCAGTTCGGTGGTCTGTCTTGGCGGCGATCCGGTCGTCGGAACCTTGTTTGTCGACGTGCTGCCGCTGTTCGAGGCGGATAGCGGGACCGATGCCGTGGTGCTGTTGGGGGAGCCCGGCGGCACGACCGAATATCAGGCGTTGGACTACGTTCGGACCATGTCGAAGCCGGTGATCGCCCATATGACCGGCCAAAGCGCGCCGGCGGAAAAACGCATGGGCCACGCTGGGGCGATCAGTGGACAAAGCGGTCAATCGACGACGGCGACGGCCAAGCTCGAGGCGTTCCGCGCCGCCGGCTGCGAGACTGCGGCCTTGGTAACCGAGATCGGAAGCGCCGTCGGCCGAGCCTTGGAGGGCATCCAGAAATGAGCACGGGAATGATTTTGTTCGAAAAAGACGATGGCGTCGGGACGATCACGATAAACCGGGAGAAGAAGCTCAA